>NZ_JBNHGJ010000014.1:0-98164 GCF_059091165.1 Arthrobacter sp. Hb9-2 | reverse complement strand
GTGGCCGGAACCGGCGCCGCCGCCAACGCCACTTCGCCGGCGCCTGAGCCTTCCCCGGGTTCGTCATCGACGGCTTCGGCTGCCGCGCAGGAACCGTCCGGTTCGCCGGTTCTGCTGGACGCCCAGTTCCGGCGCATCCTGGAGCAGGTCTCCAGCGCCGCGGACGCCGGTGACGCAGCAAAGGATGCCTCCAAGCTGGCCGACCGCGTGGGCGGGACAGAACTTGAAGTCCGGACCCAGAACTACAAAATCCGCTCGCAGGTGGGATCCTATGAGGCACGCATGCCCGTGCGTTCCACAAAGCTCCTTACCACCGTGGTCACCAGCAACCGCGAGTGGCCCCGCTCCGTCCTTGCCGTGACCCAGGGCGAGGGCAACGTTGTGCCGCAGCTGCTGACGCTCGTCCAGGCTTCTCCGCGCGAGAACTACAAGCTGGTGGAAACGAATCCGCTGCAGCCGGGCACCACCTTCCCCACCATCAACCGTGACGGTACGGAAACGCTTGCTGCCGCTGACAAGACCGGGCTGCTGTACAGCGCCGAAGAGGCCATGGCCGGCCTCGCCGACCGCCTCACCTCAGCCGATTCGGCTTTCAAGGACAAACTGGTGGAGGGTGAGTCCTCGCCGTACATCGCGGACACGCTGTCCTACCAGGCCGAGGTGGTCAAGGCAGGCGAGAACGGAAACTTCTCCTTCACCCACAAGGTGGTTCCTGAAAGCACGGTGGTGTTCCGGACTGCCGACGGCGGTGCGCTGGTCCTGGGCCGGATCAACTTCGGCTTCGAGGGAACGCCGAAGGCTGCCGGTGACAAGCTCACCATCGGTGACGACGCCGCGGCTCTCGCCGGCGGCAAGGAAACCACCACCGGCATGGTCCTGAACTTCGCCGAGTCCGTCGCGGTATACGTTCCGCCGGCAGGCTCCACCGACCCCATGAAGCTTGTGGCTGCCACCCGCGGCCTGGTGGGCGCCAGCTTCAAGTAGACGCCATACCTGCATTACCCCCGGCAGCGGCCGGAGTGGCTAGAGTGGAAAGCATGAGTTCGCCAGCTTCCCGCCCAGTCCCTCCTGCCGCTGCCAACCTGCTTAACTTGCGCGGCGCCGTCGACCTTTCCTCCCTGAAGCAGCGCCCGGCCGCCCCGGCCTCGTCCGCGCCGCCGTCGGGACCGGAAGCACCCGGTGGAGCGCAGCCCGGCGCTCCCGAGCTGGTAGTCAACGTGACCGAAGGCAACTTCCAGCAACTGGTGGAGTTGTCCGCGCAGGTGCCTGTGGTTTTCGCCCTCTGGGCTTCCTACTCACCCGAGTCATCAACCATGCTGGACGTCCTGGAACGCGTGGTGAACAGCTATGGCGGCCGGCTGGTTCTCGGCGCCGCCGACATCGAAGCGTTCCCGCAGCTGGCCCAGGCCTTCCAGGTGCAGGCCGTGCCTACTGCCGTTGCGGTACTCAAGGGCCAGCCGGTGCCGCTGTTCCAGGGCGGTGCGGACGAACAGCAGGTCCGGAGCCTTTTTGACGAACTGCTGAAGGTAGCGGCGGCAAACGGCGTGACCGGAAGCCTTGGCGGCGGCGCTGCGCAGGAAGGGGAGCCGGCACCGCTGCCGCCTCTGCACCAGGCCGCTTTTGACGCCATCGAAGCCGGCGATTATGCGGCAGCGGCAGAAGCGTACCGGCAGGCGCTGAACGAGATGCCCGCCGACCACGAAGCGAAGGCGGGGCTGGCCCAGGTGGAGCTGATGGCGCGCCTCCAGCCGCTCTCGGCCCAGGACAGCGAAGCACTGCGCGCGCAGGCGGCCAATGAGCCGGACAACCTGGAGGCACAGTTTGCCGTCGCCGACCTGGACGTTGCCGGCGGTCATGTGGAGGATGCTCTGAACCGCCTGGTCAGCTTCATTGGCAGGAACTTCGGACCGGAGCGCGAGACCGCCCGGGTCCGCCTGCTCGAGCTCTTCGATGTGGTGGGCGCCGCTGATGAGCGGGTGGCCAAGGCCCGCCAGGCACTCGCGAGGGTGCTCTTCTAGTGTCTGCGTTGTTCGAGCCGCTGAAGCTCCGCTCACTGGAGCTTCAGCACCGGGGCTGGGTATCGCCCATGTGCCAGTACAGTTGCGAGGCCGACGCCGCGCCCGGCGTTCCGAACGACTGGCACCTGATGCACCTGGGTTCCTTCGCCGCCGGCGGCGCGGCATTGATCCTCACCGAGGCTGCCGCCGTCAACCACGAAGGCATGATCAGCCCCCGTGACGCCGGCCTCTACAACGACGCCCAGGCCCAAGCCTGGCAGCGGATTACGTCCTTCGTGCACCGGCACGGGGCGGCGGAGGCAAAAATCGGCGTCCAGTTGGCCCATGCGGGCCGGAAGGCCTCCACCTACTGGCCCTTCTCCGGCAAGCACGGCAGTGTCCCGGAGTCCGACGGCGGGTGGACCACTGTGGGGCCCTCGCCGGCAGCGTTTGACGGCTACGCCGAACCCGCCGTGATGAGCGGAAAGCAGATCGACGGAGTGGTCAGCGACTTCGCGGCCGCCGCTGTCCGCGCTGTTGATGCCGGTTTCGACACGGTGGAAATCCACGGGGCGCACGGCTACCTCCTGCATCAGTTCCAGAGCCCGCTGATCAACACGCGGACTGACGCCTGGGGCGGGGATGAGGCCGGACGGAACCGCCTGATGCTTGCCGTGGTTGACGCCGTGCGGGCTGTCATTCCGGACTCAATGCCCCTGCTCCTGAGGATCTCCGCCAGTGACTGGGCCGACGGCGGAGTGGACCTCGCGGCTTCAGTGCGGCTGGCACGCGAGGCAGCTCAGCACGGCGTGGACCTCGTGGATGTTTCCAGCGGGGGAGCCGTTGCCCATCAGCAGATCAAGGCGGGTCCCGGTTACCAGACGGGCTTCTCTGCTGCCATCCGAAGGGACGCAGGGGTGCCCACCGGAACGGTAGGCCTCCTGACCTCCGCCGGCCAGGCCGAACATGCCATTGCCACCGGGCAGGCCGACGGCGTCTTTATCGCCAGGGCGGCCCTGCGGGATCCGCACTGGTGGCTGCGGGCGGCCTTCGAGCTGGGCCATGACATTAAGTGGGCGCCCCAGTACGAGCGTGCCGTGCCCCGGCGGACTTTCTGAAAGCCGTGCACAGGATGATTCAGGGGCGGCGCGAAAGAGGGCAGGACGCTGGTGACGGGGTGGACCGGCAGCTGGAAGCGACCATCCTGGACCTTTTGGCTGCCAGGGCTGCAACGTCCACCATTTGCCCGTCGGATGCTGCCCGTGCTGTGGGCGATGAGAATTGGCGCGACCTAATGGAGCCTGCCCGCAGGGCCGCCCGGCGGCTGGTTGATGCCGGCGAGGTGGAGATCACCCAGGGCGGTTCGGTGGTGGATCCCGCCACGGCCAAAGGGCCCATCCGGATCCGCAAGGTGCGGTAGCAACCGGAATCTGCTCCGCCGGTTCCGGCAGTTGCTTTTGCCGGTCCTGCCGCGCCGGCAGAACGCCTCCCTACTCCTTTGACGCTACTCCTGCAGGAGGACCCCGCTGCCGCACCCCAAGGGCTAGTCTGGCTTCATGACCGCTCAGCAACCAGATCCGGCGCGGCCCGCCGGTCCCGTAGCCGCACTGTCCATCCGGGGACTCGCCAAGCGCTTCGGCGAAAAGATTGCGGTGGACGGCATCAGCCTGGACGTCCCCGCGGGCTCCTTCTTTGGGATTGTGGGCCCCAACGGCGCCGGCAAGACCACCACGCTGTCGATGGCTACCGGGCTGCTGCGCCCGGACTTCGGCACCGCCCTCGTCCACGGCGTGGATGTATGGGCCCGGCCGCTGGAGGCCAAGCGGCTGATGGGGATCCTGCCGGACGGCGTACGGCTGTTTGACCGGCTGACCGGCGAACAGCTCATCACCTACGCCGGGTTGCTGCGGGGAATGGACAAGGACGTGGTGGCCAGCCGCGTGGGCGAGCTGCTGGCAGCCCTGGACCTGTCGCAGGACGCCGGCACGCTGGTGGTTGACTACTCGGCAGGCATGACTAAGAAGATCGCCCTGGCGTCTGCCCTGATCCACGCGCCCAGGCTGCTGGTGCTGGACGAGCCCTTCGAGGCCGTCGACCCTGTCTCCGCATCCAACATCCGCTCCATCCTGGACAGCTACGTGGCGTCCGGCGGAACGGTGATCGTCTCCAGCCATGTGATGGACCTGGTGCAGCGCATGTGTGACCACGTGGCAGTCGTGGCCGGCGGCAGGCTGCTGGCCGCAGGAACCGTCGACGAGGTGCGCGGCGGAGTTTCCCTGGAAGACCGGTTCGTCCAGCTGGTGGGCGGCCGCAGCCACACGGAAGGGCTGGAATGGTTGCGCACCTTCTAAGGCTCAAACTGACCCTGCTGCGCAACGGCCTCCGCCGCAGCCCATGGCAACTGGTGGGCATGGCCTTTGCAGGGCTTTATGCGCTCAGTGTCGTTGCCACGCTGGTGGTTGTACTCGTCCTGCTTCGCCAGGCGGAACAAGAGCTGGTGTACACAGCCGTGGTGCTCGGCGGCTCCGCGGCCGTCCTGGGCTGGGGAATCATTCCGGTGGTGGCCTCTGCCACGGACATGACCCTTGATCCAGCCCGCTTCATCACCTTCGCCGTCCCCATGAAGCAGATGCTGGCTGGGCTGACGCTGGGCGGGCTGATCGGTATTCCGGGTTTGGCCACGGCACTGGTGGCACTGTCCACGGTGGTGACGTGGTCCCGGAGCGTCCTGCCCGCGCTTGCAGCTCTGGTGGGCGCAGCGTTGGGAGTCCTGATCTGCATTGTGCTCTCCAAAGTGGTGACCACGGCAACGGTGAGCCTCGCGTCGTCCCGCCGCTTCAAGGATGTCAGTGCCGTCGCGTTTATGGTGCCCCTTGTCCTCCTGGGCCCAATCGTGGCAGGGGTGGGGCGGGGAATCACCGCCTCCACCGGCTTCCTGCCGGATTTCGCCCGGACGTTGTCGTGGACTCCCCTTGGTGCTCCCTGGTCCCTGGCCGGTGACATTGCCGCCGCCCGGCCCGGCGAGGCGGCGGTGAAGCTGGTCCTATCCGTTGCAGTGCTGGCCGGCCTGACCTGGTGCTGGAAGCTGCTTTTGGAACGTGCCCTGGTCACCCCGCCCTATTCAGGCAGCGGGAAGCGCAAGGGTGGCAAGCTGGGGCTGCTCGGGTTGTTGCCCGCTGTTCCGGCCGGCGCTGTGATGGCGAGGGCGCTCACGTACTGGTTCCGTGACCCCCGGTACTCCGGTTCGCTCATCGTGATACCGCTCCTTCCGGTGGTGCTTGTTTTCCAGGGCAGCCAGGCCGGTGACTTCAGCACCCTGGCATTCCTGGCGCCGCTGTCGGCTTTCATCCTTGCCTGGTCCATTTCTGCCGATGTGTCCTATGACAACACCGCCTTCGCGCTGCACCTGGCCAGCGGGGTCCGGGGTGTTGACGACAGGCTGGGCCGCGCCCTGGCCTGCCTGGCCTTCGCACTGCCGGTGGTACTCGTGTTTGCCGCAGGGTCAGCCGCCTTCACCGGCGACTGGGACCCGTTGCCCGGCCAGTTGGGACTGAGCCTGGGGATCCTCTTCACGGGACTCGGGTTGTCCTCCGTGGTCTCTGCCCGGTACACGGTGGCGGTTCCCTTGCCGGGTGACAGCCCGTTCAAAAAACCCCCGGGAAACGTGGGCCAGACCCTCGCAGTCCAGTTCGCCGGGCTGGGAGTCCTGCTGGTCCTGGTTTTGCCGGAGGCCGCCCTCCTGATCGCACAGCTGGTGACAGGAAACCCCCTGTTCGGCTGGCTGAACCTTGCCGTCGGGCTCCTGATGGGACTGGGCCTGTTTGTGGCCGGTGTCAGGCTGGGCGGAAAATGGCTGGACGGCCGCGGCCCTGAACTGCTGGCCCAGGTCACGGTGAACCGCTGACGCGTGAACCGCCGGCTTCTAGCCACCCGTAACCGCCTAAACGGCCCCGGAAGGAACAGCATGGAAGTAGTCATCCTCAACGGCAGCAAGCAGATCGGAAAACTTGCCGCGGACGCCATCGAGGAACTCCTCCGGCGCAAGCCGAATGCCGTCCTGGGGCTTGCCACCGGATCGTCGCCGCTGCCGGTCTACGATGAACTCGCTGCCCGCCACGAGCGGGACGGCCTGGACTTCAGCCGTGCCTCCGGTTTTGCCCTCGACGAGTACGTGGGCCTGCCGGCGGGCCACCCCGAGTCCTACCGGGAAGTGATCCGGCGGGAGTTCACGAACAGGGTCAACATCGCTCCGGAGAACGTCCACGGACCGGACGGTACGGCAACGGACATCCTTGCGGCCTGCCGCGCCTACGAGGAATCGATCACGGCAGCGGGCGGCATCGACCTGCAACTCCTTGGCGTGGGCACCGACGGCCACATCGGGTTCAACGAGCCCGGCTCTTCGTTCGCCTCCCGCACCCGGATCAAGAGCCTCATCGAACAGACACGCCGGGACAACGCCCGGTTTTTTGGCAGCCTGGCCGAGGTCCCGCACCACGTACTGACCCAGGGGTTGGGGACCATTATGGATGCCCGGCATGTGATCCTCGTGGCAACCGGCGCGCAGAAGGCACAGGCTGTCCGCGAGTTCGTTGAAGGTCCGGTGTCCGCGATTTGCCCAGCGTCCGTGCTGCAGTTCCATCCCCATGCCACCGTCCTGCTGGATGAAGCTGCCGCCTCGGCATTGAAACTGGCTGATTTCTACCGGCACACCTATGACAACAAACCCGCCTGGCAAGGCCTCTAGGCGAAGGGTTTCCGGCGGGTCCGGCAACGGAAAAGTACGACGCCGGCAGGCGGCGGGCGGCTGTTTCCCACCTCCGGAGGACGCGCCGCCGTCGAACGCCGCACGGCCGGAACGGCTAAGATGGATCGCATGACTAGCATGACGGACCCTCTCGACAACGACCCGATGCGTGAGCTTTCCGGGGCTGGATCGTCCACGGCCACCATTGAGCGCGAGGAACTGCGCCAGGAGGTGGAGCCCGGAGACCGGGAACGCTTTTCGCACTACGTGCGCAAGGAAAAGATCATGGAGTCGGCGCTGACCGGGGACCCGGTCATCGCCCTGTGCGGCAAAGTCTGGACGCCCGGCCGGGACCCTCAGAAGTTCCCGGTGTGCCCGATGTGCAAAGAGGTCTATGACGGCCTCCGCCCGGGCAACGACGGCGGCAAGGGTCCCGGAGGGGACTCAGGCAACAACAAGTAGTGACGGAGACGCTTTTTGGCGGCCCCACCCTGCCTCCGGCTTATCCGGAACGTGCAGCCTGGGGAACCGCCCCGAAACTCCGTGCCTGGCAGCAGGAAGCCCTGGACCTCTACCTGAGGACAAGTCCCCGGGACTTCCTGGCCGTGGCTACGCCCGGCGCCGGTAAAACCACCTTCGCGCTCCGCGTGGCGTCCATGCTCATCGAGTCCGGCACCGTCAACCGCGTGACCATCGTGGCGCCCACGGACCACCTGAAGCGCCAGTGGGCTGATGCGGCGGCCAGGGTGGGTATTGCCATCGACCCCAACTTCAAGAACTCCGACGGCCAGCACGGCCGCGGCTTCATCGGAGTCGCCGTCACGTACGCGCAGGTGGCCAGCAAACCCATGCTGCACCGGGCCAAAACAGAGGCCGCGCGGACGTTGGTGATCCTGGATGAGATCCACCACGGCGGCGAGGCGCTCTCCTGGGGCGACGGACTGCGTGAAGCCTTTGACCCCGCTGCGCGCCGGCTTTCCCTGACCGGTACCCCCTTCCGTTCGGACACCTCGCCCATTCCGTTCGTGGAGTATGCCGAGGACCGGGACGGGATCCGGCGGTCCAAGGCGGACTACACCTATGGCTACGGCAACGCCCTGCGGGACCACGTGGTCCGGCCGGTGATGTTTATGGCCTATTCCGGGCAGATGCGCTGGCGGACCAGCGCGGGCGAGGAAATGGCCGCTTCACTCGGTGAAGCCGCGGTGACCAAGGACATTACCTCGCACGCGTGGCGCACGGCTCTGAACCCGGCGGGCGAATGGATTCCCGCCGTGCTGGCCGGGGCGGACAAGCGGCTGAGCGAGGTGCGCCGGACGGTCCCCGACGCCGGCGGACTGGTGATCGCCACAGACCATGAGGACGCCCGCGCGTACGCCGGGCAGCTGAAGCGGATCACGGGGGAGTCGCCCACCGTCATCCTTTCCGATGACGCCAAGGCGTCCAGCAAGATCGAAGAGTTTACCGCCAGCGATAAACGGTGGATGGTGGCGGTCCGGATGGTATCCGAAGGCGTGGACGTACCCCGGCTTTCCGTCGGCGTGTATGCCACGTCAACCTCAACCCCGCTGTTTTTCGCCCAGGCGGTTGGGCGCTTCGTCCGTGCCCGTAAGCGGGGGGAAACGGCGTCGGTCTTCCTGCCGTCCGTTCCCCAGCTGATGGCCCTGGCCAACTCCATGGAGGCCGAACGGGACCACGCCCTGGACCGGCCGGAGAAGGAGGACGGGGACGGGCTCTTCAACCCCGAAGACTCGCTGATGGCCGAAGCCAACCGCGAGGACAAGGCCTCGGACAGCCTGACGAAGGGCAAGTTTGAGGCCCTGGACTCCCAGGCGTCCTTTGACCGGGTCCTCTTCGACGGCGGCGAGTTCGGCACCGGCGGCGAGGTGGGCTCCGACGATGAGATGGACTTCCTGGGTATCCCCGGATTGCTGGACGCCGAACAGGTGGGCACACTGCTTCGCCAGCGCCAGCACGAGCAGCTCAACCGGAAGAACCGGAAGTCGTCCGCGTCAGCGGTCGGAACGGAACCCGCGGCTCCGGCCGTCCCGGACCACCGCCTGCTCATGGATCTACGGAACGAGCTGGCCAAAAACGTGGCTGCCTGGTCGGCGCGGACCGGAACGCCCCACGGCGTGGTCCATACCAAGCTGCGGACTGTCTGCGGCGGTCCGCCGGTGGCCCAGGCCAACGAGGAACAGCTGCAGTCCCGCCTGCGGAAGCTTCAGGACTGGTTCATCGGCAGGAAATAGCAGTGATGTGCAAAAGCGGCCCGGTGCAGTGCACCGGGCCGCTTTCGCAGTTACCCGCAATCAGGCGACGTCGACCCCGCCGAGCTCCATTTCGGTGACCGCTTCCTCGAGGTCCTCCGCGATCCCCGCCGTGAGGGACCGGATGACCGTCACGGAGTAACCGGCCTGCACTGCGTCCAGGGACGTAGCCTTGACGCAGTAATCGGTGGCGATGCCCACTACCACCACGTCCTCGACGTCGTTGCTCTGCAGCCAGTCGTCCAGCCCGATGGCATCGTCAGCGGCGGCATACCTGTCCGCGTCGCCGGCGCCGGGCAGCGCGCCGGGTTGCCGTTCGCCGGTGGGCACGGCGTCTTCCGGCGCCTGCAGTCCCTCGAAGCCGGAGTAGGCGGCAGCGAACTGCCCCTTCTGGAAGTAGGCGTCGATGTACTCGGTGTCGAGGTCCGGGTGCAGCTCGGCACCGCGGGTTCCCGCCACGCAGTGCGGAGGCCAGCTGTCTATGAAATCCGGTGTTTCGGAGAAGTGGTCACCGGGGTTGATGTGCCAGTCCTGCGTGGCAACAATGTGGTCGAACTCGCTGTGGTGGGCATCCACGTATTCGCTGATGGCACCGGCCACCGCTGCACCGCCGGCCACGGCGAGCGAACCGCCTTCGCAAAAATCGTTTTGGACGTCAACGATGATCAGGGCCCGGGACATCAGTTCTCCTCAGTTTTCTTCATAGAGAGTAGGGATGGCTGCTTCGCCGCGCTGGAGGCGGTTCACCACAGCGGGAAGCTCAGCCATGGACTCTGCGTGGCGCCGGCGCGCGCGGAGCACACCTTCATTGCCCGTCCAGCCCGGCATCAATTCGCCGTTCTTCATGAACTGCTGCAGCAGCGGACGGTCATTGCCGTCGTCCTCCGGCCGGTGCCCCACACCCACAACCTCGGCAGTGGCAATGCCGCGTTCGTTCAGCTTCCGCAGCGCGTACTTGCGCCCGCCCACGCTGCCCTTGTTCTTGGCGGCTTTGGCGACGGAGACGAAGTCCCCGTCGTCGTCCGTGCGGCTCACCAGCTTGTAGACCATGCTGGCAGTCGGGGCGCCGGACCCGGTGACCAGGGACGTGCCCACGCCATAGGAATCAACGGGGGCAGACTGCAGAGCGGCGATGGCGAACTCGTCCAGGTCCGATGTGACCACGATCTTGGTATTTTCGTTGCCGAGGTTGTCCAGGAGCTGGCGGACCCATTGGGCCTGGGCCACGAGATCGCCGGAATCCAGCCGGACCGCCCCAAGCCGCGGGCCCGCAAGGTCCACAGCCGTGCGCACGGCCGTTTCGACGTCGTACGTGTCCACGAGCAAGGACGTGCCCTCGCCCAGGGATGCAATCTGGGCCTCGAAGGCATCCCGCTCAGTGTCATGCAGGAGGGTGAAGGAGTGGGCGGCGGTGCCCACGGTCTTGATTCCGTAGCGGATGCCCGCCTCCAGGTTTGACGTGCTGTCGAACCCGGCAATGATGGCTGCTCTGGCGGAGGCGGTCGCCGCTTCCTCATGGGTGCGCCGGGAGCCCATTTCAATGCAGGGGCGGCCGCCCGCGGCGCTGACCATCCGGGACGCGGCGGAGGCGATGGCACTGTCGTGGTTCAGCACGGACAGCAGGTACGTCTCCAGCATGCACGCTTCGGCGAAGGTGGCCTCGACGATCAGGATGGGGGAGTTCGGGAAATACGCTTCACCCTCCGGGTAGCCCCAGATGTCACCGGAGAAACGGTAGGACGCGAGGTACTCGAGCGTTTGTTCATTGACCACCTTCGTGCGGGCCAGGAAGTCGAGCTCGGCGTCTCCGAAGCGGAAGTTCGCGATGCCTTCCAGCAGCCGGCCCGTGCCTGCCACAATGCCGTAACGCCGGCCGTCCGGCAGCCGCCGGGCGAAGGCCTCGAAGACGGATTTGCGGTGCGCGGCGCCTGAATGAAGGGACGCCTGCAGCATGGTCAGCTCATAGTGGTCAGTGTAAAAGGACGTGCGGGGATGGTCCCAGCCGGCTGAGGTGCTCACGAAAGTCACTCTAGTCCCCACCGGCTCCCACGTCTCGCTTCGCTTCGCCGCGGGTCCCTCGCCGGTGTGGGCCCATCCACCGGCTCCCACGTCTCGCTTCGCTTCGCCGCGGGTCCCTCGCCGGTGTGGGCCCACCCACCGGCTCCCACGTCTCGCTTCGCTTCGCCGCGGGTCCCTCGCCGGTGTGGGCCCATCCGGTGTGGGCCCATCCTCCCCATAGAATGGACAGATGACCTTAAGCGTTGCGCTCGGCCCTGATACGCAAGAGGGCACCCGGACCGGCACTGCGGAGTCAACCGACTTCCTCGCCGCACCGGACATCCCCTGGAACCTTGTGATCTGGAATGACCCCGTTAATCTGATGAGCTATGTCAGCTACGTGTTCCAGAGCTACTTTGGCTATCCGGAAAGCAAAGCGAACAAGCTCATGATGGAGGTCCACAAAAAGGGCCGTTCCATTGTCGCCTCGGGCAGCAAGGAACAGGTGGAGCGCCATGCCGTCGCCATGCACGGCTTTGGGCTGTGGGCCACGGTGGAGAAGGCCAGCGGCGGATCAGGCGGCAATTCAGGCAAGTCCAATGGGCCGGGCCAGGGTAAGGGAAAACGTGGCTAAGGCTTTCAAGTACGGACTCAAAGGCATCACCGGCTACTTGGAGCCGGCCGAACGGGAACTGCTGCGCAGCCTCATCGACGACGTCATTTCCATGCTCCAGCCGGAGGAACGCAAGGGCCAGGATCCGCTGGCTGCATTGATCGGCCTGGACATGGACGTTGCCGAGCCTTCGGACCGGGCGGTGAAGCGGCTGCTGCCGAACGTGATGAAGGACGACGGCGCCGCGTCCCTTGAGTTCCGCCAGCTCACCGAGCGTTCGCTGCGGGAAACAAAGATCGGCGCGCTTCGTGCGGCGGCTCTGGACCTGGACAAGGACGAGATCGTGCTCAGCCCTGACGGGGCGCGGCACTGGTCCATGGCCCTGAACGACGTCAGGCTTGTGCTGGCCGAACGGCTGGACATCCAGGACGAGGAGGACGCCGAGCACGTCCACCTGATGCAGGACTGGTCCCAGGCCGAGGACGTGGAAAGCTACCTGGCCCTGGTTTACAATTTCGCCACCTGGCTGCAGGAGTCGCTGGTCCAGGCCATGCTGCAGTCCCTGGACACGCGGCGTTGACCGGCGGGGTGTTCCCGTCGCGGCCCTGTGACAAATTAGACATGAGTCACAGGCCACAAGATGGTGCCTGACGCTGCGGGGAAGACCTATCCTCGAATAATCATGACAACAGCCTCGAGCATGGATCCGTCAGCAGGCGCTGCAGCGGAATCCGAAGCCAGCGACCTCCCGGCCGCCGCCGTGGAATCACGGCCCATTGGAGTCTTCGATTCCGGCGTAGGCGGTTTGACGGTGGCACGCTCCATCATCGACCAGCTTCCCAACGAGTCCATCCTTTACGTAGGGGACACCGCACACGGACCCTACGGCCCCCTGCCCATCGCGGAAGTCCGGGCCAACGCCCTGGGCGTGATGGACGAACTGGTGGACTCCGGCGTCAAGCTGCTCACCATAGCCTGCAACTCGGCGTCGGCCGCTGTGCTGCGCGATGCAAGGGAACGGTACACCGCCAGGTACGGCATCCCGGTCATCGAGGTCATCCAGCCCGCTGTGCGCCGTGCCGTTGCTGCCACCCGCAGCGGAAGGGTGGGTGTGATTGGCACCTCCGCCACGGTGGGCTCCCGGGCCTACGAGGACACCTTCGCCGCCGCCCCGGACCTGCGCATCACCTCGGTGGCGTGCCCCGAGTTCGTTAGCTATGTGGAAGCCGGGATCACTACCGGTCCGGCCCTGCTGGCTGTCGCGGAGGAGTACCTCGCCCCGCTGAGGGCTGCCGGCGTTGACACCGTGGTCCTGGGCTGCACGCACTACCCGCTGCTCACCGGCGTCATCTCCTACGTGATGGGAGCCGACGTAACCCTGGTGTCCAGTGCGGAGGAAACCGCCAAGGATGTGTACCGTGCCCTGGCCACCCACAACCTGCAGCGCACCGACGCTACGCCGCCGGAACACCACTTCGTGGCAACCGGGGACGCGGGGCAGTTCGAGGCACTGGCGCGCAGGTTCCTGGGACCCGAAGTACTCTCTGTCCGGCACGTTGACCACGTCTCCGCCCAGTACCCCACCGGCAGCCTGGCCCGCATCACCCCCGAGATGATTGCGGCCGCGCAAGATGCGCGCAGCCGCCCCCGGATATCCAACTTCGTGGGCAGCTCAGTAACCGGAGGCACCGGCCAGTGAAGCTCACCATCGTAGGCTGTACCGGATCCTTCCCCGGCCCCGGCTCCCCGGCGTCGTGCTACCTCCTGACGGCGAACGACGGCGAGCGGACCTGGAAAGTGGTGATGGACCTGGGCAGCGGTGCACTGGGTGCCATCCAGCGCTACACCGACCTTGAGGACATCGACGCGATCTTCCTCACCCACCTCCACCCGGACCACTGCATGGACCTGTGCGGCCTGCACGTGGCTGTCCGGTGGAAGCCGGGCGGCTGGGGCCGCGGGCGGATTCCGGTCTGGGGACCGGCCGCCACGGCAGACCGGATGGCCACCGCCTACGGCCTGGAGCTGGACCCGGGGATGCATGAGGAGTTCGACTTCACCAACTGGGCCGAACGTGAAGCCGTGACCGTTGGCCCGTTTACCGTGACTCCCTTCGCCGTCAACCACCCCATCGAGGAGTGCTACGCCCTCCGGGTGGAAGTGGTGGAGCCGGACAAGGAAGGCAACAACGTCTCCCGGACCCTGACCTACTCCGGTGACACCGACTCCTGCGCCGGGCTGGAGGAGGCCGCCAAGGACGCCGATCTGTTCCTCTGCGAGGCGGCGTTCGAGGAAGGCCGTGACGACGGCATCAAGGATGTCCACCTGACGGGCAAGCGTGCGGGGGAGGCCGCGGCCGCTGCCGGCGCGCGCCGGCTCCTGCTGACGCATATTCCGGTATGGACCTCGCAGACCACCGTGATGGCCGAGGCCCGTCCGGTCTTCGGCGGCGACGTCGCCGTGGCAGTGGCCGGCGTCCACTACACAATCTAGGCGCACTGGTTCGGCGGCGCCCGTTCAGCGGGGCCTGGAATCCGGCAGCGGCCCGCAGTGGATAAGCTAAAGGCATGACTTCTGAAGCAACTGCAGTGCCCATTGTGCGCGCCGACGGCCGCGCCCCGGACCAGCTCCGGCCCATCAGCATCACGCGCGGATGGTCCAACCAGGCTGAAGGATCGGCCCTGATCGAGTTCGGCAACACCAGGGTCCTGTGCACCGCTTCCCTCACCCCGGGAGTCCCGCGCTGGCTGAAGGGTGAGGGCCGCGGCTGGGTGACGGCCGAGTACGCCATGCTTCCCAGGGCCACGAACACCCGTTCCGACCGCGAATCGGTCAAGGGCAAGATCGGTGGCCGCACCCACGAGATCTCCCGGCTCATCGGCCGTTCCCTGCGTTCCATCATCGACACCAAGGCCCTGGGCGAAAACACCATCGTGCTGGACTGTGACGTCCTTCAGGCAGACGGCGGAACCCGGACCGCAGCGATCACGGGGGCCTATGTTGCGCTCGCTGACTCCATCAGGTTTGCCCGTGACAACAAGCTGATCGCGAAGAACGCTCAGCCCCTCATCGACACCATTGCTGCGGTGTCGGTGGGCATCATCGACGGCGTTCCCATGCTGGACCTGCCGTACGTTGAGGACGTCCGGGCGGAGACCGACATGAACGTGGTGGTCACGGGCTCCGGCAAGTTCGTCGAAGTGCAGGGTACCGCCGAAGGTGCCCCCTTCGACCGCGCCGAACTGGACCAGCTCCTGGACCTTGCCCTGCTGGGCACCACCCAGCTCGCCGCAATCCAGCGCGAAACCCTGGCAGATACCCTGTGAGCGGGGTGTCCGCCGCCCCGCGCCTGGTGCTCGCCACCCATAACAAGGGCAAACTCCGGGAGCTGCGCGAACTGCTGCGGGGGCAGGTGCCGGGGCTCGACGTCGACACGCAGGTAGTGGATGCTGCGGCGGCAGGAGCCCCGGACGTCGTCGAAACCGGAGTTACTTTCGCCGAAAATTCGCTGCTGAAGGCGCGGGCTGTCGCCGAAGCAACGGGCCTGGTGGCCATCGCCGATGACTCCGGCCTCGCCGTGGACGTGATGGGCGGGGCGCCGGGAATCTTCTCGGCGCGGTGGGCCGGCAGCCACGGCGACGACGAAGCAAACCTGCGGCTCCTGCTCAACCAGCTTTCCGACGTGCCGGATGCCCACCGGGGCGCGGCTTTCGTCTGTGCGGCCGCGCTGGCAGTACCCGGATCCGACAGCGGACCCGGGCGCGAAGTGGTTGAATACGGCCAGCTGGAGGGCGTCCTGCTGCGTCAACCCCGCGGCGACGGCGGTTTCGGCTACGACCCCGTCCTGCAGCCGGCGGGGGAAAAGCGGAGCTGTGCGGAGCTGACCGCCGACGAGAAGAATGCCATCAGCCACCGCGGCAAGGCCTTTCGCGCGCTCCTGCCGGCCGTTATTGAGGCCTTGCGGGACCGCTGACCGCCCTCGCCGTTTTAAAACAGTTGTGCTCCCCGCCGGAACGAGGAGCACAGCTGTTTGACGTTAAGGGGTCTTGCCGGCCGCACGGACAGGGCCGGGCGACCTAGTCTGAGCGGGTTCCCTCAGGAATATCGCGCGTTGCCTTGTGCTCGTTCTGGGGGGCATGTTCCTCGACGCGGACGCCCTCATGGATATCGCGCGGCGTCTTGTGCTCGTTTTCGGGGGCATGTTCCTCGATGAACTCATCCACCGGATCGGTGCCGTAGGCCTTCGCCTGGCGCTTTGCCGACACGCCGCGGAGGACTTCGACGCCGATGGGCAGGACCGATACCAGGACGATGGCAATGAAGATGATGTCCAGGTTTTCACGGACCCAGGGGACACGGTCACCCAGCAGGTAACCCAGGAGCGTCACGCCGCCGCCCCAGAGCACAGCGCCGATCACGTTGAAGAGGAAGAACTTCTTTTTGTTCATCTGGGCGACGCCGACGATGACCGGGACGAAGGTCCTGATGATCGGGACGAAGCGGGCCAGGATCAGCGCCTTGCCGCCATGCTTTTCGAAGAACGCGTGCGCGTTCTCAACGTTTTCACGCTTGAAGAGGCGGGAGTTGGGCTTGTTGAAAATGGCCGGACCGGCTTTGGAACCAATCAGGTAACCGGTCTGGTTGCCGATAATGGCCGAAACCATGATCAACAGCGCAAAAAGCCACACGTTGAACTTGATGGTGCCCGTGGCAACCAGCAGGCCTGCGGTGAAAAGCATGGAGTCTCCCGGCAGGAAGAAGCCCACCAGCAGCCCGGTTTCCGCGAAGACGATGCCGCACACCAACAGGACCACCCAGGGTGCCAGGGCAGGATCGGCCAGGAAGACCTGGGGGTTCAGCCAGTCGGGCAGGAAGGATGCCAGCTGTGGCTGCACCGGTCCCGCACCACCCAGCATGGACACAGCGAAGTCGTTCATCACAGGAAAGTTCACCACTCAAGGGTACTTGACGCACCTCAGGCCCCGGCCGCAGCGGGGTTTCCCGCCACCATCCGGACGGGTGATATCCACGACAGGGCCGCACGGCTGACGCGGGAAGGAAGGTCCCCGGAGGTAAGGTTGGCCCGTGGGTTTGGACTTTACGGCGATCGACTTCGAAACAGCGAACGGATTCCGGGGCTCGCCCTGCGCCGTAGGACTGACGAAGGTCCGGGGCGGAAGGGTTGTCGAGGAAGCTTCGTGGCTCATGCGGCCGCCAGCCAACCATGACCACTTTGATTACCACAACGTGCGTATTCACGGCATCACTGCCCGGGATGTTGCCGGAAGGCCGCGCTTCGGGGAGCTTTTCCCCGAGATTGGCGCCTTCATCGGCGACGACATCCTCGCCGCGCACAACGCCGCCTTCGACCTGGGCGTCATCCGCTCCGGACTCGAAGTCTCAGGACTGGCCGGCCCGGCCTACGACTACGTCTGCACCGTGATGCTCTCCCGCCGGTGCTATTCGCTGGTGTCGAACTCCCTGCCGTTTGCTGCCGAGGAAGCCGGCGTGCCCCTGGTCAAGCACCACGACGCCGCCGAAGATGCGCGTGCCTGCGCAGGCATCCTGATCGACATCGCCGGCCGCAACGGAGCCAACAGCATCGCTGAGCTATATCTTTCCCTGGGGCTCGTGATGCCGCGCCAGGAGGCTTTTGATCCGGCGCGGGACGGGTTGTCGAAGCCGAGCCTGGCTGCGGTGTCCAGCTCCGCGGGCGGAGCGGCGCTGGTCAGGCCGTTCCAGTCGGGCTGGCCGGAGGAGGGGGTTAATCCGGACCCCAACCCCGATGCCCACCCCGGCCACCCGCTGTATGGCCAGACGGTTGTTTTTACGGGACAGCTCTCCATGGCCCGGCCGGAAGCGAAGCTGCGGTCGGCGGAGGTCGGTGCCCGGCCCGAAAGCAGGGTCACCGGACGCACCACCGTCCTGGTGGTGGGGGACGGCTTTGTGGCCTCTGACCTCCGCTCCGGCAGGCTCACGGGCAAAGCCCGGCGCGTTCTGGAGCTCCATGAGCGCGGCCAGGCCATCGAGGTCCTGTCCGAGGGGGAGTTCTTGCAGATGGTGGGCAGCTTCGCCGCTGCCGCGGTAAGCGCCTGAGGCCTGCGCGCCGTCCAGGTTCACGCGGCGCAATAATGCTGCCTCCGGCGTCGCCTACCCCTAGCCTTGGCTCATGCGCGCGCTGTTTGCCTTCCCCAACCCCGTCAACGAGTATGCCGCCCGGGTGACGGCAGGGCTCGTTGTGCTGCTGGCCCTGGTTACCGCAGCCACCGGGTCGGGATGGGGACTGCTGGCCATCGCCGTCGGGTTTTGGCTTCGGCTGCTCTTCGGCCCCCGGATCTCGCCGCTGGCCCTGCTCTCCGTCAAGGTCATCACGCCCCGGCTGGGCCGGGTCAGGCTGGTTCCGGGGCCGCCCAAACGCTTCGCGCAGGGCATGGGAGCTGTGGTTTCCACCGTGGCGCTCATCCTGTTCGTTGCCGGCGCGGCTCCGGCCGCCTGGACCGTGCTGGGAATCCTCATCGTTGCGGCGTCACTGGAGGCGTTCGCCGGCTTTTGCCTTGGCTGTGTGATCTTCGGCTTCCTGCAGCGGCGCGGCCTGATACCGGAAGATGTCTGCGAGGCCTGCAACAACGTCAGCCTTCGGCGGACGTAACCGCCACGAGCTGGTCGGCCATGCCGCGGATGACTTCCGGCGCCTCCAGGGCCGCAAGCCATTCGCCGGGCAGGCAGTCCTCGCCGTGGAAGGCCCCGAGGATGTTCCCTGTCAGTGAGCCAGTGGAATCACTGTCGCCGCTGTGGTTGACGGCCAGGGCCACGGCTTGGCGGAAGTGTTGCGCCGGGTCGGGAACGGTTGCGCCGGCGTCGGGAAGGGTAGCCAGGGCAGCGTAAAGCGCGACGGCGAGAGCTTCCTCAGCCACCCATCCCTCGCCAAGTGCCTGGACCAGTTCCTCCGGCGTCACGATGCCCTTGCCGGCCAGCCGGAGTGCGCCCTCCAGCCGCTCGGGCAGTTCGGGAGCCACCCCCTCGAAGCCGGTGGCGTGGGCGAGGGCTTCAGCGGCCGCTTCGCGCAACCCGTCCCCGGCCACGAGCCGATGGATCAGGAGGCTGAAGGTTCCGGCGCTCTGGCGTGCTGACGGATGGCCGTGCGTCAGGGAGGCGGCGTCGGAACTCAACTTGTAGACGGCGTCGGGCGTAATGTGCGGGATCAGCCCGAACGGGGCGGACCGCATCACCGTCCCGCACCCCTTCGACTCAGGGTTCACCGGCCGGACCGAGGTGCCCATTTCGCCCGTCGCGAGGCCGGAGATGCAGGCCTTGCCGGGATGCCGCCGCTGATGCAGGACCGGCTGCCCATCGATCCAGCGGGGCTGGGGCGTCGGGGCCGATGCCGGGGCCGCTTCGCCCTGCGTCGCGAGCCAGCGCAGGTACGCAAGCCATAGGCAGGCGTTGACGTCGGCGCCCACCCCCGAGTTCGCCCATTCCAGCGCCTCCACGAGGCCGTCCACGGTGTAGAGCGTCATTTGGGTGTCGTCGGAGAAGTGGCTCGCTCCTGCCAAAGCCTCGAAACCGGTCACACCGGATGCACCGAAGCGGGTGCGGATCCGCTCGATCGAGTCGAACTCCACTGCGTAGCCCAGGGAGTCGCCAAGTGCGCCACCCAGGAGGCAGCCATGGATGCGGGACTTGAGGGAGGGTATGGAAGTGTCCGGCTCGATGCTCATGCAGTAAATTTACCGTGGTGTGCCGGGGCCCTTTGACGCGTGCCGGCGTGGCAGCCACCCTCCGAACTTCCTGTCCGGCGAACGCACAGCCTCCACTGGAATAATGCCTGGGTTGCCTGCGAGCAATCCCCGTCCGCCTATATGAAGGTCGCCACCATGAGCACGCCTGCCCCGGCCCGTCACGATGCACTGCAGCAGTCCGGATTTGAAGCAGCCCGGCCAGGGCTTCTGCCCCGGTTGACCGGCGAGGCGTTCGGCAGCTTCTTCCTGGCAGTGGCCGGTCTCGGTGTGCCGCTGTTCAGCCTTCCGCAGTCCAGCCCCTTGCCTGCTGCCCTTGCTGCAGGCCTTGCGGTTACCGCTGCCATGCTTGCTTTTGGACACGTTTCGGGCGGTCACTTCAACCCTGCCATCACTGCCGGCCATCTCCTCGCCGGCAGGATCCGTCCCGGCGCGGCTGCCGCCTATGCCGCAGCCCAGCTGGCTGGCGGCCTGGTGGGGGCACTGGCCCTCTACGGGATCCTGCGCACGCTGCCGGGGATTGCGGACAGCCGGACAGCGTTCGATACGGTAACGGCCGGCTTTGGCGAACACTCCATCATCCAGGCGCCGCTGGCGGCAGTGCTCCTCCTGGAAATGCTGGGAGCCGCAATCATTGTGGCCGTTTTCCTGGGCACGGCCGGCAGAAACAACACCAGCCGCACGGCTGCCGCAGCCGCGGTGGGTCTGTCCTTCGCCGTTCTCCTGCAGCTTGGCCAGTCCGTTGGGAACCTGCCCTTCAACCCTGCCCGGGCCGTTGCCTCTGCAGTATTCAGCTCGGGGTGGGCGCTTGAACAGGTCTGGGTGTTTGTGGCCGCTCCGCTGGTGGGCGCTGCCGTGGCCGGGCTTGTTTTCCGGACTTTTGGCAATGGTTCCCCCTCCCCGGGGTCGGGAGAATCCGGGATGACCGCCGCGGAAGGAACCGGCAGCGTATCCCATGGGCTTGAAGCCGGAGAGGACGCAGTTACAGGAAGGGACACGGCGGTCCAAGCCAGCGAAGCGCAGGAGTTCTTCGAGGGCAAGCGTGGTTGATCGCCGCACCTGCGGGCGTTGCCGGAAGTGTCAGTGGCAGCCGCTAGCGTAGAAACATGAGGTTACTTCACACATCGGACTGGCATTTGGGGCGGTCCTTCCACGGCGTCGGCATGCTGGATGCGCAGCGGGCTTTTGTCGACCAGCTGGTGGAGGCCGTCACCCGGCATGCGGTGGACGTTGTGCTGATTGCCGGGGACGTCTACGACCGCGCCTTGCCCGGTGTGGATGTGGTCCACCTGCTTGATGACGCCCTGGTCCGGCTGACGTCGGCGGGAGCCCAGGTGGTGCTCACCAGCGGCAACCATGATTCCGCCATCCGCCTGGGCTTCGCCTCGCGCTTGCTGGAGCGCGGCGGAGTGCATCTGCGGACCAGGCTGGAGAGCCTTGACCAGCCCCTGCTGCTGCCGGCGGGCACAGCGTCTGCCGGGGGAGCATCCGCAGGTGAAGCGGTAGTGGCCATCTACGGCGTACCCTGGCTCGAACCACGGCTCGTGGCCGAACAGTTGGGCGTCCAGGCCGCCAGCCACTTCGAGGTAACCCGCGCGGCCACAGAACGCATCCGCCAGGACATCGAGCGCCGCTCAGAGTCGCAAACAGTCCATTCCGTAGTGCTCGCCCATACCTTTGCCAGCGGGGGCATCAGCTCAGACAGCGAACGCGACCTCAGCATCGGCGGCGTGGGCGCCGTCCCGCTGGACCTCTTTGACGGCTTCAGCTACACCGCCCTGGGCCACCTGCACGGGCGGCAGTCCCTGTCGCCCCACGTCAGGTACTCCGGATCCCCGCTCGCATACTCCTTCTCGGAAGCCTCCCACCAGAAGGGGGCATGGCTCATAGACATCGATGCCGACGGCGTGGCCGGTGTCCAGGAAGTCCTGTGGGATGCCCCGCGAACGCTTGCAGTGTTGCGTGGTCCCTTGGCCGAACTGCTCGAGTCGCCCGAACACTCGTGGGCCGAAACCGCCTACTGCCAGGTGACCCTGACCGACGCCCAGCGTCCTGCCCGCGCCATGGAACGTCTTCGTTCACGGTTCCCCGACACCCTGGTGCTGGGGTTTGATCCTGAGGGTGGACCTGGCGCCGCCCCCGCAACGTACAGCAGCAGGCTCGCGGAAGCGCCCGATGACCTCGGTGTCTGCTGCGGCTTTCTGGAGCATGTGCGCGGACGCGTCCCGGACGACGCCGAAAAGGCGGCGCTCGCGGGCGCCCTGGAGAACGTCCGGCTCCAGGAGGTTTCGCGATGAGGATCCACAGCCTCCGCATCTCCGGCTTCGGTCCCTTTGCCGGCACCGAGGAGGTCGATTTCGACAGGCTGAGCGCGCACGGCCTTTTCCTGCTCAATGGCCCCACCGGTGCGGGAAAAACGAGTGTGCTGGACGCCATCTGCTTCGCCTTGTACGGGTCCGTGCCGGGAGCACGCCAGGACGGCAAACGCCTTCGCAGCGACCACGCCGAGCCCGGCCAGGAACCCGCCGTCAGCTGCGAATTCTCCGCACAGGGCCGCCGCTTCGAGGTAACGCGTTCGCCTGCCTGGGAAAAGCCGAGCGCCAGGGGCAGGAATGGGTTCACCACGCAGCAGGCCAAGACCCTCCTGCGGGAACGCGTGGACGGCACGTGGATCGAAAAATCGGCACGGAATGACGAGGCAGGGGCGGAGATACTCGCCCTGCTGGGAATGGACCGTGAGCAATTTACCCGGGTGGTGATGTTGCCGCAGGGTGATTTTGCTGCTTTCCTCCGGTCTAAAGCCACTGACCGGCTCGAGCTTTTGCAGAAGCTTTTTGGCACTGAACGGTTCGAAGCGGTTGAACAGGAGTTGTCCCGCCAGGCGCAGGCTGCAAAGGAGGAAGTGTCCGTCCTTGCCGGCCGGCTGGAGCTACTGGCGGCCCGGGCAGAGTCGGAAGCGGCAACCTTGCAGCTTGACGAGGCCGATGGCCAGGCCACGGACAACCCTGCTGCAAGGCTTGACTGGCTGAAGGATACCGCCGCGCAACGGTTGCACGAACTGGTTGACCAGGCAAAAACCGCGGAGTCGGCAAGCCAGGATCGTGCAAGGAAGGTCGCCGCCGAGACCGCACGCAGGGACCGGCACCGCAGGCTGGAGGAAGCGACGTCACGGCAGTTAGCCGTGCAGGACGCCGTGCCGCGGCTGGAGAGCCTGAAACTCCGGCTTGGCCGGCACCGGCAGGCAGAAGTACTCGCCGGACAACTGCGCAGCGTGGACGCGGGAGCGGTCAAAGTCCGGCGCGCAGCCGATGCCATGGAGTCGGCTTTTACGTTGCTTCGCCTGGCCGCGGACGAAGACCCTGAACTCGCCCAGCTGGATCTCGGCTTCCCGGCAGACGACGCACTGGACCTCTCCGGGCCCGCGGCGGTTCCCGGCGCAGCTGACGAACTGAACCGGATCCGGTCCCTGCTGGCGGTGGTAGAAGCAAGGCTTCCGGATGAAGACCGGTTCAAGGCGCTCCGGTCCAAACACCAGCAGCTGGTGGACAAACAGCAGGACCTTACCGAAGCCGGGGCCGCACTCGCCAGACGTGTGGAGAGCCTTGCCGAGGAACGGTCCCGCCTCGCCGACGGGCTGGGGCTATTGGAGGTGCGGGCCGGAGTGGCGGCCCTGCGCGCGAAGGAAGCAACGGCGGCCGAGGAGTTGCTGGACGTGGTCCGGCGCTACGCTGCGGCCTCGACCGTCCGCGATGCGGCGAAGCTGGAACACGACGCCGCCCGGGAGAACCAGCTGGAAACCAAACGGCGCTGGCTTGACGTGAGGGAGCAGCGGCTGGCCAATGCCGCAGCCGAGCTCGCTGCCACGCTGGTGGAGGGAGAACAGTGCCCGGTATGCGGAAGCCCCGAGCACCCCTTGCCGGCGGCGGCTGAGGAGGGCGGCGCAGGACTTGTCCAGGAGGAGGAAACAGCCCACCAGCTCCACGAAGCCGCCGAAACCGAATATGCAGCGGCCGGCCACAGGCTGGCCGAGGCCAACCAGCTGGTCGCCGTCCTCGCCGGCCAAGGTGGAGAAACAGCCAAGGAGGAGGCCGCCGGCGCGGCCCGGGAAGCGCGCCGCGCCGCAGCCGACGCTGAACAGGCAGTTAAGGATCTCGCGGCGGCACGGTCGCGGCTTGAAGCACTTGAAGCCGACATTGCGGCGGCACAGGCTTCCCGCTCCGGCACCGAGGCAGAGTTGGCCCGGGCCGCGTCCTCCCTTGCGGACATGGCTGAGCAGTCGTCCTCCCTGGACCACGCATTGGCAGGGTTGCGGGCAGGCCACCGCAGTTTGGCCCACCGGTTGCGTGCCCTGGAGAACGCTGCAGCGATGCTGGGCAAAGCCGTTGATGCCCAGGCCGAGCTTGGCTCTGCCAAAGCCCAGGCCGCGGAGGCACTGGAACAACTCGAGCAGGCGTTGCCGGAGGCCGGGTTCACCACTGCTGAGGAGGTCCGGAAACACTTGCTGGCCGCCAGTGAAGCTGCTGCTCTGGAAGCCGACATCCGGTCCGCCCAGGACGAAGCCGCCAGGGTGGCGGAGCTGTTTGCATCAGAGGACATTGTGCTTGCCCTTGAGGAGGCGGCTGCCGGGCTTGCGCCGGATGAGCAGCAGTTCGCCGCCCTGCAGGCGGAGGCTGCAGCTGCCCTAAAGGAAGCCCGTGATGCGGACTTGGCAGCAGGCCTGGCCAGGCGCTGCCTGGAGTCGCTGACCTCCATCCATACCGGCTACGAGGAGTTGGCCGGGTCCGCCCGCGGGCCTGCCGAGCGTTCCCGCATGCTTTCCGGCCTGGCGGACGCGGCGGCCGGCAGGGGAGACAACACGTACCGCATGAGCCTGAACAGCTACGTACTGGCAGCGCGGCTGGAGCAGGTGGCCCTGGCGGCATCAGAACGCCTGGTGGCCATGAGTGACGGCCGGTACCTCCTGCAGCACACGGACGCGAAGGCGGCCCGCGGTGCGAAGTCTGGGCTGGGGCTTGAAGTGGTGGATCAATGGACCGGGCACCGCCGGGACACGTCCACCTTGTCCGGCGGCGAATCCTTTATGGCGTCGCTCTCCCTGGCTCTCGGATTGGCAGACGTTGTCCAGCAGGAGTCGGGCGGGGTCGAGATCGAAACGCTCTTTGTGGACGAAGGCTTTGGGAGCCTTGACGAGCAGTCCCTCGAACAGGTGATGGACGCTTTGGAAGGCCTGCGGGACGGTGGCAGGGTAGTGGGACTGGTCAGCCACGTAGGGGAGATGAAGCAGCGGATTGGAACGCAGCTTCAGGTGCTGAAGACACGAAACGGTTCAACCCTGCGGATAGCCGAAGCCCTGGACGTCCAAAGCTGAGGGAGCGGGATAAGCCGGATATACTTGGACGGTTACCGGGTTCGGCGCATCGGGAGGAGGGACGATGCGCATAACTGAACGAGCCCGAATTGAAATCCTCCACTTCCCTTTCACCTGGCCAGCCCTCCACTTCGGGGCAGTCCGCCCCTCCCGCCTCCCAGGCTCCTGCCAAACCGCAGCCTGCCTCCGGTGGCCGGTTCGCCAGGCTTCCACAACTTGCCGGCCGCGGCTTCCTTCCCCTGGGTCTTCTTGCCCGGCTGCCCCTGGCCATGCTCACGGTAGGCACCTTGACCCTCGTCACATCCAACAGCGGTTCCTATGCACTGGGCGGAACCGCCGCTGGTGCGGTGGGCATCGGGTCCGCACTGGGAGCTCCGGTCCTGGGGTCCCTCGCCGACAGGCGGGGCCAACGTCCTGTCCTGTTGCTGGCTGCAGCCCTTAATACTCTGGCCGTCGTGGGTTTGATCCTTGCAGCCTCTGCCATGGGGGCGGCGGCGGGCTTCCCGGCCGCCGTGCTGGCCGCTGCGTTCCTCGCGGGGGCCAGCTGCCCGCAGGTGGGCCCGTTGGCCCGCGTGCGGTGGATGGCGCTGACGTCCCAGGGCAATGCGCCAGACAACCGGCGGGACCTGGACACGGCACTCTCCTACGAAAGCACAGCGGACGAAGTCACCTTTGTGCTGGGACCGGCACTCGTGGGCATCCTGGCCAGCCTCCTGGCACCCTGGCTTCCGCTCGCGCTGGCCGCAGCGATGACCATCACGCTCGTTCCCGCGTTCGCTGCCCACCGAACGCATCGGGCAGTACCGGCGGCACGCCGCAGACCTCCGGCATCGGGACGCCGCGGGCGGGGCGGGATGCCGGCAGCCGTCCTTTTGCCAGTGGTCGCCATGGTGTGCATGGGCACGTTCTTCGGCTCAACGCAGGCGGCGTTGAGCTCCTTCTCCGCCAGCTATGCCACCTCGGAACTCGCCGGACTGCTGTATGCAGTAATGGGGCTCAGTTCCGCCGCTGCCGCCCTCTCGGTTGCCTATTGGCCGCAGCGTTTCAGCCTTTCCTTGCGCTGGCTGGTGTCTGCCGCGCTGATGGCAGGACTGGCCGTCCTCCTGCTGGTGCCGTCATCACTGGGCGCGATGGTGGCCGTGCTGCTGATCCTGGGTGTCCCGGTGGGCCCGGTTATGGTTACCGTCTTCGCCGTCGGCGGAGTGGTGGCACCGGAGGGACGGCTGGGCACCGTTATGACCGCCCTGGCCAGCGGCATCGTCGCCGGCACCGCGATCGGCTCGTCCCTGGGCGGCGGGCTGGCACAGGATCACGGCTACGCGGCGGCCTTCCTCGTTCCCGCTTGCGCGGCCACCGCGCTGGCACTCCTCGGGGCCGCGGCGGTCGTCGTGCTTCGCCGCCGGTCCGTCCGCTGACAGCGGCCTCAGGCCAGCTGGCCTTCGATTCTCGCCGCGCTCTCGGCCAGCGCCGCGCCCACCGCCGCGGGTTCGTGCGCGGAGCGGATATAGACGACGGCGAGTGCTGCCGGGCGGCCGCCCGGCACCCGGACGGGCGCGGCAAGTGAGGAAACCCCGGCGATGACCTCGTCGTGGCTGGCTGAGTACCCGGTGCGACGGGCTTCGGCGGCTTCGGGACGGTACGGGACGCCGGTCTCCAGCCGGTCCCACTCAGCTTCAGTCAGCGCGGACTGGATGGCGATGCCTGGCGCACCCGCGTTGATGGGGTGCCTGGTGCCGGGATGCTGGGCTACCGTCGCGCCCGAATGCCGGGGCTCTACAGTCACCAGGGTGATGCAGTCGTGGTGGTCCCACAACGCCACAAAAGCCGTCATGTCCAGCGTGTTGGCCAGATGCGTCAGTTCGGGAAGTGCAGCACTCTGGAGGTTCCGGGAAACGCTTCGGGCCAGGACGGCAAGGCCGGGTCCGGGCTGTACCCGTCCGCCGTCGTCCCGCACCAGCAGCGAGTGGTCCTCGAGCGTGCGCAGGATGCGGTACGCCACGGAGCGGTGGACGCCCATGGCATCGGCGAGCTCGGCGATGGTCATCGGTTCCGGCGCAGCCGCCAGGATCTCAAGGGCGCGGATGCCGCGGGAAAGCGTCTGGGAGGGGGAAGCCTGCGCCGGCGCTGCTCCGGCCGGGGCTGCGGCGGTGGGAGTCATGCTGTCCATCCTAGGTTGCTCTCGGCACAGTACTGCGGTTCTGATGTTGCCTGCCGTCCGGGCTGGCATTCCGCAATGAGAAAGGGAAGTTCAAATATAGAACTTTCCGCCCCCGCAGTCCATCGGTTGGCAGGCTTTCAAGGGTGGATAAGAGCCTTCCGCAGGCAAATTCAGCCAAGGCGTGTCCTGCCTCACAGTTTCGTAGTACTCTTTCAACTAACTGACCGTTCTGTCGGTAATCCTGAAGGCGCCCGGCAGCCAGCCTGCCGAATAAACAATGGAGTTTCAATGACCACACCTTCGAAGGTGGATACACTCGCCGGTCCGAGCACCCGGCGTGAGGAGCGCAAAGTCCTTGCCGGCACCCTGGTCGGCACCACCATCGAGTGGTACGACTTCTTCATTTTTGCCCAGTTGACCGCAACGCTGCTGTCGCCCCTGTTCCTGGCGCCGCTGAACGAGTCCAACCCGGGCCTGGCGCAAATCCTCTCCTTTGCCCTGATCGGCATCAGTTTCCTGTTCCGCCCATTGGGCGCAGTGGTCGCCGGACACCTCGGCGACCGGCTGGGACGCAAGGCAATGCTGGTCTTCACCCTGGTGATGATGGGTGCCGCCACCGCACTCATCGGGATGCTGCCCACCTACGCGCAGATCGGTGCCTGGGCCCCCATCCTCCTGATCACCCTGCGCATCGTCCAGGGCTTCTCGGCCGGCGGCGAGTGGGGCGGCGCAGCGCTGATGGCAGTGGAGCACGCACCCCTGAACAAGCGCGGCCTGTTCGGCGCCTACCCCCAGATCGGCGTGCCGATCGGCATGATCCTTGCCACCGGCCTCCTCTTCTTCCTGAACACCAGCATGTCCAGGGAGGACTTTGCGGCCTGGGGCTGGCGGGTTCCGTTCCTGCTCTCCATCGTCCTTATCGTGGTGGGTTACCTGATCCGCCGAGCTGTCGCTGAAAGTCCGGTCTTCCAGGAGATGGCCGCGCGGAAGCAGGAAAGCAAGGCGCCCCTGGGCGTACTCGTCCGGAGCCACAAGAAACCCGTCCTGTACTCCACCATGATTTTCATCGGCAACAACGCAGCCGGTTACCTGCTGATCGCCTTCTTCATCGCCTATGCCACCAGAACCCTGCAGATGCCTACGCCGCAGGTCCTCCTGGCCACCACCCTGGCCTCCTTCGGCTGGCTGATCTTCACCCTGGCGGGCGGCTGGCTGTCAGACCGCATCGGGCGGGTCAAGACGTTCCTCACCGGCTACGCGATCATCTTCTTGTGGATGATTCCCATGTTCGCCCTGATCGACACCAGGAACATTTGGCTGTACGGCGTTGCATTGTTCGTCCTCACCGTCGGCCTCGGCCTGTCCTACGGGCCCATGTCCGCGATGTACGCCGAAATGTTCCCGGCCAATGTCCGGTACTCCGGCATCTCCATCGGGTACGCTTTCGGCGCCATCCTCGGCGGAGCCTTCGCTGCGACCATCGCCGAATTCCTGCTGCAGACCACCAAGTGGGCCGGTTCCATCGGCATCTACATCATGGTCCTTTGTGTCATCTCGGCCATCGGCGTGCTGCTGGCCAAGGAGACCAAGGGCCGGCCGCTGGGCGTCAGCCACCACTAATCCCCGCCGTTTCCCTAACCTCGCTCCGCTTCGGCCAGGGAACCCTGACGGCGTGGGCCCATCACCGTTTCCAAACCGGGACCGGGCCCGGACCTTACTGGTCCGGGCCCGGCTGCGTGTCCTGGGGTTGGAACTGCTGGAAGACCGCTACTGCTTCAGGAAGCTGATGGCGTCATCGTCCGTGAGCTGTTCGAAATGCCGGTAGAAGCTGCCCACGGCGCGGAACTTGCCCGGAAGATGCAGGCACAGCACGGCGTCGCACACCCGCTCCACGGATGACGCCGCTTCTATCGAGGCCACCGGGGCGGCGGCCACCACGGTTTTCGCCCCACCTCCGCGGACGGCTTCGATAGCGGCGCGCATGGTGGCGCCGGTGGCAAGGCCGTCGTCGATCAGCAGGACCGTTTTGCCGGAAATATCCTGGCCTGTTCCCGGATAGAGGTCCACCCGGCGCAACAGTTCGGCGCGTTCCCGCTGCTCCACCTCGTCCAGCAGTTCCTGGCGCACTCCATGCTCAAGTACCCTGTCCACCAGTGGCTTGTTGAGCAGGCGGACCGTCCGGCCACGCGCCCACGCGAGGGCTCCATACGCCGTTTCCTGGTGTCCCGGGATGCCGAGTTTGCGCACCAGGACAATTCCCAGCGGGAGGTAGAGGGCTTTGGCGGCCGAAGCCGCTACGGGAATACCGCCCCGGGCAAGGCCAAGGACAACGGTGCCGGCCTGCCCGCGGAACTGTCCGAGTACCGCGGCCAGCCTCTCGCCGGCCTCCGTGCGGTCTTCAAAGCGCGTCACCATGGTTCCCTCCCGGCTATTTCCGGCCCTCACTTCAGCCTACCGCCGGGGACCGGGCAGCAGGCGCGGGAATTATTTAGACGGCGAGGAACGTGATGGCTGCCTGCTTGAAGGCCCGGCTGGTGACCGCATTGGTGTGGTTCCGGCCCGGCAATATGACCTCTTCGACCAACGCCCCGGCGTTGCGTGCGAGCCCGGCGAGTTGCGGCAGGCTGGCGGCGCGTTCATCCTTGTCGCCTGCCACCAGGAGCATGGGTACGTGGGGTACCGCCTCGGCAGGGTCGTAGGGTTCGGCCTTGATGGCTTCCACCAGGGAGAGCAGTGCAAAGATGTTGTTGCTGGGCAGCAGGAGGGCCATCTTGAGCAGCCGGGCGGTGGACTCGTCAGCGATCGGGGTCCCGTCCGCGAGGTAATCCTGCGCTGCAACGAAATCGAAGGCCGCGAGCGGATCCGCGACGTTCGGCCCGCCCAGCACCAGCCGGTGCACGATCTCGGACTGGGTGGCGCCGAACTCCCATGCGAGCCGGGAACCAAGGGAATACCCCACTATGTCCAGGCCGCTGGAAGGGTCGCCGTCCTGCAAAGGGCGCACACCGGCGTCGAACGCTACCTGGAGCAGGTCCGCCCGGATCCTGCTGGGGGAGTAGGAGTCCATGTCCTCCGGCGCCCCGCTGCGGCCGTGCCCGGGGAGGTCCACAGTGATAACGCGGCGGCCGGCGTCAAGCAACGCAGCCACCCAGCCGGTGTCCTCCCAATTCAGCTTGCTGGAGGACGAGAAGCCGTGCAACAGCAGAACGGGCCGGAGCCCGGCGTCCACCGCAGGATCATGCACCCCCACATGTAACTGGGGATCTGTTCCCTCTACAGTGTGCGAATGCTGCTCGCCGGTGTGCCTGCCGCTCATGGTGCCAGTCCTCATCAACTACGGCGCACAGGCGGACCCGGCGCGTGGAACCTCGTCCTTCGGGACTACTCTACCTGCCGGAAGTGCCGGTAATTCCACCCCGGATCCTGCCTTGCCGCCACGCCCAACCGGGTTGCACCAAGAGCGGTCTTCGGCGGTCAGAGCGGCAATTAACGCCCCTATGTGGCCCGGTTCGTCCTGGCGTTGTACCTACCGGCCAGGGCGCAGGCCACCGCGATCCCGGCAATCAGTCCGATGGTGCTGAAGAGCTGGATGCGGCTGCTTTCGGCGCTGAAGCCCACTGCGAAAATCAGGCCCAGCAGGACGAGCCCCACGATAGTCAGGGCCGGGAAGCCCTTCATCCGCAGGGGCAGCGGCGTGCCCTCCCGGTCTGCCCGGCGCCGCAGGATCAGCTGCGAGACCAGCGCGCTGCCCCACACCACAAGGCACGTGGATCCCACCAGCTGGAACAGGGCAGGAAGGATCCGCTCGGGAAACAGCAGTTCCAGCACCGTGGCCACGAAGCCGAAGGCCACTGACACCCCAACAGCCAACATGGGCACGCTGGCACCGCTCAGCCGGGTGAGGAACCGCGGTGCTTCGGCCCGCTCGGCGAGGGAATAGACCATGCGGGAGGCCCCGTAGAGGTTGGCGTTCAACGCCGAAAGGAGCGCGACGACGGCCACCAGGGTGATGGCCGTTGCCGCGCCGGGGATGCTGGCGGCATCCAGAACGCCGGCGAACGGGGAGGCCAGGCTTTCCGATGTAGCCGGAAGGACGGCTGCGATCACGAAAACAGAGCCGATGTAGAAGACCAGGATGCGCCACACAACAGTCCTGATGGCTTTGCCCACGCTGTGTTCCGGATCCTCCGTCTCCGCCGCCGCCACGGAGACGATCTCGGTGCCGCCAAAGGCGAAAATCACCACAAAAAGGGCGGAAGCGATCCCGCCAAGGCCTGCGGGGGCAAAGTCCGACGTCAGATTGGCCAAGCCGGGGGATGCCACATCCGGCAGCAGGCCCAGCAGCAGGGCAGCCCCCACCACCAGGAACAGGACGATCGCGGCAACCTTCAGAATGGCGAACCAGAATTCGAACTCACCGAAGTTGCGGACCCCTGCGAGGTTGATGGCGGTGAAGACAACCATAAAAATAAGTGCCAGCGCCCAGACCGGAATGACCGGCCAGATCGTAAAGAGAAGCCCGGCGGCTCCCAGCGCCTCTGCGGCGATCACCACTACCAGCTGCAGCCACCACAGCCAGCCGATGGTGGCACCGGCCGTCCTTCCAAGCGCACGTTCGGCATACACAGAGAAGGCGCCGCTGTTCGGGTTGGCGGCAGCCATCTCGCCCAGCGCCCACATCACCAGGATGATCAGGGTGCCGGCCACCAGGTAGGAGATGAGCACTGCCGGGCCGGCAGCCTGGACCCCGGCCCCGGATCCCAGGAACAGTCCGGCGCCGATGGCGCTGCCCAGGCCCATCATGGTGAGCTGGCGGGGTTTCATGCTGTGGCCCAGGTGGCCCTGCGGACGCAGTTGGGTGGACTTCATCGTCATTTTGCTACTGAACCTTCTTGGGGTTGTGAGTGGTGGCTCCTCGTAGGACCTCTCGAATTTACCGTCTGCAAAGCAGCTGCCGGTACTCGGCGCCATGATCCCCGCGGGATGAGCCCGGGAAGCGTGGGCTGAAATATTTGGCAATTCAGCGGATGCTGCCCGTAGAATTAGTTTTGGTCACTATGACCATAACTAATCGGGGCGCCAGCAAAGAGGTCCCGCAGGCCGGAAGGCGGTGGATCATGTACTCGAGCTCGGCAAACGTCTCGGAGCGCCAGGCGGCTCCGCCTTCGCTGGCTATTTCCACTGTCATCTTTGCGCTGCGCCCCAGCGAAAGCTCCGGCCGGCCAACACTGTGGCTGCCCCTGGTGCGCCGGATCCGGGAGCCATACAAGGGCCTCTGGGCGCTGCCCGGAGGCCCCCTCAGCCACGCCGAATCCCTGCAGGACGCGGCGGCGCGAAACCTGGGGGAGACCACCGGCCTCGCTCCCAGTTACCTAGAGCAGCTGTATGCCTTCGGCGGTCTCCACCGCTCACCCACCCAGCGGGTGGTCTCGATCGTGTACTGGGCGCTGGTCCAGCCCACTGAAGCCGCGCTCGCGGACGAGTCGGAAAACGTCCGGTGGTTCCGGGCGGACCGGCTGGGGGACCTGGCCTTCGACCACAACGCGATCGTGGACTACGCACTCTGGCGGTTGCGCAACAAGCTGGCCTACGGCTCCGTGGCCTACCACCTGCTGGGCGAATACTTCACCCTCGCCCAGGTCCGGGAGGTCTACGAGGCAGTGCTGGACAGGCAACTGGACCCCGCCAACTTCCGCCGACAACTCAAATCCACCCCGGACATCGAGGAAACCGGCGAATACCTCCAGGGCGGCAAGCACCGCCCTCCCCGCCTCTACCGCTTCACCGGCCGGCCCGGCCTTGACCCAGACAACAGGAGCACACCATGAGCAGCGTCAACACAGCAATCCAGCTGATCACGCGCGAACAGGCCGAAAAAGGCGCAACCGCGAAGGGCAGCACCTGCAGCCCTGCGCTGGCCAAGGGTCCGTGGGACTACGACCTTGCAGAGGCGCTCGCCGGCATCCCGGCATACGGCCCGGGCGCTTCCAGCGCGGATGTCGCACCTCCGGCCACCCCCCGGCAGGGTCAGTTGCCGGAAGAGTACAAGCTGGCCAGCGACGCCGAGCTGGGCGAGAGGATCCTGGCCGCGAAGGCTGCCCTGGGGGACAGGGCCGTCATCCTGGGGCACTTCTACCAGCGCGATGAAGTCATCCAGTACGCCGACTTCGTCGGTGACTCCTTCCAGCTGGCCAACGCCGCGCTGACCCGGCCGGATGCGGAGGCCATCGTATTCTGCGGCGTCCACTTCATGGCCGAAACCGCTGACATCCTTTCCGCGCCCGACCAGGCCGTTATCCTGCCGAACCTGGCGGCCGGTTGCTCTATGGCGGACATGGCTGACGCCGACTCCGTGGCCGAGTGCTGGGAGCAGCTCGAGGAGATTTACGGCACCGAGCCCGACGCCGACGGGCGGGTTCCGGTCATTCCTGTCACCTACATGAATTCCTCCGCAGCGCTGAAGGCTTTCTGCGGTGAGCACGGCGGCATCGTCTGCACCTCCTCAAACGCCAAAACTGTCCTCGAATGGGCGTTCCAGCGGGCCCAGCGGGTGCTGTTCTTCCCGGACCAGCACCTCGGCCGCAACACCGCAAAGGCGCTGGGCGTGCCACTGGAGCAGATGCCCATGTGGAACCCGCGGAAGGACCTGGGCGGCAATGACGAACAGGCACTGCTGGATTCCAGGGTCATCCTGTGGCACGGGTTCTGCTCGGTGCACAAGCGGTTTAATGTAGCCCAGATCGAAAAGGCCCGGGCCGATTTTCCCGGCGTCCAGGTGATCGTCCACCCGGAGTGCCCCATGGAAGTGGTGGACGCCGCTGATTCTGCCGGCTCAACGGACTTCATCAAGAAAGCGATCGAGGCTGCCACCGAGCCCACCACGTTCGCGATCGGCACCGAAATCAACATGGTGAACCGCCTCGCGGCAGAGTACCCGCAGCACACCATCTTCTGCCTTGATCCCGTCATCTGCCCGTGCTCCACCATGTACCGCATCCACCCCGGCTACCTTGCATGGGTCCTCGAAGAACTGGTGGCCGGGCGCGTGGTCAACCGGATCACGGTCGCGGATTCAGTGCAGGACCACGCCCGGACAGCACTCGAGCGCATGCTCGCGGCCAGGCCGTAATGACAGGGCCCGCTTTTATGCCTCCTGTTGAGGGTGGCGGTACGCCAGGGCCCGGCGGTGTACCCCACGGCCGCAGCGTTGCAGGCCGCTCACGGCTGATCGTGGTCGGCAGTGGGATCGCCGGGCTGTACGCTGCCCTGCTGGCCACGGATGCCGGTGCCGACGTGGTGCTCCTGAGCAAAGGAAAGCTTCGCCACAGCAACACCTGGTACGCCCAGGGCGGGATTTCTGCGGTACTGGACCAGCCTGCTCCCGGTGACACGGTGGCCGCCCATATCGGGGACACGCTCCAGGCTGGAGCGGGGCATTGCGACGAAGCTGCCGTCCGGCTGATGTGCGCGGAGGCGGGCCGCGACATTTCAGGGCTGCAACGGTTTGGTGTGCACTTCGATTGCGGCGCCGACGGCGGCCCTGCGCTGGGGTTGGAAGCGGCCCACACTTCCCCTCGCATCCTCCATGCCGGGGGCGACGCCACCGGGGCCAAGGTGGCCGGGGCCCTGATCCGGGCAGTGCTCGCGCGGCAGGCGGAGGGGACACTGACGGTCCGGACCTCAGCCCACGCAACATCTTTGCTGCAGCTGGACGGGAAAGTTATTGGAGTGGAATTCCTCCAGGACAGCATCAGGGCTGCCGTGCACGGGGATGCCGTCCTGCTGGCAACCGGAGGGGCGGGCCAGCTGTTTGCCCGAACCACCAATCCGGCAGTGGCAACCGCCGACGGCCTTGCGCTCGCAGTCCGCGCAGGAGCTGCAGTAGCCGACTTGGAGTTCTTCCAGTTCCACCCCACCTGCCTGGTTTCCGGCGCCGGAAACCAGGCCGCGGCGCCCGGCCTGGACATGGATCCGCTGCTGATTTCCGAAGCAGTCCGCGGCGAAGGGGCGCTCCTCGTCGACGGCAACGGAAAACGGTTCATGCGGGCCTACCACCCGGACGCTGAACTGGCGCCACGCGACGTCGTGTCGCGCAGCATCGCCCTGCACCTGGCCAAGCTCGGCGACCCCAACGGCCACGTCTACCTCGACGCCCGCGCCATTGAGGCGGCCCAGGGGAAAGGTTTCCTGGCGAAGCGTTTCCCCACGCTCACGGAAAGGACGCTTGCGGCGGGCATCGACTGGACCCGCCAATTGGTCCCCGTTGCTCCCGCAGCCCACTACTGGATGGGTGGAGTGCACACCGACCTGCACGCCAGGACCACCGTTCCCGGGCTGTATGCAGCCGGGGAAGTGGCCTGCACAGGGGTCCAGGGCGCAAACCGGCTGGCCAGCAACTCCCTGCTCGAAGGACTCGTCTTCGGCCGCCGCGTTGTTGAGCACTTCCTCTCCGGGGGCGTTGGTTGGGCGTCGCCCGACGCTGTTCCTCCGCTCGCTGTCTCGGCCGCGGGCGGCCTCCCCTTGACGCTCGCTTCCGGAACACCCTCGGCCGACCCTGCGCATGTCTCCTTCACTGCTGCTGTAGAAGGCGAGCCGGCCGAATCGGGTGCCTTGTCCGGGAGCCGACTGGCCAGCGGCTGTGAGGGTGAGGGGCTGGAAACTCCGTTCTCACGGGAAGCCCTTCGGCGGTTGATGACCGCCAAGGCCGGGGTGCTTCGCAATGGGGTGTTGCTTGGGGAAGCGGTGGAGACTCTTGGCCGGTGGTCCGCCGTCGTCCGTCCTGGTGCTGTTTCCGCTTCCCGGGACGCACGGGACCACGAGGACCGAAACCTGCTGCTGGCCGCGCAGCTGCTGGTGGCTGCGGCGCTTGCCCGCCGCGACTCCCTAGGGGCGCATTACCGCAGCGACGATCCCGAAGAACCCGATACGAATTCCCTTCGCCCGAAAGCGAGCCTCCTCAATGACTGAAACCTTCCTGATGGAACCGGCCACCCCCAAAAAGGCGGCGCCCGCACTCACCCTGCCGTCGGCGCCGGTGCGGGAGATCCTGGAGCGGGCCTTCGCGGAGGATGCTCCGGCCGGGGATATCACCTCCCAGCTGCTGATTCCCGCTGACGCACGTGCCACGGCCGTACTGGACGCACGGGTGCCCGGAGTCTTCAGCGGCGCCACGGTGTTCCGGGACGCCATGCTGCTGGTGGATCCGGACACCGACGTGGAGCTGTTGCTGGGGGACGGAGAAGAGTTCGGCGCCGGCACCCGCCTCGCGCGGGTCAGCGGCCGGGCCAGGTCCGTGCTGCTTGCCGAACGCGTGGCCCTGAACCTGGTGCAGCGGATGTCCGCCATCGCCACGAGGACCGCAGAGTTTGTCCGGCTGACCGAAGGCACGGCAGCGCGGATCACCGACACCCGCAAGACCACGCCCGGGCTGCGGATCCTGGAGCGGTTCGCGGTGCGCTGCGGCGGCGGCGCCAACCACCGGTACAGCCTCTCCGACGCCGTCCTGGCCAAGGACAACCACCTTGCCGTGATGACGGGCGGGGATGCGGCCAGGCTCACCTCGCTCCTCGCCGCAGCCAAAGCACAGCTCGGGCACACCACGCACTTTGAGGTGGAGGTGGACCGGATGGACCAGATCGAGCCCGTCCTGGCGGCCGGTGTGCACACCATCATGCTGGACAACTTCACGGTTGAAGAGCTGAAGGCCGGTGTGGCCCTGGTAGCCGGGCGAGCGCGGGTGGAGGCCAGTGGAAACGTGAACCTCGGGACGGTGGCGGCGATAGCGGCCACCGGAGTCGACGTCATTTCCGTTGGTGCCCTCACCCACACGGTGGCGGCCCTGGACCTCGGGCTGGACGTCGAACTGACTGCCAGGTGACCTTCCATGATTTTCCTTGACGCAGCCGCCACCACCCCGGTGCGCCGTGAGGTGTTGGATGCCATGTGGCCGTACCTGACGGGTGAGTTCGGTAACCCCTCCAGCCATCACACCCTGGGCGAGGCTGCTGCCGATGCGCTCGCCGGTGCCCGCTCCTCCGTCGCAGCCGTCCTTGGCTGCCGGGCCGGGGAAATTACGTTTACGTCCGGGGGAACGGAAGCGGACAACCTCGCCGTCAAAGGGATCGCCCTGGCCCGGCAGGCGGCGAACCCGCAGCTTAACCGGGTGGTGATCAGCGCCGTCGAACATCCCGCGGTGGAGGAGTCTGCCCGGTACCTGGAGCGCTTCCATGGTTTCGCAGTTGATGTGGTTCCCGTTGACGCAGAAGGGCTAGTGACGCCGGAGGCGTTCCGGGCCGCGCTTCGGCCGGAAACCGCGGTGGCCAGCGTCATGTACGCCAACAACGAAGTGGGGACCGTTCAGCCCATTGCCGAACTGGCCGCCCTGGCGCGCGGACTCGGCATTCCGTTCCACACTGACGCCGTCCAGGCGGCCGGCTGGCTGCCGCTGGACATCAAGGCATTGGGCGTGGATGCGATGAGCATTTCGGGTCACAAGATAGGGGCTCCCAAGGGGTGCGGCCTGCTGTTCGTCCGCGGGCGCACCAGGTTCGAGCCGCTGGTCCACGGCGGGGGGCAGGAACGCGGCCGCCGGTCGGGGACAGAAAACGTGGCCGGAGCCGTGGGCCTCGCCACCGCGCTCACGCTGGCCCAGGCGAAACAGGCGGAGGAACGACGCCGGGTGGCGGCATTGCGGGAAAGATTTATCAACGCCGTGGTCGCCGGTGTGCCGGACGCCGTCCTGACAGGGCATCCCGTGGACCGGCTGCCGTCCGTTGCTTCGTTCTGCTTCCCGGGAACCAGCGGCGAATCCGTGCTCCTTGAGCTGGAACGCCAGGGCGTAGTGTGCTCCAGCGGGTCAGCCTGCGCGGCTGGTTCGGACGCGCCGTCGCCGGTGCTCACGGCAATGGGAATTTCCCCGGAAACAGCCCAGACGGCCATCCGATTCAGCTTCCACGCAGCGGTAACCGAGGCGGACCTGGAAGCTGCGGCAGCAGCGGTGCTCGTCGCCGTCGGACGGGTCAGGGTGTTGGGCGGCTAGCACACCGGTGAAATCAGCTGGCGGCGTTTGAGCTGGTGGGACCCGGCCACGGGGAGGTCCTGACCGGGTTCACAAGCTCACCCACGCCCTGAACCCTGCATACCACCGTGTCGCCGGGGTTCAGCGGCGCGCACTCGGCCGGAAAGCCGGTCAGCACCAGGTCGCCCGGGTGGAGGGTCAGGAAAGACGTCAGGTACACCAGGATCTCGTCGACGTTCCAGCCGAGGTCAGCGGTGCTGGCGGCCTGCAACGGGGTGCCGTTGAGCACAACGTCAATGGCCAGGCCGGACTCGTCCAGGCCCGTGACGATCCACGGCCCTGCCGGCGTGAAGGTGTCCTGGCTCTTGGCGCTGATCCAAAGTTCGTCGGTTTCCTGCAGGTCCCGGCAGGTGACGTCGTTGCCGACGGTGAATCCCAGGACCGCGTCGCGGGCGTTGGCAGGCGTCAGGCCGCGGGCTTTGGTGCCAATCACAACAGCCAGCTCCGCCTCCGGGTCCACCCTGCGCATCCCGGGAGCGAGCTCTATCGCATCCCCCGGTCCAATGACGCTCGTGGCCGCCTTGTGGAACGCCTGCGGCGGCAGGTCACGTCCGGGCTGGCCGGTGTTGTGCGCCATTCCCAGGACATTGGCCGGCACGCTGGGGGCGAGGAACGTGAAGGAGTCCTGCTGGACACGGTCGCCCGGCTGCCACCCTTCCCTGTGCCCGCTGGAAGCGTTGGCCGGCGACTGCGGGAAAGGGCTTTCGGCGACCGTCCAGGTCCTGCCGGCGGCGCTGCCAAAGTCCGCTGCGCCACTGGATACGAAGAACTGCTCCGCCGTTCCGGCAGCGGACAAGGGGCGGACACGGGCGATGCGGCGGGGGAGGGCAGTCATGAGGGAATCCTACGGGTCCGCGGGAAAGCCCCCGACTTACCCAGTGGCCCAGCCTATGGGCGGGCTCCGTCAGTAAAGCTCGCCCACCGGGATCTCGACGGCCAACCGGTTGGACGGTCCGGGCAACGGGCAGGCCCAGGCCTCGTTGTAGGCGCACGACGGGTTGTACGCAAAATTGAAGTCCAAAACGAACCCCGCGTCCGGGCCCGTCCCGTTGACGCCGTGGAAGGCACCCTTGATGGTATCCAGCAGGTACCGCCCGGCCCCATAGCTGCCCCCGGGCTGGCCGGCCGTGGCGTCCCGGAACGGCACAAAAATACCGCCGCCGTACCCCTGCAGCTTCCACACTGCGAGCTGGCCCATTTCCGGCAGGTCGAACGTTCCCAGCCGGACAAACCGGACCACGCCGTCAGTGCCGGTTTCCACGCTCATTTCGCGTCCTGCGCCCTCTTTGGTCAGCGGCACATGGAAACGGTAGATCGGATCGTAGTCGGCAGTCTTCAACCCGGAGAAACGCGCCTTGTCCCGCGCGTCCAAAGCGGAGGCCGGGTGCGTAGCGAACATCAGGTCCCGCTGGTGGCGCCAATAGGAGTGCGCCTCGGCCGGGCTCTCCAGCGAAAGTTTCCGGACGTTGTGGTACAAGGCAAAGGTCTTCAGCCGCCAGTCAGCGATGTCGACGGCGGAGATGTCCGTCCGGTCTTCTTCAGCTGTTCCCAGGTGCTCTTCCATAGCCCCAGCCTAGTCCCAGGAGCCAGCTATACCGCCCGACGGCGACACGCACCCGGATGCCTGTCGTTGGAGGGAGAGGAAACACCCTTCCGGTCACGCCGGCCGGCCGCCGGCCCCCGCTAGGCTGGCTGCATGAGAGGCAAGGCAACAACGACGGTCCTGTCTGGTGCGCTGCTGATGGTTGGCGCCCTTCTTGCAGGCTGCTCGACAGCGGGGCCCGGCGCGCCGGCCTGGACAGCGCAACCCGACTCTGCCGGCGGAACCAACGCGCCGTCTTCAGCTGACGCTGCGGCAACGTCACCGCCGACGGACGGCCCCGGGGCCAGTGCCACGCCCACCACAGACCCGCAGGCGGTTGCTACTGCGCCTGTCTGGAAGACTTTCTCGGATCCCGGCAAGTCTGTCAGCTTCGACCTTCCGGAGGACTGGATAGCGCAGTCCGTCATGCCGGAGGAAGGCACGCTGCCCGGCGCGCTGAAGGTCGAGGTGAAGAAGCCGGACGGCACTTTCCTGGCAGCGCTGCGGACCGGCCTGCCGCCGTCGTCCGCTGAATGTGCCGACGCCTCGCGGCGGCCCTACACGGTGATCAGCAGCGTTCCCGTCGAAGTTTCGGCCGCAGGCGGGGAGGGAACCATACCGCCAAGGGTGGTTTTCCGGGTGATCCAGGGGTACCGCTACTTCGGCTCGTACGGCATCACCAACGTGGTGGCCGGCGCCGGCGGAGAGGCGTGCGAGCTCCGCAACATCGTTCGTGGACCGGCCGGCAAAGGGGACTACTCCTTTGGTGATGTGGTCTCCGTGAAGGCTTATGCCCCGGATGAAAAGGTGGCGCCGGCAAAAGCCTTCGACACCTTGGACCAGGCTGCCCGGTACGTCTCGGAAGGCACTGAATTCGCCAACGTCCAGCGGATGCTAATGTCTCTGGAGATCAAAAACTAGTCCCGTTTCCGGCCCCACCATGCGCCGGGCAGAGCGGGGACTTGTCTTCCACCGCCGAACACCTCCGGAGAGCCATGGAACGCAGTGTTTCCGCACGACTGGTCTTCAAGACCGTAGCCAACACCAAGGTGGCCATGGCCATCGCCGCAGCGCGGAACAACGGCTACTCCTCGTTCGAGGAGTCCCTGTCAGTGACAGCGGGGGGAGGCGATGTTCCCCTCACCGAGGTATCGGACCACCACGGGGGCAGGTTCCATTACATGGAGTTCGCCGAGCCGGCGGAGGTAACGGTGGAATACGCAGCCACGGTGGCCGGTAAGGCGGAGCCCGAGGACGCCGGGCTCGCCGACAGGATCCGCTACGTCCGGCCCAGCCGCTACGCCGAATCCGACCGCCTCCTGCCCACGGCTTATGCAGAGTTCGAAGGAGTCCACGGCGGCGAGCTGCTGCACGCCGTCCGGAACTGGGTGAACGGGGAACTGCGGTACCTCAGTGGATCCTCCCGGGGCACTGACGGTGCGGTGGAAACGCTCCTCAGCCGCCGTGGGGTCTGCCGGGACTTTGCCCATTTGGCCATCGCGCTGCTGAGGTCCAAGGACATCCCGGCCAGGCTGGCCGCCGTCTACGCTCCGGGCCTGAGCCCCATGGATTTCCACGCCGTGGCAGAGGCTTACGTGGAAGGGGCCTGGCACGTCATCGATCCCACGGGCCTTGCCCCGCGGGAATCGATGCTTCGCATCACGGCCGGCCGCGACTCCGCCGATACCGCCTTCCTCTCCACGGTCGGGGGAAGCCTCATCCTCAACCAGCTGCAGGTCACTGCCGTTGTCAACGGCGCCCTGCCGGTAGAGGATCCTGCCCGGCTTATGCAACTGGGCTGAGCGGCGCAGGGTATCTCTAGCGCAGCGGGCGGGGACCCAGCGAGCCCCTCAGCTTCTCGGTCAGCCTTCGCAACTCCTTCTGCTCAGCGGGGGTCAGGGCGGGGCCCATCAGGATGGAAATGTCCCGCACGTGCTCGCGCCCGATCTCTTTCTGCAGTTCCCGGCCGGCGTCCGTCAGCTGCAGGAGCACGCCCCGGCCGTCCTCCGGGGCAGGCATCCTGGCCACGAGCCCGCGCTTCTCCAGCCGCTCCACCAGCCGGCTGAGGCTGGACTGGCTCAGCAGGACGTTATCGTTGAGCTCGTTGAGGCGGAGCCATCCGGTGGGACAGCGTGAGAGCGTGAAGAGGACGTCATACTCGTTCACCGCGAGCTTCCGGAACGCCGGGCCGGACTGCAGCTTGCGCATCACGGCCACCTGGGCCCGGAACAGCGACTCCCAGGTTTCCGCGGCGAGGCGGACCGGTGACTCTGCATCCCTGGCGGCCATCATGCCTCCGCAGCGGACTTTTCGGCGTCCTGGGCTGCCAGCAGTGCAGCCACCCGGCCGGCGTGGGTAGGCGGTTCGGGAATGTGGGCCGGCTTGCGGGCCGCATATTCCTTGCGCAGGACGGGCAGGACTTCCTCGCCGAACAGGTCCAGCTGCTCCAGGACGGTTTTCAGCGGCAGGCCCGCGTGGTCGATGAGGAACAGTTGCCGCTGGTAATCGCCGAAGTACTCCCGGAACGTCAGGGTCTTTTCGATGACTTCCTGCGGGCTGCCGACGGTCAGCGGCGTCTGCGAAGTGAAGTCCTCCAGGGACGGTCCGTGACCGTAAACCGGAGCGTTGTCGAAGTACGGGCGGAACTCCTTGACGGCATCCTGGGAGTTCTTCCGCATGAAGAACTGGCCGCCCAGGCCCACGATCGCCTGGTCTGCCGTGCCGTGGCCGTAGTGCTCGTAGCGCTCACGGTACAGGCCGATCAGCTGCTGGTAGTGCTCCTTGGGCCAGAAGATGTTGTTGGCGAAGAAGCCGTCGCCAAAGTATGCAGCCACTTCGGCAATCTGCGGGGTGCGGATGGAGCCGTGCCACACGAAGGGGGCGACGCCGTCGAGCGGGCGGGGGGTGGATGTGAAGTTCTGCAGCGGGGTGCGGAACTTTCCGGACCAGTTCACGGTGTCCTCGTCCCACAGCTTGCGCAGCAGGCTGTAGTTCTCGATCGCAAGCTCGACGCCGTCCTGGATGTTCTTGCCGAACCACGGATAGACGGGAGCCGTATTGCCGCGACCCAGGACCAGGTCCACCCGGCCGTCGGCGAGGTGCTGGAGCATCGCGAAGTCTTCGGCGATCTTCACGGGATCATTGGTGGTGATCAACGTGGTGGCCGTGGACAAGGTGATGCGTTCGGTCTGCGCCGCGATGTAGGCAAGGGTGGTGGTGGGGGAGGAGGAGAAGAACGGCCGGTTGTGGTGCTCGCCCAGGGCGTAGACATCCATGCCGATTTCCTCGACCTTTTTGGCGATGGCGACGGAGGCCTTGATGCGTTCGTTCTCGGTGGGGGTCCGGCCCGTGGTGGGGTCCGTGGTGATGTCGCTGACGCTGAAAACACCGATCTGCATGATGTGCCTTTCCGTTGCTTGGACTTGCTGGCCTTGGTTCCAGTATAGGCCAATGTAGATGCATTTGCATCTATCGCCGGATACAACGCTGCCGGCCGGAAAATATTCCGCTTTTGCTATTCGGGGCTTCCGGGTGCGGCGCGGCGCCCGCTGACCTTGGGGACCATCCCGGTGGTCCAGTCGCGGAACTCTTCGTCCATGTCCGCTCCGGGGCCAAACTCCGGGCGTTCCTGCAGTTCCCGGAGCAGCGCCTTCCGTTCGCGGCGGCCCTCCACCAGGCGGTACAGCACAGGCACCAGTACCAAGGTCAGAGCTGTAGAGGAGATGAGCCCGCCAATCACCACAACGGCCAGCGGCTGCGAAATGAAGCCGCCGCCGCCCGTGAGGCCCAGCGCCATAGGGGTGAGGGCAAAGACGGTGGCCAGGGCGGTCATGAGGATCGGGCGGAGCCGCTGGCGGGCACCATGCGTTATGGCATCAGCCACGTTCATTCCCGGCCGGCCGTCGCGCGGTTGCCGGTACTGGTTGATGAGGTCGATGAGCACAATGGCGTTGGTGACCACGATTCCCACCAGCATCAGCATGCCGATCAGCGAGGGCAGTCCCAGCGGGACCCCGGTCACCAGGAGCAGGGCAACGGCACCGGTGGCCGCGAACGGCACCGAGACCAGCAGGATCAGCGGCTGGATCAGCGACTTGAAGGTGGCCACCATAATCACATAGACGATGGCGATGGCGGCCAGCAGGGCGAGCCCGAGTTGCTGGAATGACTCCTGTTGCTGGGTGGTGGCACCGCCGAGTTCAGCGGTGACTCCGGCCGGGAGCTGGACGTCCGCCAGGCGTTTCTGGACTTCCGCGTTGACCGCACCCAGGTTGGACTCCGACGGCGTCACGGAGACACGCGCTGTGCGCTGGCCATTGCTGGCGGTGATGGATACCGGCACGTCCGCCTGTTCCACCGATGCGACGCTGGCCAGCGGGACGGGCCCGCCGGCGGCAGGCAGGGGGATGCGGCGGACAGCGTCAATGCTCGTGAACCTGGTGCCCTGGCCGATTTGGACCGGGAAATCGTCCGTGTCGATCCGTACTGTTCCGGCGGGGATGGGGCTGATGGTTGACGCGAGGACGCCTGCCACCTGCTCTTCGTCGAGCCCCGCAGCCACAGCTTTCGCCCGGTCCACTTTCACCTGAACCACCGGCTGGCTGGCTGCAAGGTTGGTGGCGACCTCGCTGGTGCCCGGAACGCCGGTCATGGCCTGGACCATGGTGTCGCTTGCTGCCTGCAGGTCCGCCGTGGTGGCGGCTTTGATGGTGATGTCCACGGTGGACGAAGTCCCGAAACCGCCCTGTTGGGTGCCCACGGAAACCTTCCCGGAGTCGGGCACCTTTGTCAGTTCGTTCCGCACCGTCTCCTGCAGTTGCTCCTGGTCTGCCTTTTCATCCGTCACCACGGTGAACGTTGAGTTGGAGGAGCCGGTGGAGGTGAGCGCCGCAAAGCCGGCCTGGGCGTTGCCCGACGTCACCTGGACGTCCCGGACGCCGTCGATCCCGCGCAGGACCTCCTCGAGGCGGATGGCCGCGGCGCTCGTGTCCGCCAGGCTGGTACCCGCGGGGAGCACCTGACGGACGGTCAGGCTGTTCTGGCCGGAATTGCCCAGCAGGTTGGTGGCTAGCAGCGGGGTCATGGCGGCGGTCGCGCCGAGGACCAGGCCGGCGGCCACAAGGGTGATCACGGGATGCTTCTGGGTCTTGGACAGGACGGGCAGGTACCCCCGCTGCAGCCTGCTGCGCTGTTCCGCTTCCTGGGCTTTGGCCCGGGCACCGGCTGCGTTCTGCCGGACTGCGTCGCTCCCAGCGGAACTGCCGGGATTCCGCAGGAACCAGTACGCCAGCACGGGAACGATGGTCAGCGAGACCAGCAGGGAGGCCAGCAACGCCATGGTGACTGTGAGTGCGAACGGCCTGAACAGTTCGCCGGCCAGTTCACCTACGAAGGCGATGGGGAGGAAAACGGCCACGGTGGTGAGGGTGGATGCCGTGATGGCGCCGGCCACTTCCCTGATGGCCGTCAGGATGGCGGTGACTTTATCTTCCCCGTAGCTGAGGTGCCGCTTGATGTTTTCGATGACCACGATAGAGTCGTCCACCACCCGGCCGATGGCTATGGTGAGGGCGCCGAGCGTGAGGATGTTCAGCGAGTAGCCGGTGGCTGACAGGCCGATGAAGGTGATCAGGAGCGAGAGCGGGATGGATACGGCCGTTACCAGCGTGGACCGGGCAGACATCAGGAACACCAGGATGACCGCAACGGCGAAGCCCAGTCCCAGCAGGCCCTCGGTGGTGAGGTCCTTGATGGATTTTTCGATGAAAGGGGCCTGGTCGAATACCGGCGTGAACTTCGCGTTCGAACCCAGTTCGGCTTCAAGTTCGGCAAGTGTGTCCCGCACGGCATGCGAGATGCCAACGGTATCGCCTTCGGGTTTTTTGGTGACGGAGACGGCGAGCGTTTCCTCGCCGTTGGTCCGCGTGATGGAGGTTCGTTCGTCGTCTTTGAGCGAGACGTCGGCCACAGTGCCGATGGTGGCGGCGTTCTTTGCCCCGGCGAGGGGGAGTGCCTTGATCGCGTCCAGTGAATCCACCGGGCTGCCGATCTGAAGGGACAGTGTTTTGCCCTGCTCTTCAAGGGTCCCGGCCGGAACCAGGGCGCCGTTGTTGCCCAATGCATCGCGGATGGCGGCGATGGTGGCGCCGGCCGAAGCCATGGCCTCCGGGCGGGGGAGGATCTCGATGTGCTGGGTGGCCCCGCCGGTCACGTCGGCGCCCCGGACGCCGTCGATCTTCTGCAACCGGGGCACGCTCAGGCGCTGCAGGTCTGCGTTGAGTTCGCTCAGCGTCTTGTCCGAGGACACCGCCAGGAACACGATGGGGAAATCGGTAATGCTGCCGGCGAAGGCCTGCGGCTGTACATCCTCTGGCAGGGACCGCTTGGCGTTGGAGATGGCGCGGTCGATCTGGTTCCGGGCCCGGTCCAGGTTGGACCCGTACGTGAAGACCATAGTGATCTGCGAGACGCCGTTGCGCGACGTGGAGGAGGTGGATTCCAGCCCCTCCACGCCGTTCAGCGCGGTCTCCAGCGGCCCGCTGACCTGTTTGTCCACCACCTCCGGGGAGGCCCCCGGCATGGCAGTCAGCACCGTGATCTGGGGAAACTCGATCGAAGGGATGAGTTCCTGCTTCAGCGACGACATGGTGATCACGCCGAAGACGGAAGCGAAAACGGTGACGAGAGCGATCAATGCCCGGTTTGCCAGTGAGAGTTGTGCCAGCCGGAACATTAAATCGGTCTCCTGTGGGGTTTAACGTACTGTTGCGGTACCGGAAGCCGGCCACATACCCCGGCAGGGGTCAGTGGTTGGCGGAAACGCTCTCCAGCTGGAGGGACCTGGCCGTTGCCCTTTCGAGCTCCATCGCAAGGTCCGGGTTGTCGTCAAGCTTGACGCCGTAGCCGGGCATCATGTCCTTCAGCTTGGACTGCCAGCCCTTGAAATTCTTCGGGAACGCCTTCCTCAGCAGTTCGATCATGATGGGCACCGCGGTGGAGGCCCCGGGCGAAGCACCGAGGAGTGCGCCGATGGAGCCGTCACGGCCGGCAATCACTTCAGTGCCGAACTGAAGGACACCGCCCTTCTGCGGGTCTTTCTTAATGATCTGTACACGCTGGCCGGCCGTGATCAGTTCCCAGTCGCCTGCTTTGGCTTCCGGGTAGTACTCGCGAAGCGCCTCCACCTTGTCGGCGTGCTTCTTGGCCACTTCCTTGACCAGGTATGCCGTGAGGTCCATGTTGTCCTTGGCGACAGCCAGCATCGGGATGATGTTGCTGGGCCGGATGGACAGGGGAAGGTCCAGGTAGGAGCCGCTTTTCAGGAAGTTGGTGGAGAAGCCGGCGTAGGGGCCGAAGAGCAGGGAACGCTTGCCGTTGACGTACCGGGTGTCCAGGTGCGGCACGGACATTGGGGGAGCGCCCACAGACGCCTGGCCGTACACCTTGGCGCTGTGCTGCGCCGCCAGAGTCTCGTCCGTGCAGCGGAAGAACTGCCCGGAGACCGGGAACCCGCCGTAGCCCTTGCTTTCCGGGATGCCGGAGGCCTGCAGCAGGTGGAGCGCACCACCGCCGGCGCCAACAAAGACGAACTTGGCGTGGATCTTGCCGTGCTCCCCGGACTTGGGGTACTTCAGCGAAAGGTTCCAGCCGCCGTCGGACGCCCTGGAGATACCGGTGACGTCGTGGCCGTAGTTGATTTCGACGCCGTTGTTCCCCAGGTAAGTGGTCAGCTCCCGGGTGAGTGCCCCGAAGTCCACATCGGTGCCCTCGGCGGCGCGGGTGGCAGCGATCCGCTGTTTGGGGTCACGGCCCTTCACGATCAGCGGAGCCCACTTGCCGATCTGGCCGTGGTCTTCCGAGTACTCCATGCTGCGGAACAGGGCGTGCGGCTTGAGGGCCTCGTAGCGGGTCTTCAGGAACTTGGTGTTCTCCTCGCCGATCACGAAACTCATGTGCGGCACGGTGTTGATGAAGCCCTTGGGAGAACCGATCAGGGACTGGTCCACAAGGTGGGACCAGAACTGGCGGGAAAGCTGGAACTGCTCGTTGATGAGCAGTGCTTTGCCGGGGTCCACCGAGCCGTCTTTGGCTGCGGGGGAGTAGTTGAGTTCACACAGGGCGGCGTGGCCGGTTCCGGCGTTGTTCCACGGGCCGGAGCTTTCCAGCCCGGGCTCGTCCAGCCGCTCGAACATGGAGATGGTCCAGTCCGGTTCCAACTGCTTGATGAATGCCCCCAGCGTGGCGCTCATGATGCCGCCGCCAATCAGGACGACGTCGGCATGTGGGGTCTTGGAAATGAAGGTCACGATCAGTCTCCGATTGCAGCGGCTCTGGCTGTCACAGAATATCCCCGGGCAGCCCTACTACTGAAATTGGACGGGCCCGTCAAGGCTTCAGTTGCACTTTGGTGAAAACTTCATTTAAGACAGGCGACGCCGGATAGCTCAGCACCCGGTCCGACAGGGCCAGTGCCGAGATGGGGAAGGCTATGGGCACCGCGGGGACGGACGCAGCGATCTGGGCGTTGATGGTGTGATATTGCTCATCGCGTTCCTCTCCCTCCGGCAACCCGCGTGCGCGGTTGATTTTGGAAAAGACCTGCGGGTCCTGGTAACCGAACTCGCCGTTTTTCTCCCCGAATAGGGGGCCAACGAAGTTGTCGGCGTCGGAGTATGAGCCGTTCCACCCCAGCAGGTGCAGCGCGTGGTCCCCAGGGGACTGGACCCTTTGGAGGTAGCCGTCAGACCAGTCGATGGGAACCGGCTGGATGTTGAGCCCTACCGCCGTGAGCTGGCGGCTGATTTCGGCGTATACCTTCTCCGGCGTGGGAAGGTAAGGCCGGGTGACGTTCATCGGATAGTAGAACCTCAGCGCTTCGCCGGCGTAGCCGCCCTCCTTGAGGTACTCCCTGGCCTTCGCTGGATCATGGCCCAGTGCGGGGGCGTCGTTGTTGAACCCGCTGATTTTGGGCGGGACGAACTGGGTTGCCTCGGCGGTGTTGTCGATGAAGAACCTGCGGATCAGCGTCTCTTTGTCGATAGCCATCTCGATGGCCTGCCGGATTTTCTGGTTCTGCAGGACCGGAATCTCCTGGTTGATCCCCAGGTACATCACCGAGAACGGATCGCGCTGCACAATCTGTTTTCCGCGCTTCACCAGCTGGTCGAAGTTGCCCACCGTGACGGCGTCGTATCCGTCGATCTTGCCGTCCAACAGGGCCTGGAGACGCGCCTGGGGATGGTTGTAGGCCACGAAGTTGATGGTGCCGATCTGTCCGCGGTCCCCCCAGTAGGTCGCGTTGCTGGTGAGGGTGACGCTTCCTTCATCCCAGGACTTCAGGCTGAAGGGCCCTGTTCCCACCGGGTTCGTGCCGAAGGCGGATACGGCCTGGCCGCCGCGGTTTTGGTCCAGCACATCGGCGTTGCCCGCGGCCAGTGCTGCGGGGGAGGCGATGGCGAAGGCCGGCAGGGTCAGAGCCTGCAGGAAAGCGGTAAAGCGCTGGGTGAGGTCGATCTGCACGGTGTCCTGGGACAAGGCGGTACAGCTCTTGAAGATGGACAGCTGCGGCTCGTCGGAGTGTGCCTTAAAAACGCCCTTGAAAGAGCTGCCGGGAGCCTGCCGGCGCAGGTCGTCGGAGAAGGCAAACCACCGGTTGAAATTGGTGCAGACCGCGTCGGCGTTGAACGGGGTGCCGTCCGAGAATGTGACGCCGCTGCGCAGCTTGAAGGTGTAGGACCGGCCCTCATTGGACTCACTCCACTCGGTGGCGAGCAACGGGGTGGGCTTCCCTGTGGTCTGGTCCACGCCCACCAATCCCTCGAGGATCTGCCGGGTGATGCGCTGGGACTCAACGTCGCTGGAGAGTGCGGGGTCCAAGCCCAGCGGCTGAACTGCGGTGCCGAAGTTGAACGTGGCCGTGGGCTCGGCAGTGGCGGTGGGGGCCGGCGAGGTTGACGACGGCGAGGGGGCCGGAACACCGGTGCATGAGGTGACGCTCAACGCCAGGAGGACGGCGCCGGTCGTGATGACCGTACGCCGCGATGGACTGCTGGGCACTCGTTTATCACCTCTGGATCTTGCCGCCCCGCCAAGTGCGGGCCGGAACCCAGTCTAGTTGACCCCATACCCCGGTTTACCGGCGGCCTTCGCCAAGGTGCCCGTCACGTGCGAATGGCCGGGGCCCGGTCCTGTTGGATCGCGCCCCGGCCATTCCTGTGGGTTACTTCGGCATCAGCACCGAGTCGATCAGGTAGACCGTGGCGTTCTTCGTCTGGACGCCGCCGCAGATCACACTGGCGTCATCCACCTTAAGGGCGTCGCCGCTGCCGGTAACCGTAACGGAACCACCCTGGACTGTGGCGTGGGTGCCGGCGATCTTGTCGGGAGTGATCTGGCCCGGAACCACGTGGTACGTCAGGATCTTGCTCAGGAGGGCGTCATCCGTCTTGAGGGTTTCGATGGTGGCTGCATCAATCTTCGCGAAGGCATCATCCACCGGTGCGAAGACCGTGAATTCTCCGCCGTTGAGGGTGTCCACCAGGTCCACCTTCGGGTTCAACTTGCCGGAAACCGCGGCCGTCAGGGTGGTAAGGATCGGATTGTTCGATGCTGCCACAGCCACCGGATCAAGTGCCATGCCTTCAACGGAGCCGGCGCCGGTGGGGACCTGCTCGGCGTACCCTGCGCAACCCGGACCAACCAGGTTTGCGGCCGGATCAATAGCGGCTGCGGAGGCGCTGGCTGACGGGGAAGGGGCCATGCTGGAAGCCGAGGGGGGGGCCGCCGGGGCGGAGGAAGATGCGGTGCCGGCCGAGCCGCCACACGCTGTGAGGCTCAGCAGAGCTGCAGCTGCAACGCCTGCGACGGTGAAAGTTGTGCGCTTGATTGTCTGCATTTCGGTTTCTCCTTGGTTTTAGCGTTTCGCCTGGCCGCGGACCGGATGTCCGGGGCGTTGTTCGCGTCTGGCTGGTGGGCACCTGCCCTTGGCTGGTGTCTCAATGGGTATTCGGCAGTTGCGCGAATCCGGATGGGTCAAACGTCAAGGAGTTTTTGGCGGGGCCCGAATGAGTCGGTTTCCGGCCCCGGCACCGCGGGCATGGGACGGGCGTTAACGAAAAGAGATCCCCCGGCCGGAGCCGAAGGATCTCTTTTCTCTTCAGTGTGCGCAAGGGGGGACTTGAACCCCCACGCCCGAAGGCACAGGAACCTAAATCCTGCGTGTCTGCCAATTTCACCACTCGCGCTTGGCCCGGCAGCGCGTTACAGACCGTCAATAACAGGGCTGCAAAACGTACGACGCCGGATGCCAGTTTTTATTGTAGCGTCGCGCAGGCGGGGCCTGCGTCAGCGGCGGTCCGGTCAGGCTTCCAGCTTCAGGTCCCGGCGCAGCTTGGCCACGTGTCCTGTAGCGCGGACGTTGTACTGGGCGAGCGCCACCTTCCCATCCGGATCAACCACGATGGTGGAACGAATCAGGCCCTGGTAGGTCTTGCCGTAGTTCTTCTTTTCGCCCCATGCCCCGTAGGCCTCGGCCACGGCATGGTCCTCGTCCGAAAGCAACGGGAAGCTGAGGGATTCCTGGGCGGCAAATTTCGCCAGTTTCTCCACCGGGTCAGGGGAGATGCCGAGCACGTCATACCCCGATGACTGCAGGGAGGCCAGGCTGTCGCGGAAATCGCAGGCCTCCTTGGTGCATCCCGGTGTTGATGCTGTGGGGTAGAAGTAGACGATGGTGTGGCGGCCCGGGCGCGGTGCCAGGCTGACGTCCTTACCGGCTGAATCCTTGAGCGTGAACGCGGGTGCGCCATCACCGGTTACGAGTTTGTCAGCCAATGTTTTTCTCCTTGTCGCAGGCGGGACACACCAGCCTAGTAATCAGTCTGGAGGAGTGCTAATCGACACTTGGCTATACTTGCTGCTATGCCTGATATGGATCACTGGCCCACAGGGCGCCTCTTGTCCACTGCTGCGCGCCTCGTCGAACACTCATGGAATGAAAAACTCGGGGCCATAGGCCTTACCCATGCTGGTGTTATCGCTATTGAGGTTCTCAATGCGCAAGGACCTATGACACAGGCGCAGCTCGCCCAGTACGTGCGGGTTCAGGCGCAGACTATGGGTAAAACCCTCAGCAGGCTGGAGTCCCACGGCCACATTGCGCGGGTCCGCAGCACGTCGGACCGCAGGAGCCATGTGGTGTCGCTCACCGAACGGGGCAAGGAAGCCGTTGCAGCTGCCGTGGAGATGGAGCGGTCGGTGCTGGCGGCGGCCACTATCGACCCCGACGTCCTGCGGCAGGAGCTCCAGGCAGTTGTCAGGGAATTGGCAAGCCAGTTTGGGTCGCCCACAACCGGAGCACTTCTGGACAACCCCTCCATGACCCCCTAAGCATCGCTGCCAGTACTGCCGGTGCCACCGGCATCCGGGCGTGATTCCAGCTTCCTGGCGAAGCTGGCGTCACGCCTTTCTTTTTCCCGGGGCCAGCGATGGCTGCCAGCCCCGCTATTGCGAATTGAACGCCAAAGGTACCGGATAAAACAAAACAGCCCCCGGCCCGCGTTTCCGCAAGCCGGAGGCTGTTTTCCCAGTGGTGCACCCCCCGGGACTTGAACCCGGAACCCATTGATTAAGAGTCAATTGCTCTGCCAATTGAGCTAGAGGTGCATCTTTTGTTTCGATCGTTTGGGGCTTCTTATTTCCCCGTTGATCTCCGCAACGACATGAAACTCTACACGAACTTCTGGTGCATGTGAAATCGAAGCCCGCCAGCACTCCCGGCTTGGCCCAATGGCGGTAAAACCAGCACAAAGTCGGGGTTTTCGTTGTTGGTCAGCAACCAAAACCGCCTTTGAGCGTGCGCGTTACGTCCCGGATCCGCCCGCGCTCCCGTGTGAAATGGGCCACAGGGGCGCCCTTCTCTTCCCTCGGCGGGGTGCCGGCGACGCCCGCCAGCCGGCGCCGGACCTGCTTTGCTGGACGTACAGCTAGATCCGCCTCCGCCTTGGCGCCCGAAATCCTGCGGCCTCCGCGTGGGCCGCAGTTTCAAACCACACTTCAGCACGGATCTGCTCATATTCGGGGTGTCCTTCCTCGTAGTAGACCATCGCACCGGCATCCCCCTTGACGGTGTAGCCCGCCGGTCCGCTGCCGTCCGTCGCAGCGGACGCTGAGCCCGCACCATACGGCTCTTGCGCCGCCAGGTGCCCTGCCGGCCCCTGCTCTCGCGTGGCAGCACCGCCCGTTGGGTCCTGGACGTGGTTGGCCCCGGTTTCCACCAGCGCAGAGGACTGCGCGCGCTCCCTCGTTTCTGCTGCTCCGGCATCGCTGGGGAGGTGGAGGCGGGCAGCGGCGGCATTCTCTTCGCTGTCATCGGGACCGGACGTGCTGCCAAAGGGGACGGGGGCGGAAACTGCCGTACCGGCGTCGTCCGCGTCTTCCACGGCCGCGGTCTCGGCGCCTGGAAGGGTGGGGGCGTGGGGTTCCGTGTACTCGGGGTGATGAACCGGCTGCGAGGTCCCGGCGCCATCACCGGCAGTTGCGGACGGCGGGCCGGCCTGTGCCTGTGCGGGCGACGTCGGTGCGGCGCCTTCCCGGTGGCCGGCTCCCTCACGGACAGGGGCGGGTCCGGACGCCTCCGACCACTGGGTTTCCCATTCCGTCCCATCCTGGGCCCGGCCACCATCGGCAGTTGCTTCTTCACGGTCCGTCCCGGCTCCGGTAGCGACAGCAGAGGCGCCCGCCCCGCTGTGGCCCTGCGCTGCGGCCGGAGCGCTTGCCGCCGGCGCCTTTGTCTCCGCTGGTTCATCTGCAGTGGTGGGCGCAGCGGGCTCGGCTGGGGCGCCAAAACCGGCGGCCGTGGCAATTCCGGTAGTGCCTGCTGCTTCGGCCGAGGCCGCGGCGCTGCCGCCGGAGAGTGCTCCATCCGCGCGGTTTTCCCCCTCGCTGCGGGCCTTTTCGGCCTCGCCGGCATCACCTCGTGCAGCGGGGGATTTCTTGGCGTTCAGCCTCCACCACACAACACCTACCAGTACAGCGAGCAGAATGATCAAGAAGAAAGCTTCCATGGCAAGCCCTTCGGTCAGTTGGCAAGGTCCCTTGCCCTGACGCTACGTGGGGTCCACACTGCTGTCCAGCACTTTGACCGGCCCGAACGTCCCTCTGGGCGTCCCGCCAGCGGTGGCGTTCCTGGCGGGAAACCAGGGACGAATCCGTCGGATTCAAAGCAAGCGCCTTGGTGACCTCGACCACAAGAACCGTTGGGCATGTGCGTGATCATCTCAATATTCGAGATGGCAGTCCACTATCCGATCGAAATAATCCCGTTTTTGCGCTTATCCGGAGCTTCACGGTCGTTGCGCCCCCGCGTGGAGCCATAGAATTTCCCCTATGAGTGAGGACACCCAGATCGCGACCGACAACAAGCCTGACATCAAGCCCCGCAGCCGGGTAGTAACTGACGGCATCCACGCTGCCCCTGCGCGCGGTATGTTCCGTGCCGTTGGCATGGGCGATGATGACTTCGCCAAGCCCCAGGTCGGTGTCGCCAGTTCCTGGAACGAAATTACTCCCTGCAACCTCTCGCTGAACCGGCTCGCGCAGGGCGCCAAGGAAGGCGTGCATGCCGGCGGCGGGTTCCCCATGCAGTTCGGTACCATCTCCGTCTCGGACGGCATTTCCATGGGCCACGAAGGCATGCACTTCTCCCTGGTTTCCCGTGAAGTCATCGCCGACTCCGTGGAAACCGTGATGCAGGCCGAGCGCATCGACGGGTCGGTCCTGCTGGCAGGCTGCGACAAGTCCCTCCCAGGCATGCTGATGGCCGCTGCCCGCCTGGACCTGTCCAGTGTCTTCCTCTACGCCGGCTCCATCATGCCCGGCTGGGTGAAGCTTGAAGACGGCTCCGAAAAGGAAGTCACCCTCATCGATGCCTTCGAGGCCGTCGGTGCCTGCGCAGCCGGCAAGATGAGCATGGAAGACCTGACGCGCATCGAAAAGGCCATCTGCCCGGGCGAAGGGGCCTGTGGCGGCATGTACACGGCCAACACCATGGCCTGCATCGGCGAGGCCCTGGGCATGTCGCTGCCCGGCTCCGCCGCCCCGCCCTCGGCAGACCGCCGTCGTGATGAGTTCGCCCGCAAGTCCGGCGAAGCGGTGGTGAACCTGCTGCGCCTGGGCATCACCGCCCGCGACATCATGACCAAGAAGGCCTTCGAAAACGCCATCGCCGTCACCATGGCTTTCGGTGGCTCCACCAACGCCGTGCTGCACCTGCTGGCCATTGCCCGCGAGGCGGAGGTGGAGCTGACCCTGGATGACTTCAACCGCATCGGCGACCGGATTCCGCACCTCGGTGACCTGAAGCCGTTCGGCCGGTACGTGATGACGGACGTCGACAAAATCGGCGGCGTGCCCGTCATCATGCGCGCACTGCTCGACGCCGGCCTGCTGCACGGCGACTGCCTCACCGTCACCGGCAAGACTGTCGCCGAAAACCTTGAGGCCATCAACCCCCCGGATCTCGACGGCAAGATCCTGCGCGCGCTGGATAACCCGATCCACAAGACCGGCGGCATCACCATCCTCCACGGCTCCATGGCCCCCGAGGGCGCCGTGGTGAAGAGCGCCGGCTTCGACGCCGACGTTTTCGAAGGCACCGCCCGCGTTTTCGAGCGTGAACAGGGTGCCCTGGACGCGCTGGACAACGGGCAGATCCACGCCGGCGACGTCGTGGTCATCCGCTACGAAGGACCCAAGGGCGGGCCCGGCATGCGCGAAATGCTCGCCATCACCGGTGCCATCAAGGGTGCGGGGCTGGGCAAGGACGTCCTGCTGCTCACCGACGGGCGCTTCTCCGGCGGTACCACTGGCCTGTGTATCGGACACGTTGCTCCGGAAGCGGTGGACGGCGGCCCCATCGCCTTCGTCAAGGACGGGGACCGGATCCGCGTGGACATCGCAGCCCGCAGCTTCGACCTCCTGGTGGACGAGGCAGAGCTCGAAGCCCGCAAGGTGGGCTGGGAGCCGCTCCCCGCCCGGTACACCAAGGGCGTCCTGGCAAAGTACGCCAAGCTGGTGCACAGTGCCAGCACAGGTGCATACTGCGGTTGATGCCTTCCCCTTGCGTGGGGCGCTGAGCGCCCCCGCAAGGGCCCCGCGGCATCCGCCTTATCAAGCCCTTCCGGGCCGGGGGATGAGCTGAAGGTTTTGATCCCTTTCGCTAAAGAGATCAAAAGGTGGACAATGACGTCCACATGGTGAGATCGGGTAGCGCCTCGTTGACACGTATCTCACCAGAGGGAAAACTGAACGCATGACCTTCGTTACCGGCACCGTCGTCGTCCTTACCCAGCGCGTGGCACATTAGCCAGGTAACGAACCGTCACGCGCAACCCCTCGAAGAGCCGCCAGGCTGAGGGGTTTTTTTATTTCCCGCAGTTTCCACGAACCACAGATGATCCACAAGGAAGAGTCCGATGAGCAAAGGATCGCCGATCAGCCCCTCGCTGATGGCTAATAAGTCCGCTGGAGCCGCCAAGGCTCCGGAACGCGCCGACCGGACGGCCGACCACGCCGTCGTCGTCGCCGACCTTGCTGCTGCCTCTCCTGTCCTTGGGCCGAACAACGTTGTACCCCCAACGGTGATGACCGGCTCGCAAGCTATTGTCCGCTCGCTCGAAGAACTCGGCGTCGACGATATTTTCGGTTTGCCCGGTGGCGCGATCCTGCCCACCTATGACCCCTTGATGGCCTCCAGCATGAACCACGTCCTGGTCCGTCACGAACAGGGAGCCGGCCACGCCGCGCAAGGCTACGCCATGGTTACCGGGCGGGTGGGCGTTTGTATCGCCACCTCGGGTCCGGGCGCCACCAACCTCGTCACCGCCATCATGGATGCCCACATGGACTCCGTGCCGCTGGTGGCCATCACCGGCCAGGTGTCCAGCGGGGTCATCGGCACTGACGCCTTCCAGGAAGCTGACATCGTGGGCATCACCATGCCCATCACCAAGCACTCCTTCCTGGTGACCGACCCCAACGACATTCCGCACGTAATGGCTGAGGCGTTCCACCTCGCCTCCACCGGGCGCCCGGGACCTGTCCTCGTAGACGTGGCCAAGGACGCCCAGGTTGGCCAGATGACCTTCTCCTGGCCGCCTCGGATCGACCTGCCGGGCTACCGTCCGGTCACCCGGGGACACAACAAACAGGTACGCGAGGCTGCAAAGCTGATCGCCGCTGCCCGCAAGCCGGTCCTGTACGTGGGCGGCGGTGTGGTCAAGGCGCATGCCTCCGCCGAGCTGCTCGCACTCGCCGAGGCCACCGGAGCCCCGGTTGTAACCACGCTGATGGCCAAGGGTGTGTTCCCGGACTCCCATCCCCAGCACATGGGGATGCCCGGCATGCACGGCACCGTCTCTGCCGTGACCGCCCTGCAGCAGTCAGACCTCCTGATCACCCTCGGTGCCCGTTTCGATGACCGCGTTACCGGCGTGCTAAAGACCTTTGCGCCCATGGCGAAGGTAATCCACGCCGACATCGACCCTGCAGAGATCTCCAAGAACCGCACCGCCGACGTCCCCATCGTTGGTTCCGTCAAGGAAATCATTCCGGAGCTCACCGAAGCCGTACGCGCCCAGTTCGAGGCTGCAGGCACTCCGGACCTCACCACCTGGTGGGCATTCCTGAACAACCTCAAGGAAACCTACCCGCTGGGCTGGACCGAGCCGGACGATGGACTGACTGCACCGCAGAAGGTCATCGAGCGCATCGGTGCGCTGACCGGGCCGGAAGGCATTTACGTGGCGGGCGTCGGCCAGCACCAGATGTGGGCAGCACAGTTCATCAAGTACGAGCGCCCGCACGCCTGGCTGAACTCGGGCGGCGCCGGCACCATGGGCTATGCCGTCCCGGCTGCCATGGGTGCGAAGGTGGGCGAGCCGGACCGTGTGGTCTGGGCGATCGACGGCGACGGCTGCTTCCAGATGACCAACCAGGAACTGGCCACCTGCGCCATCAACAACATCCCCATCAAGGTTGCGGTCATCAACAACTCCTCACTGGGCATGGTGCGGCAGTGGCAGACCCTCTTCTACGAGGGCCGCTACTCGAACACGGACCTCAACACCGGCCACGACACTGTCCGCATCCCGGACTTCGTCAAGCTGGGGGAGGCCTACGGCTGCGCTTCGTTCCGCTGCGAACGCGATGAGGACATCGACGCCACCATCCAGAAAGCCCTCGAAATCAACGACCGCCCCGTGGTCATCGACTTCGTGGTGAGCCCCAACTCCATGGTGTGGCCGATGGTGCCCGCCGGCGTGAGCAACGACCAGATCCAGGTTGCCCGCAACATGACCCCGGAATGGGAAGAAGAGGACTGACCATGAGCCGCCACACACTCTCCGTCCTGGTTGAAGACAAACCCGGCGTGCTGACCCGCGTCGCCAGCCTCTTCGCCCGCCGGGCCTTCAACATCAACTCCCTGGCCGTTGGCCCCACCGAGGTCCCGGGCATCTCCCGGATGACCGTGGTGGTCGACGCCGACGGCGACCTCATCGAGCAGGTCACCAAGCAGCTCAACAAACTGATCAACGTCATCAAGATCGTTGAGCTGACCTCCGAATCTTCCGTACAGCGTGACCACATCCTGGTCAAAGTACGTGCGGATGCCGCAACACGTCTGCAGGTGACCCAGGCTGCAGACCTGTTCCGAGCCTCAGTGGTCGACGTCTCCACCGATTCCGTCGTCATTGAAGCAACCGGCCACCCCGAAAAGCTCACCGCACTGCTCTCAGTGCTCGAGCCCTTCGGCATCCGCGAAATTGTGCAGTCCGGCACCCTCGCCGTTGGACGGGGATCCCGCTCCATGAGTGACAGGGCGCTGCGTTCCGCCTAGGACACTGCCAAGGTTCCGCCTGGCATGACGCAACGCCCGTAACCGCACCACCAAAACACCTATTTACACATCCACTCAAGAGGAGTTACGCAAGTGACTGAAATGTTCTACGACGACGACGCCGACCTGACCATCATCCAGGGCCGCAAGGTTGCCATTGTTGGCTACGGCTCGCAGGGCCACGCGCACGCACTCAACCTGCGCGATTCCGGCGTCGAGGTCACCATCGCCCTGAAGGAAGGTTCCAGCTCGACCGCCAAGGCCGAGGACGCCGGCTTCACGGTCAAGAACGTTGCCGACGCGGCCGAATGGGCGGACGTCATCATGATCCTGGCACCGGACCAGCACCAGCGCTCGATCTACAACGACTCCATCAAGGACAAGCTGACCCCGGGCAAGGCCCTTGCCTTCGCCCACGGCTTCAACATCCGCTTTGGCTACATCCAGGCCCCGGAGGGCGTTGACGTCATCCTGGTTGCCCCGAAGGCTCCGGGCCACACCGTCCGCCGCGAGTTCGAGGCCGGCCGCGGCATCCCCGACATCATCGCCGTCGAGCAGGATGCTTCCGGCTCCGCCTGGGACCTGGCCAAGTCCTACGCCAAGGCAATCGGCGGCACCCGCGCCGGCGTCATCAAGACCACCTTCACCGAAGAGACCGAAACGGACCTCTTCGGCGAGCAGGCTGTCCTCTGCGGCGGCGTGTCCCAGCTGGTCCAGTACGGCTTCGAGACCCTGACCGAAGCCGGCTACCAGCCGCAGATCGCCTACTTCGAGGTGCTCCACGAGCTCAAGCTCATTGTTGACCTCATGTGGGAAGGCGGCATCGCCAAGCAGCGCTGGAGCGTTTCGGATACCGCAGAGTACGGCGACTACGTCTCCGGCCCGCGCGTTATCACCCCTGCGGTCAAGGAAAACATGCAGGCTGTCCTCGCCGACATCCAGTCCGGTGCCTTCGCCAAGCGCTTCATCGAAGACCAGGACAACGGCGGCGTCGAGTTCAAGGAACTGCGTGCCAAGGCTGAGCAGCACCCCATCGAGGCTGTTGGCCGCGAGCTGCGTTCGCTGTTCTCCTGGCAGCAGCAGGACGTGGACTACGTTGAAGGTTCCGCCGCCCGCTAAGGCTGCCCGTTGGGCGCCGCATAAAGGCAGCAGTGAGGCCGGGTTCACACTTAACAATGTGAGCCCGGCCTTTCCGTCGGCCTAGACTTGTTTCCATCCCCAGGACTGCAACGCAGAGGATCAGCCGTGTCAAAACCCGTAGTACTGCTCGCCGAAGAACTTTCCCCCGCCACTGTCGAGGCCCTCGGCCCGGACTTCGAGATCCGCCAGACCGACGGCGCCGACCGTTCCCAGCTGCTCTCTGCCATCGGCGACGTCGACGCTATCCTGGTCCGTTCAGCCACCCAGGTGGACGCCGAGGCGATCGCCGCTGCGAAGAACCTCAAGGTCATCGCCCGTGCAGGAGTCGGCCTGGATAACGTGGACATCAAGGCCGCCACCCAGGCCGGCGTGATGGTGGTCAACGCCCCCACGTCCAACATTGTCTCCGCGGCCGAGCTCACCGTGGGCCACATCCTTAGCCTGGCCCGCCACATCCCGCAGGCAAGTGCCGCCCTCAAGGACGGCGAGTGGAAGCGCTCCAAGTACACGGGCATTGAACTGTTCGAAAAGAAGATCGGCATCATCGGCCTGGGCCGGATCGGTGCCCTCGTGGCCGCCCGCCTAAAGGGCTTCGACACCAAGATCCTGGCATACGACCCCTACATCACCTCCGCCCGGGCAGCACAGCTCGGTGTGCAGCTGGTGACCTTGGACGAACTGCTGGCCCAGTCCGACTTCATCACCATCCACATGCCCAAGACCCCTGAGACGGTGGGCATGCTCGGCGCGGATGCCTTCAAAAAGATGAAGAACACGGCCTACGTGGTCAACGTCGCGCGCGGCGGGCTCGTGGATGAGGAGGCCCTGTTCACCGCCCTCCAGGACGGCACGATTGCCGGTGCCGGCGTGGACGTATTCTCCAAGGAGCCCAGCACCGATCTGCCGTTCTTCAAGCTGGACAACGTGGTGGTCACCCCCCACCTCGGCGCATCAACTGACGAAGCCCAGGAAAAGGCGGGCGTCTCGGTGGCCAAGTCCGTCCGCCTGGCACTGGCAGGCGAGCTCGTCCCGGACGCAGTCAACGTCGCCGGCGGCGTCATTGCCCCCGACGTCCGCCCTGGCATCCCGCTGATTGAGAAGCTGGGCCGGATCTTCACGGCCCTGACGCATGCGTCCCTGACCCAGTTCGACGTCGAGGTGGCAGGTGAGATCTCGTCCCTGGACGTCAAGGTCCTGGAGCTTGCGGCCCTCAAGGGGATCTTCGCGGACGTGGTGACCGAGCAGGTCTCCTACGTCAATGCCCCGGTGATTGCCGAGCAGCGCGGCATCAACGTCCGCCTCATCACCACCCCGGAAACCGAGTCCTACCGCAACGTCCTCACCCTGCGCGGTGCCCTCAGCGACGGCACCCAGATCTCCGTGGCCGGCACCCTGACCGGGCCCAAGCAGATCGAAAAGCTGGTGGGCATCAACGGGTTCGAAGTTGAAATCCCCATCAGCGAACACCTGGTGGTGGTTGGCTACACCGACCGTCCCGGCGTAATCGGCACCATCGGCCACATCCTGGGCATGAACAACATCAACATCGCGGGCATGCAGGTGGCACGCCACGACCAGGGCGGCCAGGTGCTCGCGCTCCTCACCATCGACAGTTCCGTACCCCAGCAGGTCCTTGACGCCATCAAGGCCGGCATCGGTGCCGATATGGTCCGGGAAGTGGACCTGGAGGACTAACCCGCGCTCGGCCGAAACGCCGTACCACCACCCTCCGCTCGGCGCGTCCCGGCGGGGCCACGTATGATTGGCCGGTCTGCTTACAATGGCTGGGTCCCCTTACCGGACCGGGCCGGCAGGCCGGCCAATACCTTTTGCACATCCGTCCGTGATCGTCCACGTCCGCCCCGAGCGGTTTCGAATGTGCGCACGCAATCCAGGTTTCAGGGAGTTCAATGAACGCCGTCCAGAGGTTCATCAGAAGCAAAGTGCTGCTGTTGACCGCGGCCATCTTGATCGCAGCCATGTGCTTGTCGGTCCTCGTCCAAAGCCAGTCGCAGGCGGCGCTCAGCCGGACCGTGGACGAAAATTCACGGGGGCTCTACGATGTCCTGGTTCAGGCAAAAGCGCCCTCGGGCGCACTGCTGCAGCCGGAGATCGCCAACGGCACCGGCGGCATCAGCTTCGAACAGCTGGAGGCAATCCGGAAGCTGTCCGGCACGTCCGTGGCCGCACCCATCAGCCTGGTCTCCCGCGTGACGCAGAACCTCGAAGCGCCGCGCCTGGATGCCATGGACTACCTCGGCTACAACGCCGGGCTCGCCGGCACCGCGACGGCGGACCAGGCCGCCGGGGCCACCGCTCCTGCTGAGTGGCCCGCGGCCGAGTCCGTGCTGAGCGATGAGGCCAAGAAATACCGCCTCACCGCCACCGCAGTGAGCTCCGACGGCGTTTCAGAGCAGACGCTCTTCAAGTCCACTGCCGAAGGCACCCTGGGCAAGGCCAAACTCGTGGAGGAGCGGGCAGCCGGGGGGAGCAGCATCCGCATTGCCGCTCCCGAAGGTGAAACGGGCATCAAGTTCCCTGCCCCGGCCGGGGGTTCCGAACACAACCTGTTCAACCTGTCAGTGTCGCTGCCCCTCGCGCCGGAGGTCACGGAATCCGTGGTCGCCGTCGATCCCGCCGCCGAGCGTGCCCTGCTGGGTTCCGCCGGTGACTTCCTGGCCCCGCTGGAAAAGGCTCCGCCCGCTGACGCGCGTGATGCCGGAGCGATCGGCCGCTACTTTGAAGGTCTTTTCACCAACGGCATCGGCTTGGACGAGCTGGAAGAAGGCCCGGACTTCCTGGGCGTGAAGCTCAAGCACTGGGCACCCCTGATGACGCAGTACCAGCAGGCAAAGCGCAACGGCCAGTTGACCGCCGATTCCCAGGCCATTCCCCTCATCGTACGTTCGGGCACGTCGCTGGACCTGAAGTACAACGTCAAGATTGAGGAAATCGACGACTCCGGCAAGGTGGTCAAGGACGTCGGAACAGCCTCCCAGTCATTGGGGGAGGACTATCTCCCGTTTGTCTCCAAGGACCCCTTCGTTCTCTCGTGGCCCGGATCCACGGACCACTCCTCCCTCCTCGGAGCCACCGGCAACTTCAACCAGGGCCTCTACACGCCTGCTGAATGGAGCACGGACTTCGCAGCGGCCCCGAAATACACCGACGGCGAGGCAGCGGCCAACGGCGCCGCCGGCAAGAACGCGGTACCCGGCGAATGGGTCACCATCAACCGCCTGCCCGAAAAGAGCGCCAATGGCACCCCCGTTGACCAGACCCAGCGCGAGCCCGTGGACGAACGCTCTTACCGTGAAAACCTGGAGACGGGGGAGCAAAAGGCAGCAGCCCCCCTTGCCATGGTTTACGGAACATTCGATCCTTCCGCAGTGGCAGAGGCCGCCGGGGACGTCAACAAGCTTCCGTTGGGCGGCTACGACCCCACTCCCTTCACCCTGGTCAAGGACGCCGAGGGCAAGGACGTTCCGGCCGCCGAGCTTGAGCCCTCGCTGAGCGCCACTGGGCTTGCCAGCCAGTCCGCCGGCGCCATTACCGACTACTACGGCCTTGCGGCTGCCCGCGGCTACAAGGACAACGCGGCAGTCATCGACGCCGTCCGTGTCCGTGCCGAAGCGCCCGGCAGCTGGAAAGAGGCACAGCCGGACGTTGAAAAGCTCGCCGGGGAAATCCGCGCCATGGGTCTGGAGGCCACGATCGTGGCCGGTTCTGCCCGCGAGGACGCCAGCATCTTCGTTCCCGGCTACTCCAAGGACGACGCCGGCAAGGAATCCGCCCTGGGCACGGTCCAGCAGTCATGGGTCCGGCAGAATGCAGCCGACGCCGTGACTGGCTCCCTTTCCGGAACCAACACCACGCTGCTCTTCCTGACGCTTTGCGGCGCCGCCCTTCTCACCGGTGCTTCCACCGTCAGCTACATCCGCAAGCGGCGGAGCGAGGCAGGAACGCTGCGCGCCATGGGCTGGACCCAGCGCCGGATCCGCAGTTGGGTGCTGGAGGAATTCGCTGTGGGCGCAGTGCTGCTTGCCGTGGCCGGCATCGTTTTGAGCCTGGTCAGCTGGAGCCTCACCACAGCCCTCGTGTGCGTTTCCGTCCTGGTCCTGTACGCCGGAGCTGCGTTCTTCGCAGCCCAACAGCTGCGCCACCGCGACGTTATCGACCAGGAACCGCAGCACGACGAGCGCCTCATACCGGTAGATTCACCCCTGACCTTCGCGAACCGCCAGCTGGGCACCAACAAGTTCAACACCCTTGCCTTGGCTGTTGCCGTCGGCGTCTTCGGGGCAGCCGTGGGCGGCCTCATTGCGCTGCTGATCGACATTCCCCGCGCGGCCGGCGCCAGTGCCCTGAGCGGGCTCGCCGCTGCCAGCGTGGCGCTGCCGAGCATTCTCCTGGCTCTCGCAGGCGTCGTCGTGGGCCTGGTATTGACCCTGGTCACCGGCCGCTTTGAACTCAACGCCAAGCGGCAGTACCTGGGAATCCTTGAGGCCATGGGCTGGAACCCGGACATGCTCCGCCAGGTCCGGCTGTTCGAGAACGCGCTGGTGGGAACCGTGGCACTGCCCCTGGGCGTGCTGGGCGCCCTGGGCATCGGCCTGCTGCTGGCACCTTATGCCGCACTGTGGGCAGGCGTGGCCGGCCTCGTGGCTGTACTTTGCTGGATACCGATTGCAACGAAAGTGGTCCAATGACAAACCAGACCAATGTCCAGCGGAGCCGCAGGAGCGGCTCCGGCGACGTCGCCCTGCAGACGCGCGCCAATACCATCGTCAAGGCTGCTGACCACGGCACCCCGCTGGAACTGAGCGACATCACCATCCGCTACGGCGGCGGCAAAGGCGGCGCTGAGGCGGTCAGCGTGGTGGAAGGCTTCGACCTCACGCTGCACGCGGGCGAGATGCACTGCGTCGCCGGCCGAAGCGGCTCCGGCAAGACCAGCATCCTGACGGTCGGTGCGGGGCTCACGCTGCCGACGTCGGGCCGTGTCTTCTGGGAAGGCGATTCCCTCGAGAGCATGGGCGACGACGAAATCGCCGACCGCCGTCGTGCCCTCATCGGTTACGTGGACCAGGGCGGCGCCCTCATTGACGGAATGAGCGCGCTGGAGAACGTCCTCCTGCCGGCTGTTCCGGACGGGGAAGTGGACCAGCGCCGGGACATGGCCAAGGACCTGCTGGACCTTGTGGGCCTGGGCCGCCGCATGCGGCACCGCCCTGCGCAGCTGTCCGGCGGTGAACGCCAGCGCGTTGCCATCGCCCGCGCCCTGATCCTGGGTACCAGGGTCCTGGTGGTTGACGAACCCACGGCGAGCCTGGACCGTGCCTCCGCAAACCGCATCATCAGCATCCTCAAAGACACCACGTCGGATGGCATCGCGGTCCTGGTGGCTTCGCACGACCACGAACTCGTCCGGCTCAGCGACTCCCTGACCGAACTGATCTAGCCTGTCCCTCCGCACCGAAAGTACCGTCCGCACGTGACTGCTACAGAGAAAACGCCGTTCTACATCACCACGGCCATCACCTACCCCAACGGCGTGCCGCACATCGGCCACGCCTACGAGTACATTGCCACCGACGCCATGGCGCGCTTCAAGCGGCTGGACGGCTATGACGTGATGTTCCTGACCGGCACGGACGAGCACGGGATGAAGATCGCCCAGACCGCCGAAAAGGAAGGCATCACGCCCAAGGAACTGGTGGATCGGAACGCAGAGGTCTACAAGGCGGCACACTCGGCCCTGGGCATCACGTACGACCGTTTCATCCGGACCACGGACGAGGACCACTACGCGGCGTCGCAGGCCATCTGGAAAAAGATGGAGGCCAACGGCGACATCTACCTTTCAAAGTACGAGGGCTGGTACTCCGTCCGGGACGAGGCGTTCTACGTCGAAGACGACACCGTGGTCAAGGACGACGGCGTGCGCTACTCCAAGGAGACGGACACCGAGGTGACCTGGACGGCGGAGGAGAGCTACTTCTTCCGGCTTTCGGCCTACCAGGACAAACTGCTGGCCCTGTACGAGGCCCAGCCCGAGTTCGGTGCCCCGCAGTACCGGTTCAATGAAGTCATCAGCTTCGTAAAGCGCGGCCTGGAGGACCTGTCCATCAGCCGGACCACGTTCGACTGGGGCGTTCCGGTCCCGGGCAACGACAAGCACGTGATGTACGTGTGGGTGGACGCCCTGACCAACTACCTCACCGGCGTGGGCTACCCCGACGTCGATTCGGAGAAGTTCCGGAGGTTCTGGCCAGCGGATGTCCACGTGATCGGCAAGGACATTTCGCGGTTCCACGCCATCTACTGGCCGGCCTTCCTGATGAGTGCCGGCCTGGAACTGCCCAAGCGCGTTATGATCCACGGGTTCCTGCACAACAACGGCGTGAAAATGTCCAAGTCGCTGGGCAACGTTGTGGCCCCGGCCGACTTCGTGGAGCAGTACGGCCTTGACCAGGTGCGCTTCTTCTTCCTCCGCGAAGTGCCCTTTGGTGCGGACGGCAGCTACAACCACGAAGCAATTGTTGGCCGGATGAACGCGGACCTCGCCAACAACTTCGGAAACCTTGCCCAGCGGTCCCTGTCCATGGTGGCCAAAAACTGCGAGGGCAAAGTGCCCGTTCCGGGGGAGTTCACGGCCGAGGACAACGCCATCCTGGGGCAGGCCGCAGGGCTCCTCGACACTGCGCGGGCGGCATTTGAGAAGCAGGAGTTCAGCCGCGCCCTCGAAGCCGTTTGGGGCGTCCTGGGCGACACCAACGCCTACTTCGCCGAGCAGGCGCCCTGGGTGCTGCGGAAGACCGACGTCGAACGCATGAACACAGTGCTGTACGTGACGCTGGAAGTCCTGCGGATCGTGGCCATCCTTGCCCAGCCCGTTATGCCGACAGCAACAGCTGCGCTCCTTGGCACCCTCGGCCAGCCGGAAGGGGAGGCCCGCCAGTTCTCCGCCATCGGGACGCCGATTGCTGCGGGTACTGAACTGCCGGCTCCGTCCCCGGTGTTCCCCAAGTACGAGGAGCCCGCTGAGGGCTGACGCTCTCTCACTTTCTGCACGTTTTCCGCGAACGCCCACTCACCTTCCGGATGGAAGGTGAGTGGGCGTTTGCTGTCTCTTCCCAGAAGTGAAGGCGGCCCCAGAGGGCTGTTCGGATAATGAGACGGCTTGACCAGCATATGGATATCTTGGCTACGCTGAAAGCATGAGCACATCCTCCATCGATCTTGCAGTTATTCCCGGCGACGGCATTGGCCCTGAGGTCATTGCGGAAGCACTCAAGGTGCTGGAAAAGGCTGTCGCTTCCGAGGGCGTCGAGCTCAAGCCGACGCACTACAAGCTCGGCGCCGAGCACTGGCTGGCCACGGGCGAGACCTTGCCGGACCACGTCCTGGCCGATCTTCGGACCCGGGATGCCATCCTGTTCGGGGCAGTAGGTGCAGCCCCAGGCGATACCCGTATACCGTCCGGCATTATTGAACGGGAGATGCTGCTCAAGCTCCGCTTCAGCCTGGACCACTACGTCAACCTGCGGCCCTCCCGGCTCTACGGAACCGTGGGCAGCCCGTTGGCCAATCCCGGGGTCATCGACTTCATCGTGGTCCGCGAAGGTACCGAGGGCCCCTATGTCGGCAACGGCGGCACCCTGCGCGCCGGAACTCCGCATGAGGTGGCTACGGAAGTCTCGCTCAACACCGCCCACGGTGTTGAGCGCGTTGTCCGGGATGCCTTCCGCCGGGCCAGCGCGAGGGAGCGCAAGCACGTCACCCTGGTCCACAAGCACAACGTGCTGGTCTACGCCGGGCACCTCTGGAAGCGCACGGTCGAGGCCGTGGCACAGGAGTTCCCGGAAGTAACCCACGACTACCTGCATGTGGACGCCGCAACCATCTTTATGGTCACCGATCCCTCCCGCTTCGACGTAATCGTCACCGACAACCTCTTCGGCGACATCCTCACCGATCTTGCTGCAGCCATCACCGGCGGCATCGGGCTGGCAGCTTCGGGCAACATCAACATGGACCGCACCGCGCCGTCGATGTTTGAGCCGGTCCACGGCTCTGCCCCCGACATTGCCGGCCAGGGCAAGGCCGACCCCACCGCGGCCATCCTGTCCGCAGCCCTCCTGCTGGACCACCTCGGCTACACCCGGGCAGCCCGCAGGATCGAGGCGGCAGTGAGTGCCGACGTCGAAAAGCGCGACGGCGGTGCACGCACCACCAGTGCGGTGGGCGACGCCATCGCCGCCGGCCTGTAGCCGCGCCTGGGGCTGGCGGCAACGGGCGTAAGCTTGTCTCGAATCACCAAATGCCGCCTTGACGTTCAACGCTGAGGCCAAGGCGGCCGATCGTGGAGGAACCATGACTCAGACTGCCCACGGCGTCGAATTTTCGCAGCAGCTCTCGGACAACCCGAAGTCTGCTGAAGAGCGTGCAGCCATCCTGGCCAACCCGGGATTCGGCAATCACTTCACCGACCACACCGCCATCGTCGACTACAGCGTGGACGAGAACGGCAACGGCGGCTGGCATAACGCCCGCGTGGAAGCTTACGGACCGATCTCCCTGGACCCGTCAGCTGCAGTGCTGCACTACGGCCAGGAGATCTTCGAAGGGCTCAAGGCGTACCGCCACGCAGACGGGTCCATCTGGTCCTTCCGCCCGGAGGCGAACGCAGCGCGCCTGAACAAGTCCGCCCGCCGGCTCGCCCTTCCGGAACTGCCTGCCGAGTACTTCCTCGGAGCAATCCGTGAACTGGTTGCCGCCGACAAGGACTGGGTTCCCAGCGGCGACGGTGAGGCCTTGTACCTGCGGCCGTTCATGATTGCCACCGAGGCCTTCCTGGGCGTCCGCGCCGCACGCGAGGTTTCCTTCCGGGTGATCGCCTCACCGGCCGGCAACTACTTCGGCGGCGAACTCAAGCCCGTGTCCATCTGGATCTCCCGGGAATACGCCCGAGCAGGCCGTGGCGGTACCGGCGATGCGAAGTGCGGCGGCAACTACGCAGCGTCGCTGATCGCCCAGCAGGAGGCTGAAGCCAACGGCTGCAAGCAGGTCCTCTTCCTCGACCAGTTCAACGACAACGCAGTCGAGGAACTGGGCGGCATGAACGTCTTCTTCGTGATGAAGGACGGCTCACTGGTCACCCCTGTGCTGACCGGCACCATCCTTGAAGGCATCACCCGGATGTCCGTTATCCAGGTGGCCAAGGACATGGGCCGCGAAGTCACCGAGCGGAAGATCACCCTCGACGAATGGCGCGACGGCGTTGCCTCCGGCGGGATTGCCGAGGTCTTCGCCTGCGGTACTGCCGCCGTCATCACCCCGATCGGGGTCCTCAAGGACACCACCGAGTTCATTGGTTCCGAGGACGCCAGGGCCGGGGAAACCACCATGGCCATCCGGGAAAAGCTGCTTGGCATCCAGACCGGCGCAGTCCCCGATACCCACGGCTGGCTGACCCGCCTCGCCTAGTCCCGCTTTTCGCTGACTGACAAATTACGACGGCGCCTGCCGGGCTCATCCCCGGCAGGCGCCGTTCGTTGTGCAACGGGGGGATTAGCGCCGAGCGGCCTTCCGGGCGGCATTCTTCAGTGCCTTGCGGGAAACGGGCTTCAGGGCCTTCCTGGCCGCTTCTTCCTCCAATGCACGGTTGCGGCGGGCGTCAATAATGTCGTTCCACAGCGTCGTCGCGAAGACGCCGCCGTCCTGGGCGTACACGTCGTAGGGGTAGTCGGCGAATATAGGCGGCGTAGTGCTGCCGGAGGGCAGCTCCTGCCCTGTTGCTTTCGCGACGGCGTCTGCCATAGCCCAAGTCCTTGTCAGGTGGGGCGTGAGGTTCTCCTGGACAAACAAGGCGGCATCGCCGGAGGCAGCGGCCCGTTTCAGGAGCTCGTCCAGTTCCTCCACAAGGAGCCCGGAGGCCGCTTCCTCCACGGGCGCCGCACCCTGCTTGAGAACCTCGGTGAGGCCGTCCACCGCCGCACTCCAGTCGGCGGTTTCGCGGAACTTCTTCCAGGTGGGAAACCAGACAATGCTGCCTGTGGCGTGGTTGTGGATGTGCAGAAGCCCGCTGTTCTTCTCCGTTGCGGCATGGTCGTGACCGGCTGAATCGGCTTCGGCGAGGAGGTCTGCAAGCGTGGTGGTGCTCATGTGATGTGGTTCCGGCTTCCTGGGAGACAACGAGGGGATTCACTGGTGGTCAACCCGGGCACCCCGCTGTTCTATTCCGGCCTGTTCCCCGCGCTACGGCCGCTGCGCTCCAGAGTCGGATGCAAAGATGGGATGGTGACTCCAGCTTCCGGCCCCCTCCTGCAGCGCAGCTCAGCCCTGACGCAGTTCGTCCTGGCCCCCAACCCCGGGCCAATGAGCCTCGCCGGCACCAACTCCTACGTGCTGCGGCACCCCGCCCACCCGGGCGCGGTCGTGGTTGATCCGGGTCCCCTGGACGAGGACCACCTCCAGGCACTCGCCGCTGCCGGCCCCGTTGAACTTATCCTCATCACCCACCGCCACGGCGACCATACCGGCGGCTCCGCACGGCTGCATCAACTGACCGGCGCCCCCGTACGCGCCAAGGACCCTGCGCACTGCTACGGCAACGGCACACCGCTGCTGGACGGCGAGGTACTCCAATCTGCGGGCCTTGACGTCAGCGTGGTGGCAACGCCCGGCCACACGTCCGATTCGGTTTGCTTCCACCTCCCCGGCGACGGCCCGCACGGTGCGGTACTGACCGGGGACACCATCCTGGGCAGCGGCACCACGATGCTTGACTATCCGGACGGGACCCTCGGGGAGTACCTAACCTCCCTCGACAGGCTGGAATCGCTGGGGCCGGCCACCGTCCTGCCCGCCCACGGCCCTGTCCTGCCGTCCTTGACCGACGTCGTCGGCGACTACCGCGCCCATCGCCTCGAACGGCTGGCGCAGATCCGCGCGGCCCTGGACCGGCTCGGCCAGGATGCCACGGTGGGTGACGTCGCGGACGCCGTCTATTCCGACGTCGACCCTTCCGTGCGGCGCGCAGCTGTTACGTCCGTGGCCGCCCAGCTTCACTACCTGCGGGGCTGGGCCGGCAGGCCCTAAAACGACAGGTGTCGGTGTGGCGAGACGGTAGGGTAGGAGCCATGCGTATTGCCAGGTTTGTCGTCGATTCTGATCCCCTCTACGGCGTTGTCGAAGGTGACACGGGCAGTGAGGAAATCACTGTCATCCATGGGGACCCTTTCTTCAACGGAGTGGAGCGTACCTCCGTCCGCCACAAGCTGGAAGACGTCCGGCTGCTCGCCCCCATCATTCCCCGCAGCAAAGTGATCGGCGTGGGACGCAACTTCGTGGAACACGCGCATGAACTCGGAAATGAAGTTCCCACCCAGCCGCTCCTTTTCCTGAAGCCCAACACCGCCGTCGTTGGCCCCAACGATCCCGTGGTGCTGCCCGAGTTCTCCGAGGAAGTCTCCTTCGAGGCGGAACTGTGCGTTGTGATCGGACGGATCTGCAAGGACGTGCCCGAGGAACGCGTGGACGACGTCATCTTCGGTTACACATGCGGCAACGACCTCACGGCCAGGGATGTCCAGAAGACAGACCTGCAGTGGACCCGGGCCAAGGGCTTTGACACCTCGGCGCCCCTGGGCCCGTGGATCGAGACGGACCTTGATACGGAGGACCTGCAGATCCAGGGCCGTCTCAACGGGGAGCTGCGGCAGGACGGCAGCACCAGCCAGATGATCAGGGGAGTACGGGAACTCGTCTCCGTTGTCTCCCAGGCGTTTACCCTCCTGCCCGGCGACGTGATCATGACCGGGACGCCGGCCGGAGTGGGCCTGGTCAGCGCAGGCGACCGCTTTGAGGTGGAGATCGAGGGGATCGGCCGCCTGTCCAACCCCATCGTCCGCCGCTGACACCTGGCTCCGCGTTGGGGCTTTGCGCCAGACGGTAAAGTTGGAGCCACTATGACTACTGCTTCTGCGTCGATTGCTGCCTCCATCCCGCCCGTCACCGCTGACACGCCCGTTCGGGTCCGCTTCTGCCCGTCGCCCACCGGCACTCCCCACGTCGGGCTGATCCGCACGGCGCTGTTCAACTGGGCCTACGCCCGCCACACCAAGGGCACCATGGTGTTCCGGATCGAGGACACGGACTCGGCCCGGGACAGTGAGGAAAGCTACCACCAGCTGCTCGACGCGCTGAAGTGGCTGGGCATCGACTGGGACGAGGGCGTGGAAGTAGGCGGCCCGCATGAGCCGTACCGGCAGTCGCAGCGGAGCGGAATCTACCAGGACGTCATTGCCCGTCTCCGGGAGGGCGGCTTTGTTTACGAGTCGTACTCCACGCCGGAGGAAATCGAAGCGCGCCACCGTGCCGCCGGACGCGACCCGAAGCTTGGCTATGACGGCTTTGACCGCCACTTGACGGAGGAGCAGCTCGCCCAGTTCAAGGCAGAAGGCCGCGAGGCCGTCCTGCGGCTGCGGATGCCGGACGAGGACATCACCTTCAATGACCTCGTGCGCGGCGAGATCACCTTCCGTGCCGGGTCCGTCCCGGACTTCGCAGTGGTCCGTGCCAACGGGGCGCCCCTGTACACGCTGGTGAACCCGGTGGACGATGCCCTGATGGGCATCACCCATATCCTCCGCGGCGAGGACCTGCTCAGCTCCACTCCGCGCCAGATTGCCCTCTACCGCGCCCTGTACGCCGTGGGCGTAGCCCAGTACATGCCCGAATTTGGCCACCTGCCGTACGTCATGGGCCAGGGCAACAAGAAGCTTTCCAAGCGCGATCCCGAATCGAGCCTGTTCCTGCACCGGGAGCGCGGCTTCATCCCTGAAGGCCTGCTGAACTACCTCTCGCTCCTGGGCTGGTCCCTGAGCGCGGACGAAGACATCTTTACTGTTGAACAGTTGGTGGAGCACTTCGACATCCATGACGTCCTGGGCAACCCCGCACGCTTCGACCTCAAGAAGGCTGAAGCGATCAACGGCACGCACGTCCGGATGCTCCCGCCTGAGGTTTTCCGGGAACGCCTCGTTCCTTACCTGCGCGCAGCGGACCTGGTGGGGGAGATCCTGACCGACCGGGAAGAGGAAATCCTCACTGAGGCCGCGCCGCTGGTCCAGGAGCGCATCACTCTGCTGGGCGAGGCGCCCGAAATGCTGGCGTTCCTCTTCAAAGCGGACGACGCCATCGACGTTGCCGCTGATGCCAGGAAGGGGCTCCCGGAAAACCTGGCGGAAGTACTGGATGCAGCCATCGCAGCACTCGAACCTGTTGAGGACTGGACGCCCGACAACATCCAGACCGCGCTCAAGCAGGCCCTCGTTGAGGACCTTGGCATCAAACCCCGCCTTGCTTTCGGACCCGTGCGCACGGCTGTTTCGGGCCGGCGGATCTCGCCGCCGCTGTTTGAGTCCATGGTGATCCTGGGCAAGAATTCCTCTCTCCGCCGCCTTCGCTCATTCCGCGGCTGATGACGGCTCCCATGCATGTAGGCAGCGCGGTCCTGGACACGCCTTTCGGTTCTGTCCGCGGGGTGTTATTCGATATCGATGACACCCTGGTCGACTTGGAATACTCGATGACCACTGCCTTGCGGGAGGTCAGCGAACACCTCCTGCCCGGCCTTGACCAGGCCGGGTGGGAGGTGTTCGGACGCATCTTCACCCATGAGACCACGCACTACTACGACCGCTACCTGGCAGGCGAGCTGACGTTCAACGAACAGCGCCTGTTGCGGGGCCGCGCGGCCTTGGGCCACTTCGGGATTGAACTTGCGGAGGGCGAGCAATCTCACCAGTGGCTTAGCGCGTACATGGAAAAGCAGCCCGCGTACGTGAAGCCTTTTCCGGACGTGATGCCGCTGCTGGATGTCCTGGACGAAGCAGGCATCCCCTATGGGGCGGTCAGCAACAACGTGCATGACTACCAGCGCGCCAAGCTGGATGGGGCTGGACTCGCCCGGGTCAGGCGGCTGGTGGGAACGGACACCCTCGGTGTGGCCAAACCCGATCCGGCCATCTACCTCGAGGGGGTCCGGCTTCTGGGCACCGCCCCTGCCGACACACTGTATGTGGGAGACAACCGCCTCCTTGACGCTGAGGGCTCGACTGCGGCCGGCCTCCTGGGCGTCTGGCTGAACCGGGCGGGTGAGATGGCTGCCGGATTCGACGGCGGTATGGTGACATCCTTGGACCAGCTGGTCAGCTAAGTCACACCGGACCGATTTGTGCGAGCCCGAAGTCTCGGGTAAAGTAATTTCTCGTGCTGAGGCGCACGGAGCAGGGCAAAGGCCCTGAAAACCGGCCCGAAAGTATCATTGGGATATGGTGTAATTGGCAACACTACGGTTTCTGGTACCGTCATTCTAGGTTCGAGTCCTGGTATCCCAGCTCTGTTCAGAAGCCCCGCTCCGGGCCAAAAGCAGAAGGTTTCAGCCGGTTCGCCGATTTGAAACCACAGCAAAGTGTGTGAAACAATCACTGAGCTGACCAGCGGAAACGCTGAATGAAGTACGGTAAAGTACACGGCCCCATCGTATAGCGGCCTAGTACGCCGCCCTCTCACGGCGGTAACGCGGGTTCGAATCCCGCTGGGGTCACCAAGATAATGGTCCCGGGCAAACGCCCGGGGCCATTTTTCGTTTCCGCAACCATTCGTGGAACGCGCCATCACTTTCCGGGGCAGATCGTGCAACGCCCCATCACCTTCCGGGGCAGATCGTGCAACGCCCCATCACTTCCCGGGGCAGATCCTGGAACGCCCCATCACCTTCCGCGACAAATCCTGGAACGCGCCATTGCTTTCGGTCCCGGGAGGAACCCTCCTGAGCTCGGCCCGCGGCGGCACCGCCGTCGAACCCGCACCAGAAACTGGTGGGGCGTTCCGGGAAAAGGTGCGGGAGGTGGTGGGGCGTTCCGGGAAAAGGTGCGGGAGGTGGTGGGGCGTTCCGGGCAGGCAGCCGCACCCATTCGAGCCGCCAACTGGCATGATGTTGCTGTGACCTCCCGGAACGAGCAAGACGAACCGCACGATGAGAAGCGCCCGCCTTCGAGCAGTGCCGGTGCCCTTGCAGCAGTAGCGCTCCTGGAAGAGGTGCGCGGTGATCTTGCCGCCGCGGCACTGCCGCTGGCACTGCCCGACGTGGAGCAGGCCCGGCGTGACGCCGCCGGCGCCGTCGCCCAACTCGACGACTACATCCTCCCGCGGTACCGCAGCCTCGATGCCCCGCTGCTGGCAGTCGTCGGAGGTTCCACGGGTGCGGGCAAGTCCACACTCGTCAACGCCCTTGTCGGCCACCCCGTCACCCGTTCGGGCGCCATCCGTCCCACCACCCGCCAGCCCATCCTCCTGCACCACCCGTCGGAGGCAGCCTGGTTTGAAGGCCAGCGCGTCCTGCCAAGCCTGAGCAGAATCCGCGGAAGCGTCGCCAGCAGCCCCGTACCGGCCAGCCGCGCAGGCGCCGTTCCGGACGCCGGAGCCATGTCTTCCCTGGTGCTTGTGGCGGACCCGGCTGTCCCCGCAGGAATCGCAGTCCTGGATGCTCCCGACGTCGACTCCATCTCAGACGACAACCGCAAGCTGGCAGCACAGCTCCTTGCTGCCGCCGATTTGTGGATTTTCGTCACGACGGCCAACCGCTATGCGGATGCCGTCCCGTGGAAACTGCTCCTGGACGCAGCTTCGCGGGACATCATGGTGGCTGTGGTGCTGGACCGCGTACCGCCGGGGGCGGAAAAGGAAGTCAGCGAGGACCTGCGCAGCCTCCTGGACCGCGAGGGCCTGGACGCCGCACAGCTGTTCATGATCCCGGAGACCCCACTGGATCCGCTGGGCATGCTCCCGGCCGGCACCGTCCTCCCGTTGAGGACGTGGCTCGCGGAGCTGGCCGCAGATGCCGCCGGCCGTTCGGAGATCGCCCGCCGTACGCTCAACGGGACCGTCAGGGCACTGGCCGGCCGTGTTGCTGCCGTGGCACAGGCGGCTCGGGAGCAGGAGGCCGCCGCGGACAACCTCGAAGCTGCCGCGGTATCGGCCTACCATGATGCTGCCGGCCGGATCCTCGACGCTACCAAGGACGGGGCCCTGCTGCGGGGCGAAGTGCTCGCGCGCTGGCAGGACTTCGTGGGCACCGGCGAGTTCTTCCGGGCCCTGGAACAAAACGTGGGACGGTTCCGCGACCGGATGGGGGCCTTCTTCCGGGGTGAGCCGCCGCCCGCGGTGCGCGTCGAGGCAGCCATCGAGACGGGGCTGCAGGCCGTCATCATCGACGAAGCTGCCAATGCCGCCGAGGACACCGACCAACGGTGGCGTACCGACCCCGCAGGGCGGCAACTGCTGGGGACGGACGACCTTTCCGGGACCACGCCGGGCTTTGAGGACCGGGCCGCCGCCGAAATCAGGGCCTGGCAGGAAGCCCTGATGGAACTCATCCGCACCGAAGGCCAGGGAAAGCGGACCCAGGCCCGCTGGCTGTCCTTCGGAATCAACGGACTGGGGGCGGCCCTGATGATCGTGGTGTTCTCGATGACCGCCGGACTGACAGGACTCGAGGTTGGTGTGGCAGGCGGAACGGCCGTCGTGGGCCAGCGGCTGCTCGAAGCGGTTTTCGGCGAGGATGCAGTGCGGCGCATGGCCGAAAAAGCGCGGGAGGACCTGCACGCCCGCTGCCAGCGGCTGTTGGAGGAAGAGGGGCAGAAGTTCCTCACCCTGATTCCGGAGCGTGATGAACGCGCCCCGCAGACTCTTGCCGCCCACGCGGACGCCCTGGTCCGCCTGGCGGATACCGCATGAGCCGCCACAGCGACACCCGGGATGAGTCCCGGCTTGACCGCCGGCTTGCGGCCCTCAACGATGCCCGCGAGCTAGGCGAAGGCGTCCTGCCCGACGCGTCACTCCAGGAAGTATTCACCGTCCTGGAGCGGGCCAGTTCACGCCGCTCACTATCGGCCGACCACACTGTAGTGGGCTTCTTCGGTGCCACCGGGAGCGGCAAATCCTCCCTGTTCAATGCGGTCAGCGGAGCTGAAATCGCGACGGCGGCCGCGCGCCGGCCTACGACGTCGGAACCTTTGGCGGGCGTGTGGGGAGCGGAAGGCAGCGAGCCGCTGCTCGACTGGCTTGAGGTTCGCAACCGGCACCACGCGGCACCTGTGGAAGGCTTCGCTGACGAGGAAACCGGCCTGATCCTGCTGGACCTGCCCGACTTCGATTCCACCCGGGCGTCCAACCGCGAAGTGGTCCAGCGGATGGTGGGCCTCGTGGACGTCCTGGTGTGGGTCCTTGACCCCCAAAAGTATGCAGACGCGGCCGTACATAATGATTACCTGTCGCGCCTGGCGTCCCACGGCGCGGTGACGTTGGTGGTCCTCAACCAGGTGGACCGGCTCCCCGAGCATGATGTTCAGCCCGTCCTGGAATCCCTGCGGTCCATCCTTGCCCGCGACGGACTGGGCAAGGTCCAGGTGCTGGCGGCCTCCGCCGTGACAGGTACGGGAGTGGACAAGGTCCGGGCCGCTATCCGGAGCGTCGCCGTGAAGCGCAAAGCCCAGTCGCAGCGGCTCGCTGCCGACATTACCCGGGCCACCGTGGAACTGGGTTCAGTTTCCGGCGGGGGAGAGGCGGCAGGGGTCCGCTCGGCGGCAAAGTCACGCCTGGCCGACGAGCTGGCCGTGGCAGCCAACGTACCCACCGTGGTCCGCGCGGTTGGCCAGTCCTACCGGCTTGAGTCCGTCAAGCGCACCGGCTGGCCGGTCACCAGATGGCTGTCCAGGTTCCGGCCGGATCCGCTGCGCCGACTCAATCTGCGCAGCGGTGCCCCGTCGGAGCTGAACCGGACCTCGCTGCCGCCGGCAGGGGCGCCGGAACGGGCGCGGACGGATGCAGCAGTCCGGGAATTCGCTGACGCCGCCAGCGCGGGCGCCCCCGGCCCGTGGCGGGCGGCGATCCGCGGCGCCGCACGCGAGGGCAGGGAGCAGTTGCCTGACGCCCTTGACCAGGCCATCGCCGGAACGGACCTGGCCGCCAACCGCAGGTCCTGGTGGTGGGGGGTGTTCAACGTGGTGCAATGGCTGGCCCTGCTCACGGTGTTGGGAGGCCTCGGCTGGCTCGGCGTTCTGGCCGCCCTCGGTTATTTCCAGATGCCCGTTCCCGAGGTGCCGAGGGTCGAAGGCTGGCCTGTGCCTACGCTGATGATCGCAGCCGGGGTGGTGTTGGGGATCTTCCTGGCCATTACCGGACGCTTCATTGCCGCTGCCGCGGCGAATGTCCGGGCCGCCAGGGCGCGGAAGCGGCTCAATGCCGCAGTTTCCTCCGTTGCCCAGGAGTTGGTGGTGGAGCCGGTGGAGGTGGAAGTGAGCAGGCTCGCCGCTTTTAATGCCGCGCTGAAGACGGCCGGGACAGGATAGAACTGAAGAACCAGCGGGCGGCAACCAGCACGGCAATAAGCCTGCTGGGACTGGGCAAACTAGATGCCGGCGGCCGCGAGTTGGGAAGCGGCGTCCCGGACCTTAATCAGGGTCCGCAAGTTGCGTGTTGTGGTGGAGGCCTTGAACCTGGGTTTGGCCGAGATTTTGCTGAAGGGGCTGTCCAGCGTTCCGCCGGCCGGTGCCAGCCAGGCTAGGGCCTCCGGCCCCAACCTTGTCTGCTCCGCCCCCTCCAGCGCTGCCCCCGCTGCATCGAGTTCGTCAAGCATTGCGGGGTCGGAGGAAAGCGTGATGTAGGTGTGGGTGCCTTTGTCGTCGTCCGGGTAGGGGCAGGCTGCCACCAGTTCGGACACCCGTGCTGCGTCGAGCACCACCACCCAGGCGTCATAGCCAAACGCATCGCGGAGGCATTTCTCGCACTCCCGTTTCACCGCTGACGCATCCAGGCGGCTGGCCAGCACCACATTTCCGCTGGCAAGCAGGGTCCGGGCATCGGAAAAGCCCGCGGCCTTCAGCGCCTCCCGGAGGTCGGCCATCTTGATATTGATGCCGCCGACGTTGATGCCCCGGAGAAACACTGCATAGCTGCCCATGGCGAGAAGCCTAGCCCCAGCAGTCGGCCCGGGCCGTCAGGCTCTGTTCTTAAGTCAGTCGTTGTTCTTGCGCAGGGCCTCGGTGAGGATGCGGCCGGCATTGCAGACCACTTCTGCATGCAGCCGGCCGGGCTGGCGGGTGAGGCGCTCGATCGGGCCGGAAATTGAAACGGCCGCTATGACCCGGCCGGAAGGTCCCCGCACCGGTGCGGAAACTGAAGCGACCCCCGGCTCGCGTTCGCCGAGGCTCTGGCCCCAGCCCCGCCGTCGTACGCCGGCCAGGACAGTAGGGGTGAAGCGGGCCGACTGCAGTCCTTCCAGCAGGCGGTCGTGGTCCTCCCAGGCCAGAAGCACCTGGGCCGCGGATCCTGCCTTCATGGACAGCTGCGTACCTACCGGGATGGTGTCGCGCAAGCCGATGGGGCGCTCGGCGGAGGCCACGCACACGCGCCAGTCGCCCTGGCGCCGGAAAATCTGGGCACTCTCACCTGTGGCGTCGCGCAGCTGCATCAGCACGGGGCCGGCAGAAGCGATCAAACGGTCCTCGCCGGCAGCCGAGGCCAGCTCAACAAGACGGCTTCCCAGCACAAACCGGCCCTGGATGTCGCGGCTCACCAGCCGGTGGTGCACCAGTGCAAGGGCCAGGCGATGGACAGTGGGCCGGGCCAGGCCGGTAGCCGCCACCAGCTGGGCCAAGGTGGTGGGGCCGGCCTCGAGTGCATCAAGCACATGGGCCGCTTTATCAATGACACCGACTCCACTAGAATTGTCCATGTAATGATATTGCCGTCTCAATATCTGAGATGCAAATCTTTCGGCTGGCGCAGTGCGAGGCGTACTGGTTCAGTGGAACTCATCAGCCAAACAGCAGTGAAGGGAGATGGCCATGGCAAAGACATTGGCCGAGAAAGTCTGGGACGCGCACGTGGTGCGCAAAGGCGACGGCGACGGAGCCAATGCCCAGCCCGACCTTCTCTTCATCGACCTCCACCTTGTCCACGAGGTCACATCCCCGCAGGCCTTCGAGGGCCTGCGGCTGGCCGGCCGGAAACTGCGCCGGCCGGACCTGACCATCGCCACGGAGGACCACAACACCCCCACGCTGGACATCGATAAGCCTATCGCCGACCTGACCAGCCGTACGCAGATCCAGACCCTCCGCAACAACTGCGCCGAGTTCGGAGTCCGCCTGCACTCGCTCGGCGACGCCGAACAGGGCATCGTCCACGTGGTGGGACCGCAGCTGGGTCTCACCCAGCCCGGCATGACGGTGGTCTGCGGCGACTCGCACACCTCCACGCACGGTGCGTTCGGCGCACTGGCCATGGGCATTGGAACCTCCGAGGTGGAGCACGTTATGGCCACCCAGACCCTGTCCCTAAAGCCGTTCAAAACGATGGCCATCAACGTCGAAGGCACGCTGCGTCCCGGCGTCACGGCCAAGGACATCATCCTCGCCGTCATCGCCAAGATCGGCACCGGCGGCGGCCAGGGCTACGTCCTGGAATACCGCGGTTCCGCAATCCGTGCGCTGTCCATGGACGCCCGCATGACCATCTGCAACATGTCCATCGAAGCCGGTGCCCGCGCCGGTATGGTGGCGCCGGACGAGACCACGTACAACTACATGAAGGGCCGTCCCCACGCCCCCCAAGGCGCGGACTGGGACGCCGCCGTCGAGTACTGGAACACCCTGCGTACCGACGACGACGCGACCTTTGACGCCCAGGTTGACCTGGACGCCGACACGCTGGAGCCCTTCGTCACCTGGGGCACCAACCCCGGCCAGGGCGTCTCGCTGTCCGAGTCTGTGCCGTTCCCTGAGGACTTCGGCGATGAAAACGCCAAGGCCGCAGCCGAACGCGCCCTGCAGTACATGGGACTGGAAGCCGGCACGCCCATGAAGGATATCCGGGTGGACACCGTGTTCCTCGGCTCCTGCACCAACTCCCGTATGGAGGACCTGCGGGCCGCTGCGGACATAATCCGCGGGCGTCAGAAGGACCCGAACATCCGGATGCTGGTGGTGCCCGGTTCGGCGCGGGTCCGCCTGGAAGCCGAGGCCGAGGGCCTGGACAAGGTCTTCAAGGACTTCGGCGCGGAATGGCGCTTCGCCGGCTGCTCCATGTGCCTGGGCATGAACCCTGACCAGCTGGAAGTGGGGGAGCGCTGCGCCTCCACCTCCAACCGCAACTTCGAAGGGCGCCAGGGCAAGGGCGGCCGCACCCACCTGGTCTCCCCGGTGGTTGCCGCAGCCACTGCCATCCGCGGCACGCTCAGCTCGCCGTCGGACCTGGATCCCGATCCGGTGGTTGAGCCTGTCCAGACCCCCATCCGCACCGACGCCGCCTAGGACACGCCATGGAAAAGTTCACCACCCACACCGGAATCGGCGTCCCGCTGCGCCAGAGCAACGTGGACACGGACCAGATCATCCCCGCTGTCTACCTCAAGCGCATCACCCGCACGGGGTTCGAGGACGCCCTGTTCTCGGCGTGGCGCAAGGACCCGTCCTTCATCCTTAACCAGGCGCCTTTCAACACCGGATCCGTCCTGGTGGCCGGCCCGGATTTCGGGACCGGCTCCTCCCGCGAGCATGCGGTGTGGGCATTGAAGGACTACGGTTTCAAGACCGTGCTCTCCTCCCGGTTCGCCGACATTTTCCGGGGCAACTCGGGCAAGCAGGGACTGCTCGCAGCCGAAGTGGCACAGGACGACATCGAACTGATCTGGAAGGAACTGGAGAACGCTCCCGGGACCGAGGTCACCGTGGACCTCGTCTCCAAAACGGTGGTGTGCGGCAACATCGTGGCACCCTTCGAAATCGACGATTACACCCGGTGGCGCCTGCTCGAAGGACTGGACGATATCGGCCTGACCCTGCAGCATGAGGCGGACATCACTGCCTACGAAGCCACCCGGCCCGCCTTCAAGCCCAAAACCCTGCCGGCGCGCCTTTCCTGAGCCGGCTGAAGCAGCTCTGACAAGGGCGACGGCGGTGCGCCACGCCCTGCCGCCGTCGCCCGCGTATTTCGGTTCGGTAACGCGACCTCCTATGCTTGGTTGGAGCCTTTGCAAGGATTTGGGGGCTAGTCATCGTTAGGAAACCGGTATATGAGTAGTGTTCTGACCATCCGCGGCGGAGTCCCGCTGACAGGCCGCGTCACCGTCCGGGGAGCGAAGAATCTCGTTCCCAAGGCCATGGTGGCTGCCTTGCTGGGCAACGAACCGTCGGTGTTGCGGAACGTGCCGGAGATCAAGGACGTGGAGGTAGTCACCTCCCTCCTGCAGCTGCACGGAGTGACTGTAGTGAAGGACCCCGTCAACGGGGACCTTACGCTGGACCCGAAGGCAGCCAAGACTGCGCCGAGCACCGCCATCGACGCGCATGCCGGCGATTCCAGGATCCCCATTCTGCTCTGCGGACCGCTGATCCACGCCATCGGCGAAGCGTTTATTCCGGATCTTGGCGGCTGCAAGATCGGCGACCGTCCCATTGATTACCACCTGGACGTGCTGCGCCAGTTCGGTGCCGTGGTGGAAAAGCGTCCGGGCGGCATCCACATCTCCGCTCCCAAGGGACTGCACGGCGCAAAGATTTCCCTTCCCTACCCTTCTGTCGGTGCCACCGAGCAGGTGCTGCTGAGCGCCACCCGCGCCGAGGGCATCACCGAGCTGTCCGGGGCAGCAACGGAGCCGGAGATCATCGACCTCATCGCTGTGCTGCAGAAGATGGGCGCGATCATCAGCGTCCAGACCGACCGCACCATCCGTATCGAAGGCGTCCGCGACCTCGGCGGCTACAACCACCGGGCGCTTTCGGACCGCAATGAGTCGGCGTCGTGGGCTTCTGCTGCACTGGTGACCAAGGGTGACATCTTTGTTGAAGGCGCCTCCCAGCGGGACATGATGACGTTCCTGAACACCTACCGCAAGGTGGGCGGCGGCATGGACATCGGTGAGGACGGCATCCGCTTCTACCACAAGGGCGGAAAGCTCAACCCCCTGGTCCTGGAAACAGACGTGCACCCCGGTTTCATGACCGACTGGCAGCAGCCACTGGTGGTGGCGCTGACCCAGGCGGAGGGCGTCTCGATCGTCCACGAGACGGTCTACGAGAACCGCTTCGGCTTCACCGATGCCCTCATCCGGATGGGCGCGAGCATCCAGGTGCACCGTGAATGCCTCGGCAGCGTGCCCTGCAGGTTCGGCCAGCGCAACTTCCTGCATTCGGCCGTTATTTCAGGGCCAACCCAGCTCAAGGGAACCGACATCGACGTGCCGGACCTGCGCGGCGGCTTCAGCCACCTGATCGCGGCCCTGGCCGCCACCGGAACCTCATGCGTGACAGGAATCGACATCATCAACCGGGGCTACGAGCGCTTCACCGAAAAGCTCGCGGGACTTGGTGCCGACTTCGACATCACCGCGACGAAGTAGCGGTACCGACGTGAAGGAATCGGCGAAGAGCCGCGCGACCCTTGCCGTGGTCGCAGGAATAGTACGTCCCCTGTTCAACCTCATGATGGATAAGAAGTGGGAGGGCACCGAAAAACTGCCTGCCGGCGGTTTCATTGCGGCGCCCAACCACTGCACCGAGATCGACCCCCTGATCATCGGCCACCTCCTCTATAACCACAAGCGTGCACCGCACTTCCTGGCGAAATCCGGGCTCTTCAAGGTTCCGGTTCTGGGCTGGGTCCTGCGCGCAACCAAGCAGATTCCCGTGGAACGTTCGACGGCGGGCGCCAACCGGTCCCTCCAACTCGCGCAGGAGATTGTGGCCGAGGGCGGAGCCATCATCATCTACCCCGAAGGCACCCTCACCAGGGACCCGGACCTGTGGCCCATGAAGGGCCACACCGGTGCTGCCCGGCTTGCTCTTGAGGGCGGCATTCCGGTGGTACCGATCGCCCACTGGGGAGCCCACGAGGTTTTCCCCCGCTACGGAAAGCGGTTCCACCTGTTCCCGCGCAAGAAGTCGACGGTGGTCGTGGGCGAGCCGGTCGACTTGAGCGCCTACACCGGCCGTCCCCTGGACAAGGCCACGCTGACCGGGGCCACTGACGCCATCATGGAAGCCATCACCCAACTCCTGGCAGAGATCCGGGGCGAACAGCCTCCGGCGAAACGCTGGGATCCGGCGAAGCAGCAGCAGGCGAAACACGGCCGCTTCGTGGAGCGCGGGCAGCAGCAGGCCGGGGAACGGATGCCCGGTGACCTCTGAGGGCAACCACCTCGGCTCGGCCCGTTCAGTAGCGGTGCTTGGCGCGGGTTCGTGGGGGACCACCTTCGCCAAGATCCTGGCCGATGCCGCCACGGCGTCAGGCGAGCCGCGTGCCATCCGCCTCTGGGGCCGGCGGAGCGAAGTGGTGGAAGAAATCAACACCTACCACCGCAACTCGCAGTACCTGAAGGACATTGCCCTTCCGGACAGCATCACGGCCTCTACGGAGGTACGCGAGGTATTCGAGGGCGCCGATCTGGTGGTCCTGGCCGTGCCGGCCCAGTCCCTGCGCCCGCAGTTGCGCGGCTGGAAACACATGATCGCCCCCGGGGCCACGGTGGTTTCCCTGATGAAGGGCCTTGAACTGGGCACCGACGCCCGGATGAGCGAGGTCATCAGTGAGGAACTTGGGCTGCCCACCGAGCGCATTGCCATCGTCTCAGGCCCAAACCTTGCCATGGAGATTGCCCGCGAAGAGCCCACGGCCTCCGTGGTTGCCTGTAGCGACCCGGCTACTGCAGGCTGGATCGCCCGCAGCTGCACCGCACCTTATTTCCGGCCTTACACCACCTCGGACATCGTCGGGGTGGAAATCGGCGGCATCGTCAAGAATGTCATTGCACTGGCCGTCGGCATCTGCGAGGGCAGGCAAATGGGCGACAACACCAAAGCCTCCGTGATTACCCGCGGCCTCGCCGAGACGTCCCGCCTTGCCCTCGCATTGGGCGGGGATGCGAAGACCATGGCCGGGCTGGCCGGCCTGGGTGATCTGGTGGCAACCTGCTCCTCGCCGCTGTCGAGGAACCATACTGCAGGGCGCTTGCTGGGCCAGGGCCTCACGCTGGAGGAAGTGGGCCAGAAAATGACCCAGACCGCCGAAGGCATCAAGTCCGGCCAGGCCGTCCACGAACTGGCAGCAAAGCTGGGCGTCGACATGCCCATCACGGCAGCCGTCGTCGCCGTGCTGGCAGGCAAGCTGTCCGTTGACCAACTGGGGCCCGTCCTGCTGGCCCGGGAACTGAAACCTGAAGGCGATTACTGACCATGTCCCAAGACAAACTGACCGCATCAGAGCCGGCCGGCGGGGCAAAACCCCGGGTTGCGGTACTTTTCGGCGGCCGTTCCAGCGAGCATGCCGTCAGCTGCGTGACCGCCGCAGGCGTTCTCGGTGCCATCAACAAGGATAAATACGAGGTCATCCCCATCGGGATCGCCAAGTCGGGACAATGGGTGCTGGCCGCCGGTGATACGGCGCAGTGGTCCCTGGCAGCTTCCTCGCTGCCGGAAGTGGTTCCGTCAACGCAAACCGTGACGCTGGCCCAAATAGGCGGCGAACACCAGCTGATCGTGGCCTCACCGAACGAAGTCCCGCAGGAACTCGGCGCCGTGGACGTGGTGTTTCCGCTGCTTCACGGCCCCTTCGGCGAGGACGGCACCATCCAGGGGCTGCTGGAACTGTCCGACACCCGGTATGTCGGAGCGGGCGTCCTGGCCTCGGCAGTGGGCATGGACAAACACTTCATGAAAGTGGTTTTTGAGGCCGCAGGCCTGCAGGTTGGCCCCTACATCGCCGTGACCGACAGGCAATGGCGCAAGGATGCGGAATCCGTCCGGAAACAGGTGGACCTGCTTGGCTTCCCCGTTTTCGTCAAGCCTGCGCGGGCTGGCTCGTCCATGGGAATCTCCAAAGTTGATTCACTCGAGGAGCTGGACGCCGCCATCGAGGAAGCGCGCCGGCACGACCTCAAATTGGTCATTGAGGCCGGAATCACCGGCCGGGAAATCGAGTGCGCAGTGCTGGAAGGCAGGGGCACCGACGCTCCCCGCACCTCAATGCCGGGCGAGATCTCCGTGGCCGGCGGTACCCACGAGTTCTACGACTTCAACGCCAAGTATGTCGAGGATGATGCCGCATCACTGAGTTGCCCTGCGGACCTGCCGGAGGAAGCCATCGCCAGGGTGCGGGAGCTCTCCGCAGCCGCCTTTGACGCGGTGGGCGCAGAGGGCCTGAGCCGGGTGGATTTCTTCTACACGCCGGACGGCCAGCTGATCATCAACGAGATCAACACCATGCCCGGATTCACCCCGAAAAGCATGTACCCGCAGATGTGGGCCGCATCAGGGCTGGATTATGCCGAGCTGATTGACGAACTCATTTACCTGGCCTTGAACCGAAAGACGGGCCTTCGCTAGGAGTCGCTCGTTTGGTGGTTGAGCGGGTCGAACCCTACTGGCTTTTCGGCAGGTTCTGCAGCTCTTCCTGGCCCACGCAGTTTCTGAGAGGCGGGATCTCACCGGCGGCAGGGGCAAGATCGGCCAGGACAGTCGCAGAGCTGATCTTGTCCGGATCCATCAGTATTTCGGTGGCGGGCTCGCGGCCGTAGGTGGTCAGTGTCCAGACGGGGTCGCCTTCCTTGATCACCCAGTCGATCCCGTTGACGGTCACGCAGCGGTCGGTGGTGGGTCCGGGCACGTTCACGCCGCAGCGAAGGATCACCAGGGATGGATCACCCCAGACCGCAGTCGCCTGGCTGTTCGTCTTGCGCAGCGCCGAATCACCGATGGCTTCCGGCAAAGCCACCATCATGGGAGCGCACGCGGGGTTCGCGGCGTCCCGGGCTGCAGGGACGTCCACGGCGGGGGAGCATGCGGCTAAGGCGAGGGCAGCTACAATCCCGGTCAACGCCATCCTGGCAGCGCGGGCGGGCAGGGAAAGCTGTGGACGGTGCATACTTCAAGACTATCGTCGCGGCCCCGCTGGTCCGGACACAGTACTGGCGGCAAGCGCCGCAATGTCGTAGGCCCGCTGTAGCGTAGTGGCGTGCCTGAAAAGCGATTGACCGTCCAAGAGCAGCCGCCCGCCGTCGCCGCCCTCTCCGAAGCTGAGCTGCTGGCGCGGATATTTCCACGCCTTTCCATGGGTGGGGACCATGCTGCCGCCACCTTGCTCGGTCCGGGCGATGACGCCGCCGTTGTGGCAGCGCCTGACGGGAAAACCGTCATCAGCATTGACACCCAGGTCCAGGACCAGGATTTCCGGCTGGAATGGCCCAACGGCTACGGGACCACCGGTTTCGATGTCGGCTGGAAAGCTGCGGCCCAGAACCTCAGCGACATCAATGCGATGGGAGGCACAGCAACGTCCCTCGTGGTGAGCCTCACGCTTCCCCCGGAGACACCCGTCAACTGGGTGGAGGACCTGGCGGACGGCTTGACAGCGGCAATCACGGAACTGGGTGCTGCCAAATGTTCGGTTGCCGGAGGAGATCTGGGCCGTGGCCGGGAAATTTCCGTGACAGTGGCCGTTCTGGGGACCCTCAGCGGCCATCACGCCGTCCTCCGGTCGGGCGCCCGGCGGGGGGATGTCCTGGCGATCGCCGGAACCGCCGGGCATGCTGCCGCCGGCCTGGCGATCCTGGAATCCGCCGTCAGCGTTGATGCCCTTCGCCGTGAGCAGCGCGTCTTCCTGGACCTCCAGTGCAGGCCAAGGCCCCCTCTGGCCGCCGGGCCCGCTGCCCGGGCCGCCGGCGCCACTGCCATGCTGGATATTTCCGATGGCCTGCTGCGGGACGGCTTGCGGCTCGCGGCTGCCAGCAGTGTGGGCATTGATCTTGATCCTGCGCCGTTACGGGCACTGGCGGAGGTACTGCGGCCCGCCTCGGAGCTGCTGGGAACGGACCCGATGGCGTGGGTGCTGGGCGGCGGGGAGGACCATGGGCTGCTGGCCACATTCCCAACAGATGTTCAGCTGCCTTCCGGATTCACTGCGATAGGCTCAATACAAGCATTGGGAAGCAACGAAAGCCCGAGCGTCACAATAGCGGGCCGGTCCGCAGACACCGGGGGATGGGATCACTTTGCACACTAAGGTTGCCGCCAACGCGCAAGCGATGAAGAGGTGGTTGGGCAAGGCTGAGACCGTCCTTGGCAACCACAGCGACCGCCTCAACGCCATCAATATCTTCCCGGTGGCTGACGGCGACACAGGCACCAACCTGTACCTAACTGTCCGGGCAGCCGCCCAGTCGGCTGCGGCAGCCGGGGACCAGCCTGCGCAACTGGACGTTGGCTCTGTACTGGCCAGTGCCGGGCAGGCGGCGATGGAAGAAGCCAGGGGAAATTCCGGAACCCTGTTCTCCGTTTTCCTTTGCGCGGCGGCGGAACCACTGGCAGGGCACACGCGCCTGACGTCCACACTGCTGGCAGCGGCCCTGAACCGCGCCCAAATCCGCGCGTGGTCTGCCCTGAGTGATCCCGTCCCGGGAACGATGCTTTCAGTGATGGAGGCTGCTGCACGGGCCGCAGCCGCCGTGGATGCCGGACAAAACCATGATGACAGCAACCACGCCCTGGGCCTGGCCCTGGATGCCGCCGTCGAAGCGGCCCTGGCCGCCGTCATCCGTACCGAGGACCAGCTGGACGCCCTGACATCCGCGCGGGTGGTGGACGCCGGCGGAGTGGGAATGCTCCTGATCCTGGACTGCCTCCGGTCCGCCGTCCTGGGCGAGGAACTCCAAAGCGAGCTCCTTGACGGGCTGCACGGCTATGACGTGTCCGATCCGCACATCCACACTGCCATGCCGGATGACGATGGCGTCGAAGTCATGTGTACCATCAACCTTTCACCACTGAATGCCGCCACCCTCCGTCAGCAGCTGGATGAGATCGGCGAGTCCGTCATCATGAGCCAGGTCGGCGGCAACCCCGACAGCGACGGAAACTACCGCTGGCGGGTCCACGTCCACGTTCCGGCCCCCGAGGCGGCTGTTGCCCTCATCCGTTCCCTCGGCGAACCCGCCCAGATCAGTATCAGCGAACTTGCCCTGCCGCGGGAACCGCACCCGGACGCAGTGAACTCCAGTGGGCATGAACGCTGAGATGGACCTTGCGCTGGAACGCAGGATAGGAAAACGTTCCGCGGCGGTCATCGAAAAACACCTCGGCATCACCACAGTGGAAGGCCTGCTGCATTACTTCCCGCGCCGCTACATGTCCCGGGGCGAGCTGACCCCCATCAGCGAGCTTCCCCTCGATGAGGAGGTCACCCTCATTGCCAGGGTGCTGTCCAGCAGCACACGGAACATGCAGGCACGGCGCGGGACCATCACCGACGTCATAGTTTCCGACGACGACGGGCAGCAGGGGCTGCGGCTGGTAGGCGGGCGGGACTACCGGGGCAAAGTGCCCGGAACCCTCAAAATCAGCTTCTTCAACGGCTACAAAGCGAAAGCCGAACTGCTGCAGGGACGGCGGGCACTGTTCTCGGGAAAGGTCACCAGCTTTAAAGGATCACTTGGCCTGACCAACCCCGACTTCCAGCTCCTGGACGAAGACCCGTTCAGCGAGGGCAGCCAGGACCCGGAAAAACTCGCAGCCATGCCTATCCCGGTATACCCGGCAACGGCCAAACTTCCCAGCTGGAAAATCCAGAAGACCATCGGGATCCTGTTGGAGACCCTGGACCTGGACGCCTTGCCGGATCCCGTCCCGCCGGCCATCGCTGCCCGTGAAGGATTCCTGCCGCTGGCCCGGGCGTACCGGCTTATCCACGCTCCAGACTCCGCTGAGGACTGGCGCCGGGCGCGGGACCGGTTCCGGTACCACGAGGCCCTGGTGCTGCAGTCCGCGCTTGCCAGGCGCCGGGCGCAACTGGCTTCCGAGGAAGCCACGGCACGCCGGCCCGTCGCCGAAGGTCTCCTCGCCGCGTTCGACGCGAACCTGCCGTTCACCCTCACAGCCGGGCAGGCCGCCATAGGGAAGACCTTCGCAGCGGAACTGGCCCGTGACACTCCCATGAACCGCCTGCTGCAGGGCGAAGTAGGGTCCGGCAAGACCATCGTGGCGCTGCGTGCCATGCTGCAGGTGGTGGACGCCGGGGGACAGGCGGCACTGCTGGCGCCCACCGAAGTCCTCGCGGCGCAGCACTTCGAGTCGATCCGCCGCGCACTGGGGCCGCTCTCCAGAGACGGTCTGCTGGGTGGGCTCGACGACGCCTCCGTCCAGGTCACGCTGCTGACAGGCTCCATGCCTGCCGCCGCACGCAAGCAGGCCCTGCTCGACGCCGCCTCCGGGACGGCCGGGATCGTGATTGGCACCCATGCCCTCCTCAGCGGCAACGTCACGTTCTACGATCTTGGCTTGATCGTGGTGGATGAGCAGCACCGCTTCGGCGTGGAGCAACGGGATGCGCTCCGGGCCAAAGCCAGAAAGCCGCCCCACCTGCTGGTCATGACCGCCACCCCCATCCCGCGGACCGTTGCCATGACCGTGTTCGGGGACCTCGAGACCTCGGTTCTCGACGAGCTCCCCGAGGGCCGGGCACCGATCACCACCCACCTGGTGGGACTTGCGGAGAATCCTGCCTGGGCCGGCCGGATTTGGGCCCGCTCCCGCGAGGAGATCGATGCCGGACACCAGGTCTACGTCGTCTGCCCGAAGATCGGGACCGATGACGACGGCGATTTCAGCCCCGGGGAAGCCGACCTGGCCGACGGCACCGACGCGGAAAGTGGACGGGAACTGGCATCAGTGAACGCCGTCGTCGAACAGCTTCTGGATGAGCCCGCCCTGTCCGGGGTTCCGTTGGCACCGCTGCACGGCCGCCAGCCGCCCGAAGCGAAGACCGCCGCAATGGCCGGCTTTACGGCAAACAGCGTTAAACTGCTGGTCTCCACCACCGTGATTGAAGTGGGCGTGGACGTTCCCAACGCCACCCTTATGGTCATTCTCGACGCCGACAGGTTTGGCATCTCCCAGCTGCACCAGCTGCGCGGCAGGGTGGGCCGGGGAGGCCTGCCCGGGACCTGCCTGCTGGTCACCGCCCTGGAACCTGAACACCCCAGCCGGCGGAGGCTGGACGCCGTCGCCGCCACCACGGATGGTTTCGAACTTTCCCAGGAGGACCTCAAGCTGCGCCGCGAGGGTGACATCCTGGGCGCTTCCCAGTCCGGCGGACGCTCCACCTTGAAACTCCTGCGGGTGCTTGAGCATGAAGCCATCATCAGCCGCGCCAGGGACGATGCCCAGCACATTGTGGCGCAGGACCCATCGCTGGGGGCACACCCGGATCTGGCCGAGGCAATCGAGAAGTACCTGAACCCCGAAAAGGAGGCGTTCCTTGAACGCGGTTAAAACGGTTGAGGCTTATATCCACGGCGGCCGAAGCGGGGGCGCTCAATGAGCCGCATCATCGCCGGGGCCGCCGGCGGTACGCCGCTGCAGACTGTTCCGGGTTCCCTGACAAGGCCCACCACGGACCGCGTCAAGGAGGCGTTGTTCTCGCGGCTGGACGCCTTTGACGTCATCAGCGGTGCGCGGGTCCTGGACCTGTACGCCGGCTCAGGTTCGCTGGGGGTGGAGAGCTGCAGCAGGGGCGCGCAGACGGTGGATTTGGTGGAGTCCGATTCCAAGGCCAGTGCCGTCTGCCAGCGCAACGCCGACCTCATCAATGGGGTTCTGGGCCGGAAAGCCGTGACCGTCCACCGCTCCAAGGTTGAGCCTTTCCTGGAACGCGCCGCCGCCACGGCAACCTGGGACCTCGTGTTCCTGGACCCGCCCTATCCGCTGGAGGAGGTGGCGCTGTCCGCGGTGCTCGAAAAGCTCGCTGCCCACCTTTCGCCGGCGGCTGTGGTGGTGGTGGAGAGGTCGTCCCGCTCTCCTGAGCCGGGCTGGCCCGGAGGCCTGGCGCGGTTCGCGGAGAAAAAATACGGCGAAACGCGGCTGTGGTATGCAGAGCCTTTTGTGCCGGACGCCATTGACCCGGACGTGGTTGACCAGGACCTGGCGGATCAGGATGTGGTTGACCAGGACTAGGTTTATCAGGACTGGGTTTATCAGGACTGGGGCGCGAGCATGTCCAGGTCCACGCCGGCCAGGACTTTGGCGGGATGCGGGCCGCGGGATACTAATGCTTCGGACCAACCTTCCGGCCAGGGCGCTTGGGTGCCGGCCAGGACGATGTTGCCCGGGTAGCGGCCCTCGAACATGCCTGCTTCGGCAAACGCCGCTACATCACCCATCGCCCGCCGTATTGCCGCAACCTGGCTGCGGACCAGGGTGAGCCCCGGCTCGTCGCCCACGTTGACGATCAGCAGCCCGCGCGGGGTGAGCCGGTCCCGCACCTCGCTGTAAAACTCGGTGCAGGCAAGGTGTTCCGGGGCTTCCGGCCCGGAGAAGATGTCGAGGATCACGACGTCGAACAGGAGTCCGGGTTCGAGTTCCGCGAGTGCCCCGCGGGCGTCCCCGATGATTGTGTGCAGGTCCGTCCCCTCCGGGAGCGGCAACTGGCGCAGGACGAAGTCCAGCAGTTCCCGTTCCAGTTCCACCGCATACTGCATCGACCCCGGCCTGGTCGCCTGGATGTAGCGGGCCAGTGTCAGTGCCCCGGCCCCCAGATGCAGTGCTGTCACAGGCTTTCCGGGTGGTGCGGCCAGATCCACCAGGTGGCCGATCCGCCGCAGGTACTCGTAAAAAATCTCGTCCGGCTGGGCCAGGTTCACATGGGATTGCTCCGCCCCGCCGATACTGAGCACGTAGCTGCCGTCGGTGAAGGAGTCCGGTGCGATGGTTGCGTGCTGTCCGGTGGTCCGGAGGAACCGTTCCGCCCGCCTGCCGTTCCCGGCCGGCATCAGAGCCGTCCGCTGAGGGTGGCCAGCCGGGCGGCCGCTTCCTCCAGGACTTCGGTCTTTTTGCAGAACGCAAACCGAAGGAGGCTGCGCGTCCTCTCGGCACCTTCAGGGTGGCAGAAAACGGGGACCGGGATCGCGGCCACGCCCACCAGACTGGGGAGCCTGCGGGCCAGGTCCACCGAGTCATGGATGCCCAGCGGAGCGGTGTCCACGTTGACGAAGTATGTTCCCTGCGGTGTGAAAACGTCGAAACCGGCTGCCCGAAGGCCTTCGCTGAGGATGTCGCGCTTGTGCTTCAGTGTGGCCGCGATGTTGGTGTAGAAGGCGTCCGGCAGGCCGAGCCCGCTGGCAATGGCTGACTGGAACGGCGTGCCCGAACTATAGGTGAGGAACTGCTTAACCGTGCGTACAGCGGACACGAGCTCCTCGGGGCCTGTAAGCCAGCCAATCTTCCAGCCGGTCAGGGAGAACGTCTTGCCGGCCGAGGAAAGGGTGATGGTCCGGTCAGCGGCTCCCGGCAGGGATGCCACCGGGACGTGGCGGTCGCCGAACGTGAGATGTTCGTACACCTCGTCAGTGACGATCAGGCAGTCGTGCTTCCGGGCGAGGTCCACAACGCGCTGCAGCACCGGGCGCGGAAAGACGGCGCCGGTGGGGTTATGCGGGTTGTTCAGCAGGACGATCCGCGTGCGCTCGCTGAAAGCAGCCTCCAGCGCAGCCAGGTCCGGCATGAAGTCCGGCGCCAGCAGGGGAGCCGTTACATGCGTTGCGCCGGACAGACCGATGACTGCGCCGTAGGAATCGTAGAACGGCTCAAAGGTCAGTACCTCGTCACCCGGTCCCGCAAAAGCCAGCAGGGAGGCGGCAATTCCCTCGGTGGCGCCGGTTGTAACGATCACCTCGGTCTGCGGATCGGGTGAAAGGCCGTAGAACCTTTCCTGGTGGGCAGCCACTGCTTCGCGGAGCTCCGGAACGCCTCTCCCCGGCGCGTACTGGTTATGCCCGGAGTCGATGGCTGCACGGGCCGCTTCGCGTATCTCCAGCGGCCCGTCCTCATCCGGGAAGCCCTGGCCCAGGTTGATCGCTCCGGTCTGTACCGCCAGGGTGGTCATTTCCTCGAAGATCGTGACTCCCAGCCCGCCGCCGGGCCCCAGGAGGTTGGCTCCGAGCGCGGTCCGCTGCCAGGGGGCGGGCGCCAAAGGGGTGGAAACTTCCCGTTGTGGATGCATCCAGTCATGGTATCCCGGCCTTTTCATGGGGTAGGTTCGGAGCATGAGACGAGCTGTCTGCCCCGGATCCTTTGACCCCATCCACAACGGCCATCTCGAGGTTATTGCCCGGGCTGCCGGCCTCTTTGACGAGGTCATCGTTGCGGTCTCCACCAACCCTGCCAAGAAGTACATGTTCACGTTGGGAGAGCGCCTGGACATGGCGCGGGAAACCCTTGCGTTACTGAAGGGCATTGTGGTGGAACCTGTTGGGGAAGGCCTCCTCGCCGAATATTGCCGGCAGCGCGGCGTCTCCGCGATCGTCAAGGGCCTTCGGTCCTCCTCGGATTTCGACTACGAGCTCCCCATGGCCACGATGAACCGCCAGCTCAGCGGCGTGGAAACGGTGTTCCTGCCCGCCGAGGCCCACTACATACACCTGTCCTCCACCCTGATCAAAGAGGTTGCCAGCCTGGGCGGCAGCGTTTCGGACTACGTTCCCAGGTCAGTGCACCGGAGGATGCTTGCGGGCGAGTCGGCGCCTGAACAGCAGCCGAGAGGGTAGGCTAGTCCGGTACTTCGGCGCCGCCGGTTACCTGGTTTGAGTCCCTGCGGCTCTTCAGGCTAAGATGGTACGTCGGTCATATGTTCAACAGGAGTTCTCATTAAACGAGATGCTGGTTCGCCCCTGGCGTTCGACGTCAAGGACCTCGGACGCAGTCCGGGAAGCATGCGGACACTGACGGAACATGTACCCGCACCAAGTGATCTTGGTGTGGCGCTTATTGGTGTTCAGGAAGGCTCGGATATCGAGCTGGATCTGAGGCTTGAGGCCGTACACGAAGGAATTCTGGTATCAGGAACCGCGATTGCCGAAGTAACCGGCGAATGCGGGCGATGCCTGGATCCCCTTGCGTATGACCTTGAGGTCAATGTGCAAGAACTTTTCTTCTATGAGGGTGTAGAGCTTTCGGACGAAGAAGAAGATGAAGAGCAACGTCGAGTCGAGCACGATGTAATCGATCTTGAACCGGTGTTGCGGGACGCAGTTGTCACCAATCTGCCGTTCCAGCCGGTGTGCCGGGAAGACTGCCAGGGCCTTTGCTCCGAATGCGGAGTTCGCCTGGAAGACGAGCCGGGGCACCACCACGAGGTCTTGGATCCTCGCTGGGCTGCCCTAGCTGATATGGCTAAGCCTGACCGGCAAAATTGATTTGTACGTGTTTGTCTAGAGAGAAATGAGTTAGCCGTGGCTGTTCCCAAGCGGAAAATGTCTCGCTCGAATACCCGCGCCCGCCGCTCGCAGTGGAAGGCGACCGCCCCCCACCTGGTGAAGACCGTGGAGAACGGCCAGGTTACTTACAGCCTGCCGCACCAGGCAAAGGTTGTCACCGACTCGGCCGGCACCGCGCTGTTCCTTGAGTACAAGGGCCGCAAGGTCGCGGACGTCTAATCGGCCCCTCCGGCTGACATGATGTCTTCAACTGAAGAGCTTTTGAAGCGTCTCGGTGTCTCTATTGACGCCGGGACGCTTCGTCTTGCGCTCACACACCGTTCCTACGCCTACGAAAACGGCGGCATACCCACGAATGAGCGGCTCGAATTCCTGGGGGACTCCATCCTTGGCTTCTCCGTGACCGACGCTCTGTATCGGGACAACCCGGACCTGCCCGAAGGCGATCTTGCGAAGCGACGCTCGGCCGTGGTCAGCACCCGGGCCCTCGCTGGCATCGGACGAAGCCTCGGCATTGGCGACTACATCTACCTCGGGCAGGGCGAAAAGCTCACCGAGGGCAAAAACAAGGCCTCAATCCTGGCGGACACCATGGAGGCGCTGATCGGTGCCACCTATGTGTCCAACGACATCGAGACCGCCCGGCAGCTCGTGATGCGGCTGATTGGGCCCCTGCTTAAGGATGCCGGCGCTTTGGGTGCGGGAACCGACTGGAAGACCAGCATCCAGGAACTGGCGGCCAGCCGCCAGCTCGGAACCATCCATTATGCGGTGGAGGGCTCCGGCCCGGACCACGCGCGGATTTTCGCGGCTACCCTGCACATTGGCGGCACGGCCTACGGCAAGGGCACCGGCCACTCGAAAAAGGAAGCGGAGCAGGAGGCTGCCGCCGACGCATGGCGCGCCCTCACCGGCAACGCCGGCTCCGCGCCGGCGGGCAAGTCCGCCGGCTCCGTAGCCGCCAAGTAGCGTCGTGCCTGAACTACCCGAGGTTGAGGTGGTCCGCCGCGGCCTGGTGAGCTGGGTCCGCGGCAGGACCATCGAACGCGTGGAAGTCCTGGACCAGCGCTCGATCCGCCGCCACGCACTGGGTACCGAAGATTTCATCGGAAACCTCGAAGGCGCAACTGTTGCGGACGTCGTGCGGCGGGGTAAGTTCCTCTGGATGCCGCTGCTGGATACGTCCGCCGGTCCTGACGGGCCACTTCCGGACGGGCCTGCCGGCACCCAAAAGGTGGCGCTGATGGCCCACCTGGGCATGAGCGGGCAGCTGCTGATGCAGGATGGCAGCGTCGCGGATGAGAAACACCTCAAAGTACGGATCCGGCTGGCTCCGCGCGACGGCATGCCCGAACAGCTGCGGTTCGTGGACCAGCGGATCTTCGGTGGCCTGTTCGTCACTGCTTTGGTTCCAACGGACGACGGCGGCCCGGGCGGCCTCGCTGAATCGCCCCTTCCGCTGATCGCAGAAGAAGCGTCGCACATCGCCCGGGACCCCTTGGATCCGGCTTTTTCCTTTGACCTTTTCTATCGCCGCCTCCGCCAACGCAAAACCGGCCTGAAGCGGGCCTTGCTGGACCAAGGCCTGGTATCCGGCATCGGAAACATCTACGCCGACGAGGCGTTGTGGCGCGCCCGCCTTCATTTCGCCCGGCCCACCGACACCTTGCGCCGCACGGAAGCGGAAAGGGTAGTGGGCAGCGCGCGCGAGGTCATGCTGGATGCGCTGGCCGCGGGCGGAACCAGCTTCGACTCCCTGTACGTGAACGTCAACGGCGCCTCAGGATACTTCGACCGGTCCCTCAACGCCTACGGGCGGGAGGGGCAGCCGTGCAAGCGGTGTGCCGCTGCGGGAATCCGCGCAACCATCCGCCGCGAGCAGTTCATGAACCGCTCCTCGCACACCTGTCCCGTGTGCCAGCCCCGTCCCCGTAACGGCCGCTGGTAGTACAAACCGCCGGCTGGGTTCTGGTGCCCCCGCGGCAGGGGTACGGGCCCGTCAATCCGGGCCATTCTGCCGGTAAGCAGTAGATTTGGTGCAGGGAAGCATCCGTCCCAGCCATCCAGGAGATCCAAAAGCCTTGCACCTCAAAAGCCTGACCGTCCGGGGGTTCAAGTCGTTTGCGTCGGCCACCACCTTCAATTTCGAACCCGGTGTCACCGCCGTAGTCGGCCCCAACGGCTCCGGCAAGTCCAACGTGGTGGACGCCTTGGCCTGGGTGATGGGGGAGCAGGGGGCCAAAACCCTGCGCGGCGGCAAGATGGAAGACGTCATCTTCGCCGGAACGTCCGGCCGGCCCCCGCTGGGGCGCGCACACGTGTCGCTGACGATTGACAACACTGACGGTGCCCTGCCCATCGAGTACAGCGAAGTGACCATTTCCCGGACGCTCTTCCGGGCCGGCGGTTCCGAGTACGCCATCAACGGCGCGGGCTGCCGGCTGCTCGACATCCAGGAACTGCTGTCCGACTCAGGCCTGGGCCGTGAGATGCACGTCATCGTGGGCCAGGGCCAGCTGGACCGGGTCCTCCATGCCACCCCCGAGGACCGCCGGGGCTTCATTGAGGAAGCCGCAGGCATCCTTAAACACCGGCGCCGCAAGGAGCGGACGGTCCGCAAGCTCGAGGCCATGCAGGCAAACCTGCAGCGACTCACCGACCTGACCGGCGAAATCAGGCGCCAGCTGACCCCGCTGGGCAAACAGGCCGAGGTGGCCCGGCGTGCCCAGCGCGTCCAGTTCGACGTCCGCGATGCCAGAGCGCGGCTCCTCGCTGACGATCTCGTCCAGCTGCAGGAAGCACTGGAGCAGGACGTCGCGGACGAAGCTGCCCTCAAATCCCGGCGGGCCGCCGTCGAGCAGGAGCTGGAAGCCGGGCGCCGGCAGCAGGCTGCCCTGGAGCAGCTGGCCGCGGAAGCAACACCAAAGCTGAACGCGGCAAGGGACACCTGGTACCGGCTGACTGCCTCGCGTGAGCGGCTCCGTTCCCTCGGAACGTTGGCGCAGGAACGCACCCGCCTGCTCGGGTCCACGGAGCCCCCGGCAGCTGGCCGCGATCCTGAACAGCTTGAAAGGCAGGCCGCCCGGGTGCGCGGGGAGCTTGCCGAGCTGGAACGCCACATCCTGGATAGGCGCAGTGGACTCGAGGCGGCCAGCACAGCTAAAGCGGAGGCAGAGGCTGCCGCCCTGGCCGAGGACAAGCGGCTCACGGCGGTGCTGCGGGCAGCCGCGGACCGGCGTGAAGGACTGGCCAGGCTC
>NZ_JBNHGJ010000013.1:0-98620 GCF_059091165.1 Arthrobacter sp. Hb9-2 | reverse complement strand
CTCTTCTTATGGCAACAGGCAGTTCCTTATATTCAAGAGAGCCCACTTCTGGGAGGTGCAGCAAGGGTAGGCATTACTGCCCTCGCCAACATTAACGGCTCCTTTCGGCCTACTCCCTTACACAATTCATTTCTCACTTTGGCGTTAGTGGGGGGCCTGATTGCCGTGCTTCTAATGAGTATTCTTCTGTTAGCGGTTGTAGCGGCCGCCATGAGGCCGACAAACCCCGCAGCGCTGGGCTATGTCCAGCAATGGCTGCCTGCCCTAGCGGCTGGGCTTGCTACCTTCGCAGTAAATCCAGTAATTGACAGTCTCGGCTCTTCTCTGTTCTTTTACACGGTGATTTGCCTAGGCTTGGCCAACACAACTCGAACTATGTCCGGTATCAGTAAGGATACGCTGGCTGCCCAAGTACCGAAGCAAGCAGGAACAATAGCTGGTACTCGGTTGGGTTACTCAAAGTCTCAATTTAGGCCACGTAAATAGTGAGGAAAAGCATTCTGTCGATATTGCACACTGCAGCAAGCCAGCTTTGCCAGTCCGGTACAAGCTTTCTTGTAACCTTAGGCTTTGCGCAACTGCTCTCACCTGCGGACTTTGGCCTACTTGCTGGGGTATGGCTGGGCTGGATGTTGATATTGTCTTTCAACCGTTCGGTGTTTGCCGAGCAACTGCTTTCTCAAGGCTTGAAGGATCATAGGTCCAAAGGATACGGTTCGTTTTTTCTCCTGTGGATCACAGGATTAACAGGCATTACTGTGGTTTTCTTGATTTGGGCACATTCGCCACAGCTGCTGCCAGGGGCCTTATATATCGCAGGTTTTGTAGGCTCAGATGCCGTAAGGTATTGGTTCTTTGCAGGGGATCAGACGGCTAAGGCAAATCGCTCCCTTGTCATCGGCGTCGAAGTGATTCGCTTTGTTCTTGCTTTGCTTTTCTTCGCATTGGCGATGACCGATTTTGATCATCCACTAACAATTTGGCTTAGTGTTGCTATAGGTTTGGTATGGCCCATTGCCGGATATTCGATTAGGCGAAAGGTGACGTTATCTGGGGCCGCGGGCTTTGTTCGCAGCAAGAGCAAGTTCGAATTCCTTCTCGCTTTACAGTACTTTTTAGCGACAGGTGTCTCTCAGTTGTTGCCGCTGATGGCATTACCGATGTACGGATCCTCGTCTTTTGGCGGTATGCGTCTGACGCAGAGCTCTCTTTCCCCACTTGCATTACTGGGTACAGCTTTCCAGCCAGGAATGATCAAGTTTTTTGCCGGCCGAAGGGACCGTGGAGCGGTAGTCAGGCATCTCTCCATAGGGGTTGCGCTATGTAGCGCCGTTGCTTGCGTTATGGGTGTGGCAGCGTTTTGGGCAGTGATGGTCACTGGGCAGTATTGGTTGCCGTCCGAGCAGCTTCCGGTAGTTCAAGACCTTTCGCTGCCAGTAATAGTGGCCTTGACATTCGTTCTCATAGGCCAGCCCGGGGGTGCGGTTATTCGTGTACTCCGGCTGGGCGGAATATCCTTCGCAGGTCAGGTAGTAGGAATCGTAGCGGCGGCTCTTGCTTTCTACCTGGTTGCCATAACGGAGGGGGGTCTTCAAGACTTTGTCTGGGCGGTGTCAGTTGGAACTATAGGGACTGTGCTAAGCACTTATGTTCTGCTGGCCGTTCACCTTAGTAGGTCTAGCTTTGGCAGGGACGCCGACAGCTAGTGCGCCTGGCTCTATGCTTTCTAACAACAATGCGTGCGCTCCGACTTGGGAACCGGCTCCAACTGATACAGGTCCAAGCACGCTCGCTCCCGTTCCAAGCGTAACGTTGTCTCCGATCGTGGGATACATTCCTTTGTCCTGTCCATGTTGAACATCCCTTCGTCCTAGTACAACACCGCTCATCAAAGTGACATTCGCTCCAATACGACAATCACCTCCGATTACCGTCCCGACGGGATGCGCAAAAAGAATGCCAGAACCAATGCTTGCTCGGTAATCGACGTCAACGCCGTGTAGTATCAAATTGGCCTTCGAGAGCAGCCGAGCGACTCCCGGCCGGGAGTCGCGTAGGGCCGAAGACAGGCGGAAAACCGCAGCGGCGGCAAATGAACTGTTAGTCACGAAAAGTTTTGCAAGGCTGGGGAGGGATGTGTTGCTGGCGTTGAGCCGACGCGCGTCAGCCCTAAGTGTTTCGATGAAGGCCATGGTTGCACTGTACCTGATGGTGCTCTTTTTTTTCACCCAGTACCTCCAACTTACCTTTAAGGAATCGGAAGCAATTGAAAATCTCTGTCCTCACTCCCTCCTACAACTATGCCAAGTACATAGACACAGCGATAAATTCTGTCATGGCTAACGGGCTTGCGATTGAACATGTGATTATGGATGGCAATTCTAGCGATGGTACGCAGGACATCCTGGCTGCTTATGGTGGCAGAGTAAATTGGCGAAGCGAGGATGACAAGGGCCAATCGGATGCCCTGAACAAGGCATTAGCGCTCGCTTCTGGTGACGTTGTCGGTTGGCTGAATGCCGACGACTTTTATTTGCCGGGCGCCCTCGACCGTGTTGCAGAAGAGTTTGAACGGGATTCATCTTTGGACGTTCTTTACGGCGATACGGTTTTGGTTGATGGGGACGGAAAGGTTACGCGCCTTTATAAGTGCTACCCCGTCCCGCACAGCGTGTTGAAGTGGCGCGGATGCACGTTGATGAGTACTTCCACTTTCTTCCGAAAGAGCGTCCTGGGGGCTGATCCCTTTGATACGCAGTTAAGGATGCGAATGGACTGGGACTTGTTTCTCCGGTTGCGCCAAGATCGTTCGGTTAAGTTCAAGTATGTATCGGAACCCTTTGCTGCGTTTCGCTTTCATGAAGAGCAGGTAACGCATAATCAAGTGGCCTATAACACGGCTGAACACCTGTTGATACGCGAACGATACAATATTCGGCAGTCCCTTGTTCCTGCCACCCGCATGCTCGGCATTTCAATGCACAGAACGCTCAAGGCCATCAATGGTTCGTGGACGTTGGAGAGGAAGTCTGCAAAGCTCGAAGGGTTGCCCCTCATAGGTGAAAATGGACTGGTTGATCGTGCTTCACTCGGTGAGTTGCGTCGCCTTTGTTATGAGCGGTAGCGTCATCCTTGGTTGGGAAGTTCTGCGCTTTTGCATGATGGGGACGCTCCTTCATTTCACCCAATAGTGGCGTTCCGTGTTACCTAAGGGAATGAGGCGACTTCTTCTCAATCTAGAAGTGCCTCCCTCTGACCCTCTAGACTTGTTGCATGAAAGTATTGGTTACCGGCGGTGCTGGATACATAGGTTCGCATACGACTCTGAGCCTTTTAGATGCGGGCTATGAAGTCGTCGTTTTGGACAGCTTGGCGAACTCGAACCCCGAATCGCTGGTGCGTGTAGGGCAGTTAACCGGAAAAGAAGTGGATCTCCGGGTTATCGATCTCATGGATGCGGCAGCAGTGGACCAGCTAATAGAAGCCGAAGCCTTCGATGCTGTGATGCATTTTGCCGGGCTCAAAGCCGTTGGTGAGTCAGTGCAGAGGCCCTTGACGTACTACAGCAATAACGTTGTTGGAACAATAAATTTGCTGCAGTCCATGGAAAAACACGAGGTTCGAAAGTTGGTATTCAGTTCCTCGGCGACCGTCTACGGAAACACTGATAATGTTCCCATCGCCGAAAAATCTGAGGTGAGCGCGTCTAATCCTTACGGTAGGACGAAGGAGCACATCGAAGACATCCTGACTGATGTGGGTAGCGCTGATAGTCGGTGGAGCATCGCGCTCTTACGCTATTTTAACCCTGCTGGTGCCCATGAGTCCGGCCTTATCGGTGAGGATCCTCTGGGCACGCCGAATAACTTGGTGCCCTTCATCGCTCAGGTGGCAGTCGGAAGGCACGAGGCTGTTAAGGTGTTCGGCGATGACTATCCCACGGCGGATGGTACGGGGGTTCGGGATTATATTCATGTTGTCGATCTCGCACTTGGCCACCTCGCGGCCCTCAGATACTTAGATGGGGTCAACGGCACGTTCACATGGAATCTCGGAACCGGTCGTGGCTCATCCGTGCTAGAAGTTATTGAAGCATTCAGTGCTGCAGCGGGTAAAAAGATTCCGTTTGAATTCGCCCCCCGTCGAGACGGCGACTGCGCAGTTAGCTATGCCGATCCATCGTTAGCAATGGCTGATTTGGGTTGGTCAGCGAGACGCTCCCTTGCTCAGATGTGCGAAGACCATTGGCGCTGGCAGGCCTCTAACCCTTCGGGTTTTCGTTCTGTGTTGCCTGCCCAGCAGGGTCGCAAATAGGTGTGAAAAACGCCTGAACGAGTGGGAACCACTGGTCAACACGATGACCACAGCCATGCGTTAGGCCCGACACTCCATCTGCGAACCCTGCTTACGGCAGCTGGGCCACCCCGTTCTTGCCTTACGGGGGTAGAGCGTAAAGTCCCGACTTAGATTGCTCTTGCTCGGAGCCGGTGGTTGCTGTGGAACATTTAGCTATGGCTAGACGGCATCGGTGGGGGACTGATGGATACGCCGACTGTTGGCGCTGGTAGCCGCCGAGCGGAGGGGCCAGGAGGTGATGCCCACACGTGGTGTTTTTCACGGTCCTGTAGCACCCGCAACATCCGTGCCTGGGATTGGTTGATGACCGCCTGCCCCGCTTTGTGGTGTAGCAGCTGCCTGCCCGGCGTCATAAAACTCATGACTTGATCAATCCTTGAGGCTGTGTTCATAGCATGTCGGGCATGGGCAGATATGGGAGCGCATACCACGCTCGATACTCACGCCGGGAGTTTCGGCGGCGGAATATAAGGCTACTTTCCTATGTCCTGCTGTCAGCGTTGTCCGTGACAACGGTCGCCGTGGTCCTGCTGGCTTTGCGCGCTTAACTTCTGTAGGTACAAGTCTGTTTTGACATGACTTGTCATTCGGTTTGTCGCGTGATTGGGTCATAGTTGATGGGGATCACTGTGACCGATGGAGGCTGTTGTGGCTATATCCGAGTTTGCCTTTGCGTTGTGCGCCCTATTAGGCACCCTGCTGGTTCCCTTCGTTGTTTTGTACCAAATGCTGCGGCTTAAGCGCCGCGCCGTTCGGATCACCGCTCTCGCCGTCACCAGGAGTGAGCGCCGCTAGTCATGCCTTACGTAGACATCAACCCCCATAAAGGCCGTCCCAAGTGGCAGGGCTATGCCCTCCTGGCCGTGCTCTTGGTCCTCACTGCAGCTGTAGTGTCGGCCGCCTTGACGCGCATCTGACTCAGGACGTTCGCCAACCCCCTAGACTTACTGGTTGAACGAGTGCAGCAGAACAATTTGCCGAAACGTCCTGGGGGACTTACATGCCCGATCCGGCGGATCAGAACGCACGCGCCCATGCAGAAGATGCAGGGCAGCCGCAGCCGCGCCGACGCCGTGACCTCCGTCGCGGTGCCGGTGAACTGTCGGATGCCCGGACAGGAACCATGCCAGCCGAAACACACAACTCTGCCAGTCAGTTTGACGGTGGCAGGCCGCTGACGCGCCGGACCTCTTGGGCGGAGGCAGCTGCCGCAGCCGACGAAGTAATGCCTCCTGCACACGTCCCGGCTCCCACCCGTGCCCCCGAGCCCGCGCCGGTCCAGTCTGTTGCGGCGGATCCCGTCGCTTCCGGTCCGGATGCCGCTATGCCGGAAGCCCCGAAGCCGCCTTCCCATGCTCCTTCTGAAGCTCCCGCATTCCGTAGGGCCAGGCCGACCGTAGCCGACACCATCGCCGAAAAGCCCATGCCGGACTTCATCAGTTCGCCAGGACTGTTTGTAAAGGAACAAAAACCGCGCCCCGTCGGTGGTCTGCGCGGCGCCATCTTTAAGATGACAGGCGGGGCCTGGAACATGGGCCCCGGCGCAAAGCAGCGTCAGGAAGAAGAACTGGGCCGCCGCATCTCGCGCCAGTTGCAGGGCAGTTACAACACTGCCGTGCTGAGCCTCAAGGGAGGAATCGGCAAAACCTCCACCACCGTGGGCGTCGGCTTGACCCTCGCGGAGTACCGCGGCGACGCGCCCTGCGCCATCGATGCCAACCCGGACTCGGGTGACCTCGTGGAGCGTGCTTTGGGGGAGGGCATCTATCAGCAGGCCAGCCCCCGCACTATCACTGACCTGCTCCGGAACATTGAGTCCATTGATTCGCTCACAGCTCTGGCGCGCTACATGCACCACGCAGGCAGACTGCATCTCATTGCGGGGGAACAGGACCCGGAGGTCTCGGACTCGCTGACTGCCGGAGAGTACCTGCGGATCCGGAAGCTTATTTCCGCCTATTATTCTGTGGCCCTGACTGACTGCGGCACCGGGGTGACGCACAACGCCATGAGCGGAATTCTGCAGTCCGCGGACAACCTCGTGATCGCCGCCGGTTACGCCGTCAGTGGCGCCAAGCGCGCCCGCAGCACTCTGCACTGGCTCGCGAGCCACGGCTACCAAGACCTGGCCCGGAACGCCATCGTGGTGATCACCGATAAGGACGAGGTGTCCTCCCGCGTGGATAAAGATGCCATCGAGGAGCACCTTTCCGGAATCTGCCGTGAACTCATCGCTGTCCCGCACGACCGGGGCGTGGCCGACGGAGACCTGGTCACTCTGGACGTGCTGAAGCCCGAAACCCGGCGAGCTTACAAGGAGATCGCCGCCGCAATTGTTGACGGGTACCGCTGAAACTTGTTAGGGCTTGCTCTCGTGTGTCGACCTGGTCGTCGTTCCTAGCCAGGGTAAGGCTGACCGAGCGCGTAACGGGTTGCACCAGGTCTTTGGACCGTACCCCATGCTTCCTGCCGTAGAGAGTAGGGCACATAACCGGTCTTACGTGATCCTTACACTTAGGACATGGGGAAACTCGGCCAGCACATTGCGCCACCACCTCCTGACCTCTGAGTTGACGGTTCGGACCAGCGGTGCCCGGAGTGTGGGCACGAGCGCTAGGTCCGCAAAGAAGCCTGGGTGGATCGTCTCGCTGCGAAGCTTGGCTTGGTCCCTGGCCCTGCGCGGTGCGAATGGGAGGCGAAGTGATGACCGACCCTTGCGAATGCGGCCATCACTGCCACGACGCCTAGATCCCGTGCCGCCTGTAGTTCTGTAGGTAGGCGGCCAGTTCGTAGCCGGCCCTGTGTACACCCTGCTTGATGAAATCTTGAGCTTGACTTGGTAAGGGTTTCGGGGCGGGCTACGATCGGCAGGTTTGATACTGAAAGGTAAGCCTGCTGTGGAATTTTCTCAATATCTTTTCGGCCTAGGAATAGGCCTACTCATGATGGCACTGCCACTGCTCAGCGCACACTTCCTCTACCGGCGATACAAGAGCCGTCGCGGCACAGGCCAACAGACGTCCGACGCTGGGACGTATGATGAACGCGCCTGCCCCCTTGCAGGGGCCGTAGAGTAGGGCTGGCCTTGTATCGCATATTGGGGGATTGAACTTTGTTGTCTGCTCTTACACCGACCCGTGGCATTCAGGGCCTCCAGTTCGTTCGCGCCAATGCGGTGCTTCTTGTGGTTATGACCCATGCGGCGGCCATTCTTGCATTCCCCGAGAACATGAACCGGCCCTTCCTGGACGGGATCTTCGCGAAGGGCGCCGTCGGAGTCGACATATTCTTCGTACTCAGCGGATTCATCATCATTCACATAGCCCTGCAGAGACGAACGCTTGAGGCCCGAACTGGACTCGCTGACTTCCTCATCAAAAGATTTATCCGGATCGTCCCGTTCCTCTGGGTAGCCGTTGCAGCATATGCAGCCATCCGGTTCGTCGGCACGCGGGAGTTCGAATGGGGACCCTATCTGAACTCTCTGTTGCTCTTCCCTGTGGGCGAGGTCCGTCCGAACGTGGTCTGGTCACTGCGCCATGAGGCGCTCTTCTACCTCATCTTTGCTGCCTCATTCCTCCTATGGAAGAAGGCGCCCTACGTTCTGTACGCCTGGTGCGCATCACCGCTGGCCCTTTGGCTGCTCCGCGACTTTGGAGGATTGCACTTTGAGGCTGGCGAACTCTTCGATTTCGTATTCAACCGGGCTAACGCAATGTTTGGTTGCGGCGTTCTGATTGGCTTGATCTGTCAAAAGTATGAGTTGCCGCGGCGACCGTTGAGTCAGAACCCGATCATGCCCTGGCTGTTGATTGTCGGAGCTTCCGTTCTAGCATTTGTCGTCCGAGACACCTTGAATTCCGCCGCAGTTGCCCTCGCAGCTTCCGTCACCGTGGTGGCCGGCCTACTGACGCCGAACTCGGAGACGCTGTTCGCCCGCATATGGCAGTTGCTAGGGGACGCATCCTATGCCATCTACCTGACGCACAACATTATTCTCTTGGTTGGCGCCACACTTTGGGTGAAAGCACTGGGGAGTGACAATTTCGCGGCAGCAATCCTGGCACTCAGTATTTTCGCCGTTGTCGGTGGCGTGTTTGTGCACATTCTTGTTGAGAAGCCTGTCATCGTGCTTTCCAAGAGAGTCTCCGACAAATTGCGGACCAGGCGGGTGCCCGGTAAGCGCGTTCGCTCCGAAGTGCCCTAGAATCTGGACATCACAACTTGCTCTTTGGGGGACCCTTGCGCTCTGCTCGTTTGCTAACCGCCGCCGTCGTGGCGGGCTCGCTTTCCTTCGCAACAGCCTGCGCTTCCCATGAGCCAGTGCCCGTCTCGGAGAAGGTACAGCAGTACTACGACGAGCAGGTAGTAAACCGCCCCGCATCTACGGCCTCTGCCGCGCCGGCATCGCTGACGGTGGTGACTTTGACGCTGTAGCAGCCAAGCTGCGCGCGGCGGCGGAACCGCTGAGCCTCACGGTCATTGGCGACTCGACCGGCTTCCCTGCTCAGGGCTGGGTTGAAACCTCGCTGCGGGACATTGCCGCAACCACGGGTCGCGGCATCACCGTCCACACATGGGACAACGCAAGCGACCAGTACAGCGCCCCTCGCAGTATCGGGGCAGGCGAACCCACACTGACCGTTTGGAACGGGTCAGCACCAGGTAAGGACGCTCAGTACTCTCTGAACAACCTGGACACTCTGATGCCCGAGACTCCGGGCCTACTGATCATCAACCACGGCCACAACGTAGGGTTATCGAGCTCGATTGAGGGGCTTCTGATTCAGGCGGCGAAGAAAGCCCCCGGTGCTGCCGTGGCCGTGATGAAGCAGAACAAGGAGACCGGCACGACCGCGCCCGCGCAGTCCCTCCGCATGGCTGAGCTTGAGAAGATCACCGGGAAATATCCCGGCGTTCGGAAGATCGACGCGTTTTCCCTGTTCCCTGACACTGGGGGCACCCTCATGATGGAAGACGGGGTGCACCCCAGCGCCGAAGGTTACCGGGCTTGGGCTGACACGTTCCTCAAGGCCCTCGGCTTCTAAGGCTTCAGCGTAGGTGTGCGCAGGATACCCGTTGTCGGCAGGTTACTGTCCAGCGGAAGAGCGTTGATGTCCGACCCGTTCAGATCCGTATCAATCACGGTGCCCCGGTTCGCGTACCCGTTGTTCGCGTCGAACGTTGCGAGCTGAACCCGGAACGCCGGCATCAACGTCGGACGTGGGCAGGATGTTCACGGCTGGCACGTCCGGGGCAAAGGCTTTGGCTAGTGCCTTACCCATCCGCATAGCCCCGCCTGTGGAAGCGTGCGTGCCGTCGCCTGTGTACGCGGTGGTCCCAGTGACGCGCCAGTTCCCGTCAGCGCCAGCAAGCACGGCAGTGTAGTCGGCGAGGACCGCGCCGGGCTGGGTCTGCGCTTGCTGGCCAATGAATTGTTGATGCGTTCAATGGTCACGAGTTGTGTGGTGGTCGCTCCGGAGGACGGGGCGATGGTGCCAAGGATTAGGCGGATATCGGCGTTCTGGATCGCGTCGTAGATCGCGGTCAGGTTCGCTTGGATACCCCGAATGCCACGGCGCCGAGTACGTCATTGGTGCCCGCGAGTGCGTGCGCCAGCCTGGGTCGAGGGCGATAACGTCCTGTTGGACGCGGGCGAGGATCTGTGCAGTGTTCTGCCCCGTAATGCCACCGTTTGCTGTGCCGGGCGCTGCCACGATTTGGAGCCGCTGCCCGAGGCGCTGCATTGCCCAGGTGAGGAACCCTCTGCTGGGCCTGTAGGTGTTGACCCCGGTGGTGTCCTCGGACATATCCGGTCTTATTGACCCCTTATGATTGGGGCAGTCTCGATTACTTCTTGGGGGAAAAATGCTGGTGGCTCAGACGCGCCGTGATCATCTACGCAGCCTGACGGGTCTGAGGTTTTACGCGGCAGCCCTCGTGGTGCTTTACCATTTCTCGCGGTACTTCGAACCTATGGAAGTTACGGCGCCAGTGGTGGGGTTTGGGTACACGGGTGTCAGCTTCTTCTTCGTCCTGTCAGGCTTTGTGCTGGCATGGTCAGCTAAGCCCGGAGACACCAATAAGCAGTTCTACTGGCGCCGGGTCGCCCGTGTGTGGCCACTGCACGCGCTGACCACGGGCCTTGCCGCAGTTGTCGCCGTGATCATCGGGTTGCCGATCGTCTGGTCAGCGTTGCCGTTCGTGGCGAGCCTCACCCAAGCGTGGCTGCCGCCCGGTGATTATCGGTATGCCTTCAATGGTGTTTCCTGGTCCCTTGCCTGCGAGGCCTTCTTCTACCTGCTGTTCCCGTTCCTCCTTCCTGTCGTCAGACGGTTCCAGCGCGTCCTGATGCTGGCTGGCCTAGTGTTCGCCGCGACAGCCGTCGTTGGAGCGGCAGGCATCGCCGTCGCCCCGGAACGGGCGCTCGGCTACCTGTTCTACACCATGCCTGCCTTCCGTCTGGGCGAATTCATCATCGGCATCTGCCTTGCCGTGGCACTTCAGCGCGGCTGGCGCCCCCGCTTTGACGTGCGGCACGCCCTGCTCATCACCGGCGGAATCTACGTGCTTCTCATGGTGGGAACGTTCCTTGCCCTGCACTCTGCGGAGGAACTCCCGTATGTAGTTGCCAACACGGTCATGCTGCCGGGGTTCGTGGCTGTCATTGCTGCGTCCGCTGTCTCGGACATCGACGGTCGGGGTGGGCACTTTGGAAGCGATCGCCTTGTGAGGCTGGGCAAGTGGTCCTTCGCGCTGTACCTCGTCCACGAAATGGTCATCAAACTAGCTGACCGATGGATTGACCCGCTGCCGTTTGAATGGGCGATGGTCGGATGCTTGGCAATCGGAGCGCTCTGCGTTGCGCTGTCCGGCATCCTTTACGAGCGGTTCGAGCGGCCTGCGGAGGCGTACCTGCGCTCCCGGGCGGAGGCTCCTAAAGAGTCCAGCCAGGAGCGCAGGTAGTAGTCACAGGGTCCAGAGTTGCGAGGCGGGGACCACATCGACGTTGGACGCGGCCAGGTGGGTTACCACCTCATCGAAGGCCGCGATGGTGATGTCTTCCGTCGCAACTGCAGTCGGCAGGATCTGATGCAGACTCAGGACCATTGACTGCCCGGTAGCAGCTACGTTGTCAATCTTGGCCTTGATGGTCGCGGCGGTCTTGTTCTTCGTCCAGTAGTACAGCGGGCGGGTCAACCGGCGAGTACACGTGTGGCGCTCCCGTTTCCGTGAAGGACTGCACCCGGCGCATAGGTGGACCAGTACTCTGCTGCTACGGCCTCAGTAGCAGCGTTGCGCAAACCTCCGGGCCACACCCAAATTCGGTCACCATTGGTGAGTCCGTGAGCCAATTTGAACGCCTTCGCATCCTGATATACGGCGCGCTGCTGGGCGGCGGTGAGTGTAGTCATGTCCGTCCTGTGGTGGTCGTACATGTCCCATCCTGCGTCATGCATTTCCTTGAGCTGAGCCGCCGTGCGGTAGCCAAGGTTGCCGATGTTTGTGTGCTCCACGGCGATGCCGGCAGGGAACCCGTGTGCGGCCAGCTTGGGGAACATGGTGGTGTAAGTGTCCGCCGTGCCGTCGTCGGAGATAAGCGCAATCTTCCCGCGTGACTTCCCCTGATGGAGACGGATGTCCGCGATTGAGACGCTACCCGGCCCGGCGGCGCTGGAAGTGACCATGATGGTGAGCTGGCGCAGATCAAGCTTGGCCGTGTTGATCGGCGTGCCAGAGTAGCCCTGCTCGATGGTGCTGAGAACCACGCGGTACCACTCTCCAACTGTGAGTGTGGTTAGGGTTTTGTTCCAGCGCGTAGCAGTCCCGACACCGGAAGCGCCGAGGGAGCCCCAGAGGTCAAAGACCGTCGCTTCGGCGTTATCACGTCGGATGAGGAATGATACGAACTTGCCCGCTCCCAGTTTTTGGTTGAAGGCGCGCCCGATGCGGTAGGCACCTGACGCTGCTGAGGCAGCGATGGTCACATACTCGCCCACGTCGCGGGGGGCGCCCCGTGGTGACCGTCCCAGTCCCTGCGTTCGGGTCCAGTGTCCAGTCCGCCGGCACGCCAACCGACAGGGGAACGCCATTGCGAACTGCTTCTGCGTGACCGTAGTCGATGGCTGGCTGGACGACGGTAGAATAGTCCAGTTTGTTCGCTGTCTGGGTCAGGATCGTGGCAGTTTGTTCCCTTTACCGATTGAACACGATGCGTCAGTTCTAGGAGCTAGCTCACAAGGTTGAAGCTGAGCGGCCTGACACTTTTTCATTTATGGAGACCCGAAATCCGCACCGCAGCCACTAGCTCGGCGAGTTCAGCAGACCCAACTACCGCGTATCCAGATCCTCGAACACCAGGAACGTCTGCGTATCAAGTACTCCAGGCATGGACTGCAGCTGGTCGAAGATCACCCGCCGCAGGTCGATGTTGTCCACGGCGCGGACCAGCAGGATCACGTCGAAGTCCCCGCCCACCAGGGCCACGTGGTGCACCTCGGGGATGGCGCCCAGCTGGTCTCGCAGTTCGCGCCAGGCATCCTGCTTGAGCTTTAGCGTCACGTAGGCGGAGGACCGGAGCCCTGCCTTGATCGGGTCCACCAGCGCCGTGAACCTGGACAGCACGCCTTCGCTGGTGAGCCGGCCGATGCGCGTGTACGCGTGCGCCCGTGAGATGTGGACGTTCTCTGCCACCTGTGTGACGGACATCCGGCCGTCCCGCGTCAGCTCCGAGATGATCCTGCGGTCGATGTCGTCCAACGGGACGGGTTCCGTCCCGGCGTCCCTGGTTGCCACGCTGTCCACGGCCTATCAGTAATCCGGCTCACACTTACAATTCGTCTCCCAGTGTAAGGCGAATTGCGCAAGCTTTTGCGATTACCGAACAAGCTGAATACGAACGGGTGTCAGGAACGCGGGGACGAGGCCTCGCTGCGCCGGGCATCGTCCAGGTTCGCGGCGGTACGGATGAAGTCGCAGTCGGCAGGGGAGAGGAGAGTCTCACCGTGCCGGTCCTGATCGAACTCTACTCCGGTGGCCTTTGTAATCGCCGCCACCACGGACCGGGGAAGGATTTTGCACCCGGGATTGTCGATCAGCCACTGCCGTGTTTCTGGCTCGAGCTGGTCCCACACCTTGTCAATGCCCATTACGGATACCCACCCTTAGTCATTTCCCTGTGTTTGAAATGCCGCCCCGCGTCGGCGGGACGGATGGCGCTTGGTTGTCCCGGTCCCCGCCAGCCGCAGGAAAGGCTGATCGGGAAAGTGATTCAGAGGCGGAGGGGACCACGCTGTCCCCTCCGCGTCCATCGCCACACCAGGAGCCCCCATAGAGGATATCCCTGCCACCTGGTGCGGAGCCTGCTGCCTACAAAAACATAAAATGAACTCCGAACTTGACCGATAGACGTTTTCGTCAATCGACCAAATAGAGTGTGGTCCCATGCCTGGAGAAGGTCAAGGAGTTTTTCTAAACAGAAGAAGCATTACGGGCGCGCAGCCGGTCGCTATGGGCTCCTTCTGCCAACCGGCAAACTCGGCCCCTCAAAAGTCAGGGGCGGTTTGGTTGCTGCCCGTTGCTTAGTTCGTCCCGTGCGGCTTCCAGAAGAGTGCAACTGCGGTTGCAGGCCGTCATGATGAGCCGTCCGGCCGCTTCCTCCGGTGTGCAGCCGATTCGCGCGGCTATCGCCCCGCAGGCCTTGGCGATCACTGACCGCGATACAAGTGATTCCTCCAGAGCCAGGAACTGATCGTCCCAGAGGGCCGTGGATGGCAGTTCCTCCGGCAGGGGGCGCAAGGAGGAGAGGGCGGACGCCGTCCGGGCTTGGAGTACGGACCGGGCGGCGGCGAGCAGTTCGCCAGCTTCCGGGTACGCCAGCCGGTAGATCAGGTGGCCGTCGGACCGCAGGCACTGAATCAGGTGCTGCCCGCGCATCTGGCCCAGGTGCCGGGACAGGTGCGTCGCCTTCACTCCCGTGCCTTCGCATAATTCCGGAATGGTGGACTCGCCGTGGGAGAGCAACTCCAGGATGTGCGCCCGGACCGGATGGGCCACGGCCTTGAACAACTCCGCTGCAGCAGACATCGGCGGGCCGGCGCCTCCGCCAATAACCCCGTCCGGCATAGCCTGGTGGCTCTCCACGCCAATGTCATACCTGCTCATGCGCTTTGCTCCCTATAGGGCCTGCACGCCATTATCCTCCGTTGTCCGGCTCCCGGCCCCGGAAACTGTCCAAATAAACGGGTGGTTTCACTCCGAAAAACTGTCTCCCGCATCTGTGCCAGCCGTGGGGCCGCCGCCGTAATTTCCCTGGTCAGGACCGGGAGCCCGGCGTTACGCTTGGTCCCCTGGACCGAGGAGGCGATGATGCTCGACGAGGCGGACCTGATGCACGCCCTGAGGCGTCACTGGGAGTACTCAGGCAAGGACGAGGACATCGCCCACGAGATATACCACGACGACGCCGTGCTTGAATTCCCCCAGTCCGGCGAACGCTTCGAAGGCGTGAAGAACTTCCGCGAATGGCGGCGACGGTACCCGGCCAAGCTCAAGTTCCACACCCGGCGCATCACCCACCGGGCTGACCTGGTGGTTGTGGAGAACCTGATCAGCTACGACGGCGCCCCATGGATGTTCACTGTCAGCCTGCTGGAATTCAGGGGCGAGCACGTTGCGCACGAGCGGATCTACATCATGGACGGCTGGGACGCTGCCGAGTGGCGCGCTCCGTGGCGGTCCGAGGTGCCTGCAGACCCGCCGCCGCCGTCTCCCTAGCAACCCCCGGCGCCTCTCGCCGCCACCGAAAACCCGCCACCGTCCTGGCCGACCTGTAACTCAAACGCTCTATCAGCAGATGTCGGTTTGACTCCAACCCTCTCGCAGTTGATGTGGGTTCAACTCAAACCCTCTCTCGCCAATGCCGTGACTCCCTCGGGACGGTGAGCCGCACGGCGGTCGCGTGCCGCCGTCGTGCTCTACTTACTTGGTGAGGTGGGACTGGTCAATGTCCGAGAGGGCCGAGCACGCGGATTGAAGCATTGTCGCCCCCCCATTCTTCGCCGAGCCTTTTCTATCCCAGTGGTGAGTGCCTGATGCGTGACGATGTCACGGGCGGTCGTACCGCTGAAACGAATCTTCTTCACGTTTGGCCGAGATGCTTGTCCTGGTTGGACCGGAAATAATCCTACTGGGGGGTGTTGGGCTCCTCGCGATGTTTCCGTCCCACCTCGAGTAGATTGATGTCCACCCCGCCTGCAGTGCCGGGCTTCGGCGAGCCCCGCAGCTTGCGGAGCTGGGTGGCCCGGTATTCGTCCCGGGCCAGCGTGAATGTGTAGAAGGCGGCGCCTCCAGCCAGGGCAGTCAGGAACAGCCCGCCCCAGAAGGGCCCTTCTCCCTGTCCCAGCGGGGCCATCAATATCAGCACCGAAAGGACAGCCAGTAGTGCGGAAACAACCGCGAGAATTCCCATGCCCCACCAGGTGCTGACCTGGGCCTGCCCGCGGCCGGGGGTAAAGCCAATCTCGTCACCAGGGTAGCTGTGCAGCTCGCCAGTGCTGGTCCTGCGGAGTACCCGCTTTTCACCGGCTGCAACAGCTTTCTTATGTTCGGCGTAGACGGCGTCGTTGCGCCGCTCACGCTCACGGTCGTAAATCAAAGTCAGTCCTTTCACTTAGCGGGTGGGGCAAGCTGCCGCTACGTTGCTGTGTTGAGCCTTCGTGCTTTCACAACGCGCTGGGGTCGGCTGCGATCAGCCCGATGAGGGCCAAGACAGGTAGCGCAACCATGACGGGCCCGGCAACCAGCGCCCAGGAAGTGCCCGGGTACCCGCGGTAACCCCTGCCGCGCAGCTTAGCCGCCCAGAGGGCGGCGTAGAGGATGCTGGCGATGAGGTACGGGATCGTCATCACGACAGTACCCAAGCCGAGCCAGATGATCGCCTGGAGAATGTCTCTCCCGCCTTGGGTGTACATATCGGCCGATGCGGACGTGCCCGCAACAAAAAGAAGCAGCAGCATGACCACCATGAGGCCGGCGAGGGCCAGCAGAATGGTCCTGAATACCCTGGCCCAAGCAGGCAACGGCGGTGCTTGGGCCTGAGTTGCCGGTTGATGGGCATGATTATTGGGGTACTGGTGATGGGGTTCCACGGTGCTCTCTTCCTGGGCGTGGCCGGCCGCGTCTTGCGGGCGGGATCAGACGGGGTGGACGTGCACAATGATGACCTGGACGTCCTTCAAACCGTCGTAGCGGAGGTCGTACTGGACCTGGAGGCCTGTTGAAGTGCCCGGCGCCAGGGCAAAGTCGCTCTTGTCCTCCGGTTGGCTGGACTTGGATTCGATCCAGTCCTCTGCCGATTCACTGGGAATGCCGTAGCGGTCCACGCCGTCGCGAATCAGGGCTGTAAAGTCCTCCAATGATTCGGCTGTGAGGAAGAACGTGATCTCACGGAAGTCGGGCCCCTTGTTCATGCCGTTGAGCCGGAGCCGGTTTGTCTTGGCGCGGATCAGACCCGTTGGCGCTTCGATAGTCAGTTCCATCACACCATCGGGAATCAGGACATCCGGCGCCTGGCTGGTGCCGTCCTCCAGGCCAACGTCCTTTTTGGTAAGTCTCCCTGAGGTCATGTCGAACCGTGCCATCTTCGAGGTCTTGATGTGTTCTATTCCCGCCGGATCCAGGCTTGAGTAGGTCTTTGCACCGGATGGTGGTGGGGGCTCTGTTGACGCCGCCGGACCACTGCCAGGACCAGCCACGGCGCAGCCTGTAAGCACCAGCGATGCGAGCAAAAACGTGGCAGCTAAGGCCTTCATACTTATCCCCCAGGAGTACGTGACGGTCAGGGTCAGTAAATCACTGGGGCCGGATAATCAGGGAATTCGAAGCTGGGTAGTTGTCCCCATCGCCGCAAGCTCTTCAAGCCCTGAAATTGACACTTACGGAGGTTTACCATTTCGTCCACACTCCTGTCCGTAATCTGGCTCACACATACAATTCGTCTACCGGAAGGGCCGGAATCGGGCAGCTTCTCCACGATTCATCTAGGTGGTGGATACGAAACCTTCGGTGGGCGGATACTGGGGAGTAATAGTGGCAACAGAAGGACGGAACGATGACGATCTCCGCGAACCACACCGCACCGGACCAAACCAGCAAGGCGCCCGCCGAGGACGCTCTCACCGAAGCTGCCAATAAGTTCGGCATCACAGCCGAGGACTACATGCTTCCAGCCCGGCACCAGATCGAGATGGTGGACCCGGAAGGCCGGCTCAAGCCCGAAGGTGAGCAGGGCACCGAACCCGGCCACGAGTACCCTTTGCCCGGCGATGAGGAGCTGCTGGCAGCGTACGAGCAGCTCGTCGTCGGACGCCGCGTCAACGACCAAAACTCTGCACTCGTCCGGCAGGGCCGCATGGCCGTGTACCCGTCCAGCCACGGCCAGGAAGCCTGCCAGGTGGCGGCCGCGCTGTGCCTGTCCGACGGTGACTGGATGTTCCCCACCTACCGCGACGCCGTGGCCGTGATGACCCGCGGCGTGGATCCCGTGCAGGTGATGACCATTTTCCGCGGTGACTGGCACGGCGGGTTCGATCCCATCAAGCACAAAGTGGGCATCCAGTGCACCCCGCTGACCACGCAGCTGCTGCACGCGGTCGGTGTGGCCCACGCGGCCAAGCTCCGCGGCGAGGACACCGTGGTGCTGGCCATGTGCGGAGACGGCGCCACCAGCGAAGGCGACTTCCACGAGGCCCTGAACTTCGCCGCCGTCTTCCACCTGCCCGTCATCTTCTTCGTCCAGAACAACAAGTACGCCATCTCGGTGCCGCTGGCACACCAGTCCGTGGCGCCGTCGCTCGCGCACAAGGCAGTGGGCTACGGCATGGCCGGCGAACGCGTGGACGGCAACGACGTGGTGGCGCTCCTCGCCGTCCTGGACCGGGCCGTGAAACTGGCCAGGGAAGGCGCCGGCCCCCTGCTGGTGGAGGCCAACACCTACCGCATGCAGGCCCACACCAACGCCGACGACGACACCCGCTACCGCGAAAACAGCGAAGTTGCCGAGTGGCGCGCCAAGGACCCGGTGAACCGGATGCGGACCTACCTCACGGACCGCGGGCTCTTGGACGACGACGGCGAGGCGCGGATCCGCGAGAAGGCGGAGGCGGTTGCCACGCAGCTGCGTGACGGCCTCAGCGAAGACGTTCCCGTGGACCCGCAGGAGCTCTTCCGCCACGTCTTTGCCAAGACCACGCCCCAGCTGATGGAACAGTCCGCCCTGCTCGCCGACGAACTCGCCCGCGACGCAGCATCATTTACCGAGGAGGCCGGCAAGTGAGCCCCACCATCACCACATCGTCCGAGGCCAACGGCAACGTCAGTGCCGCCACCGCCCGGGCGGCCGCCTCGGCCGCTGCCTCCGCCGAAGCCGCCGGCCCCCAGCCGGTCACTCTTGCCAAGGCGCTGAATACGGCACTGGCTGACGCCATGCACGCCGATTCCTCCGTCCTGGTGTTCGGCGAGGATGTGGGAACGCTGGGCGGGGTGTTCCGCATTACCGACGGGCTCACCAAAACGTTCGGGGAGCAGCGCTGCTTCGACACGCCCTTGGCCGAGTCCGGGATCGTGGGCATGGCCGTGGGCATGGCCATCAACGGGATGCGCCCGGTGATCGAAATGCAGTTCGACGCGTTCGCCTACCCGGCGTTCGAGCAGATCATCAGCCACGTGGCCAAGATGCACAACCGCACCAAGGGCGCCGTGAAACTGCCCCTGGTGATCCGGGTTCCCTACGGCGGCGGCATCGGGGGAGTGGAGCACCACTGCGACTCCTCCGAGTCCTACTACGCCCACACCGCCGGCCTGAAGGTCTTCACCCCCGCCACGGTGGCGGACGGGTACAGGATGCTCCGCGAAGCCATCGACTCGGACGATCCCGTGGTGTTTATGGAGCCGAAGAAGCTCTACTGGTCCAAGGACCTGGTGGACTTGAGCGAGCTCCGTTCTGCCCACTCTGCTGCTGCTTCTGCCGGCCAGTCCTCCGAAGGCCGCGCCGCCGTCGCCCGTCCCGGAACCGACGCCACGCTGATCGCCTACGGCCCGTCCGTCCCCACCGCCCTTGCCGCGGCCGAGGCCGCAGCGCTGGAAGGGCGCTCGCTGGAAGTCATCGACGTGCGCACCATCGTGCCCTTTGACGACGAGACCGTCTGCGAGTCGGTGCGGAAGACCGGCCGGGCCGTGGTGATCGCCGAAGCCCACGGCTTCGCGTCCGTGTCCTCCGAGATCGTGGCCCGCGTGCAGGAGCGCTGCTTCCACTACTTGGCCGCGCCCATCCGCCGCGTTACCGGGTTCGACATCCCCTATCCGGCGCCGAAGCTTGAGAAGTACTACCTGCCCGGCGTGGACCGCATCCTCGACGCCGTTGACGACCTTCAGTGGGAGAACTGACCATGAGTGAAACACGTGTGTTTTTGTTGCCGGACCTGGGCGAAGGCCTCACCGAAGCGGAGCTGGTTTCCTGGCATGTTTCCGTGGGGGACACGATTACCGTTGATCAGCCCATCGCCGAGGTGGAGACGGCCAAGTCCACGGTTGAGGTGCCTTCCCCTTATGCGGGGATTGTGGCTGAGCTGCACGGGCAGCCGGGCGAGACGTTGGATGTGGGGAAGCCGCTGATCTCGGTTACGCCTGTTTCTGTGGGTGGGCCCGCTCCGGTGGATGTGCCTGCCGCCGAGCCTGCCGAGCCGGAGACCCAGCCGACCGAAACCGAACTGGGGGAGTCTGCAGTTGAAGCTGAGGAAACCCACCCCGAGGCCGAGGCCTACCGCGAAGAGGAAAAGGCGGGATCCGGCAACGTGCTCATTGGGTACGGCACCCCGGGCGGCCACGGCGTTGCCCGCCGGACCCGGGCGCGGAAGGGTACCGCGGCCGGCTCTGTTGGCACGCTTCCCCTGGAGGATGGGGCGGCCGACGGCGGTCCGGCGGCGGGTGCCGACGTGGACCTCTCCCTCCTGCGCACCCGCGTCCCCGGCAAGCTCGGTGCCGTGATCTCTCCGCTGGTCCGGCGCATGGCCCGGGAGCACGGCGTGGACCTTGGCGAGCTCCCCGGTTCCGGCGAGGGCGGGCTGATCATGCGCCGTGACGTGGAGAAGGCAATCAGCACTCCGGTGGTCGAGCCCGCTCCGGTGGCCGAGCCGAAGCCCGTGGTGGAGCCTCTCGAAACCACCCCCGGAAAAGCTGCGACAACGGACGCCCGCACCGGCCTGGCCGTCTCTTCGCGGACTCCTGTTCGGGGAGTGCGCAAAGTCGTGGCCGCAAATATGGCGCGCAGCCGTTCGGAAATCCCGGAGGCGACCGTCTGGGTGGACGTCGACGCCACCGCGCTGGTGGAGCTCCGCCAGGAACTCAAAGCCGGCGGCTCTGAGGTGCCCGGCCTGCTCGCGTTCATTGCCCGTTTTGTCACAGCTGGGCTAAAAAAGTACCCGGAGCTGAACACCCGTATCGAGACCGGGTCCGACGGGTCCCAGGAAATCGTCTCGTTCGACGGGATCAACCTCGGCATCGCCGCTCAGACCGACCGCGGCCTTGTGGTGCCTTCGGTCCGTTCCGCCGAAAAGCTGAGTGCCCGGGAGCTGGACGCGGAGATCCGGCGGCTGACCGACGTCGCGCGCCAGGGCAAGGCAACCCCCACTGAACTGGGCAGTGGCACCTTCACACTCAATAACTACGGAGTGTTCGGCGTGGACGGGTCCGCGGCGATCATCAACCACCCTGAGGTGGCCATCCTCGGCGTGGGCCGGATCATCGACAAGCCGTGGGTTTTGAACGGCGAGCTGGCCGTTCGGAAAGTCACCGAGCTGACGCTGACCTTCGACCACCGCGTCTGCGACGGCGGCACCGCGGCAGGCTTCCTCCGCTTCGTGGCCGACGCAATAGAAAACCCAACCACCCTCCTAGCCGACCTCTGAACCCACCCCCACCCCACCCCTAACACCCCCACCCCCGGACGCTCTCTCACTTAACGTCGCCTTTTCCCAAACCCTCCATCACTCGACGTCGCCTTTTCCCGAACGCTCCATCACTCGATGTCGGGTTTTCCCAAACCCTTCATCACTTGACGTTGGTTCAACCCAAACCCTCCATCAGTCGGGTGGGAACTACCACTCGGAGGCGAGGCCTAGGGCGGCGGCGCGTGCCGCCGTCTTAGACGTGAATTTGCTGTTACGGGCCACTCCCGGCCGGTCAGGACCGTCGACGCGTGGCCGGGACTACCCGGCCACGTCGTCCGCGAACTCCAAGCAGAGCCAGTCAGCCAATTCCGACTTCTCCACATGGTTGACCTCAAGTCCTGCAATTTCAGCCCTCCGCAAGACGCTTACAAACATGGCGTAGGCAATCCTTTCGGCGGACGGTGATGGCTCCTCGTTCAGGTTTGCGCCACCGTCCTGACAGGCACGAGCAACAAAGGAAAAGGCCCTTCGAGGTATCTCGAAGCCTTGCTCGGCGGTGTGATCGCGTGACCACTTCGAGGACTCCGTGAAGTTGAATTGATATAACGCGGCGTAGGCTTCAAGCGTTTGATAGACCACCGGCCAGTAGGTCGAAGGGATCCTCGGGAGCCCCGTAACTGCGGCCACCTGGGCAACCAAAGAAGGCAAGTCGGACTGGATGGTCACAGCTGGTTCTTGGTGGCGGGTTTGATCCCACAAGTAATGATGAGAAAACGCTGCGTTCGGAAGGGCCAATCCCTGCACTGCCCGAACGAACGTACCCGCGCCAAACCAAGCGCTTGCTCCTGCCGCCGGGCCTATGTGCTTCCTTAGATCGGTAGACAAGCGAGCCAAATTGATGGGTGTCTGCGATTGCGAGTAGGTGTCAATCACAACCTTCGAAAAATTCTCGTAAGCAATGCTGACATCAGGATCGTTGGGCCCCTGCGGGAAAGATGAGGACTGGTCAGCTGGAGAATCAAACGGTAGTTCTGTCTCGATGCCGGTTTCTTTTGGTTCGTCCGGCGTTATCAGATCGAAAACGTCCTGTTCGTCCTGGAATCGATCGGCGAGCGATTCGTAGGCAATAGCAGTCGACGATGTTGCAATGACCGTGATTTGACGATCATCTGCCCGGAGAACTTGCAACAATGGAGTGAAGTCCGAGTCCGCCGAAGCGATTACGAACTCGTCGTATCGGGTATTTGCCTGCAGTGCGGCCATAACATCGATGGCAATTCGGATATCGGCGCCATTCTTCGATCCTTTACTCAGCGGCGGGCAGTCTACGACTTCTACACCCGCCTGAGTAAAAAAGGGGCGGAACTTGGAGAAGTACAAGCGTTCGCTGGGGTTCCTCGGATCCGTAATTGAACCTGCCGGGTTCATGTAGCACCGCAGCACTAGCCATCGGCGATCAGCACCGTCCGAATAGCTGCTTTTTAGCCTCTGCAGCCAGCGCGATGGGCCCGACACCAGTTCTAGCGCCGAAGCAGGGTCGGTTGACATTAGACCGCTGAAAAAGTTGTCAAAATCGAGGAATAGCGCTGTTCGCATCATGATCACCATCGACCTTCGTAAATTGGGTCTACGAAGCGTACTGTTAATTGTTTTCCGGCGGCTCTCGATTTCTCCGTGTCCATACGTCTTCTGCGCGAATGCAACGTCCATAGCGCCAGCCCACATCGCTGCACTCTACGGCAGCCTAGATCGGTCAGTCACATCGTCGGCTAGGATCCTACGATCAGTCAGCATCGGGATAGGAGATGTCTGGCAGTAAAGGCTAGAACGGGGAGCGGCGGCCCAAAAGCATCGTGATCTGCCACGCGCTGACCGGATCATCGTGTCACTCGGTCACTTGACGACGCAATGCCTCATATAGGCTTGAAAGGCGCCTTCGTTCTGCCAAGAAGCGGCGCTCACAGTCTGTTCGAGTCGCTTGATGTAGGTATTCGCGGTTGTGAGGATTGCCTTCGAAAGTCTGAACGCATCTAAAACTTGGTCAGCTTCTTGGGCGAGGGTCTGGACCTGAGCAATGTAAGTCCTCAAGGCCTCAAAAACTCCCTTCTCACTGGCGGAAACCTGGGAGTAGCCCTTTCTTTGGAGCTGTGCTTCCGATTCCTTCTCTGCTGACATGAAAGAGGAAAACTGGGAACACATGGTGTCTCTCAGGAGGGATTCCGCTGTCTTTTGTAAATGTGCGTTAAGGGCTGCCGAGGGTTGCCTCCGCTGAAGAATTGATGCTGCCACAAGCTCAGCTGCGTCATCGCTAATTAGTGCAGCGATCTTTTCCGACACTCCCACCATCTCCGCCATGTCTTTTAGATGCGCGGCAAGCTGAACTGCTTGGTCTAAGTTCGCCTTTTCGCTTGTCGTTAGTTCGGCATCCTTTGGAACTTGAGACGCCGCAGATTCAAGCTTCTGGGCCTGTAACCGCAGGCTAGAAGCTGTCTCTTGATGAACAATGACTTGCCTAGCTTCTTCTTTGGTCTGACTTACGGCGTTGAGCGCGTTTTTGATTGCTGCACTGCACTGTGACGATGCACCCAGCAGGACGAATGCCACAAGGGACGCAGAAAACAGGCGAAGAATCCTGATGCGCCTGTGCTTCATGCTGTCTCCCGAAGAGAATTCCACAAGAGAATGTGCCTACGCAGCTTGGACAATGACCCGGTGCACGGAACAGGCCTTGATAGGAGGGGAGTCGTGGTTCCGTCCAGCCGAATGGCGAATAGGCCAGTCACGGGGTGGCCCCCTAACTCTCGTCATGCGAGACCAGAACCTCTCCCCGGGAGCATCGTACCCCTAGCCCACTAGCCAGACAACGGCAAGCCATCAAGCTGGCGTTACCCTTCTCCACCAGGTCTGCCTCCGCTTCGTGGCTCCTGAGTTAAGGCGTACGACGGCGGCGCGTGCCGCCGGCGTACGCCTACAGCTGTTTCAGGAAGTCTTCATGTCTGGTTTGCCGGGCTGAGGCCGTCGGCAGCCAGCAAGGCATCCAGCTGGGCGGCCTGGTGTGCTTGAAAGGCCTTGTCCGCGTTGGCTTTTGTGCTGGCGAGTAGAGGTATGTCGAGGCTGGCGTTGCATCCCCGGCAGCGGATCTCGTCCGTCCACGCCCAGCTGTATGCTGCGTGGGCTTCCCTTACCCGTTGCATCGCTGTGGTGATGCCTTCCGTCTTGGCCGCAAAGTGCGCCGCGTCCTCGTTGCTGAGGCTGCTACCAATTTCGATGTCGATGCTCATCGTCGCCTCTTTTCCGTTCTTCCGGATGGTGGAATCGACAGTAATGGCTGTTGTCCGGCGAAGGAACGACCGGAAGGTCACGGTTGGTTAACCCTTTTAGCAGCTGCCCGGGTCCTAGGCAGGAGAAGAGCACCGCTTCGGGTCTCTGTCCTCAGGGCTCTTCGCTCGCCTGCTTACCCTGGGGTCGAGCCCCAAACGGGCGGCTCCCCAGAGGGCTCACTTTCGCCGGTACGATGTGCCGGTGAGGGGAAACGGCGGGCGCCTGCAGGAGTGGACCAAGTACGCCGCACTTTTCGTGCTGGCCGTGGCCGCATTTGGGGTGGCAGCCATCGCCCTGATGGGTCCACAGGGCGGAGGCGAGGCCGTCCCCGTGACGGCAAGCGCTTCGGTGGCAGCTCCTACGGCTCCTGTGTCTGTGGCTCCCACCTCTACGGCTCCTGCACCCACAGCTACTGCAACCGCGCCGCAACCGGGGATTGAGTTGCCAGCTGAGCCCGTCCTCCTGATCATGGGCGACTCGTACACTGCCGGTGTTGGTGCCGACCAGCCGGACCAGGGGTGGGCGTACCTGGTTGCCCGGCAGCTCGGATATCCGACCAATATTGATGGCGTATCCGGCACTGGGTTCGCCTGGGGCGGCGGTGGGCAGGACGAGCTTGCGGGTGAGTACGAAATTCGGTTGCGGGAAATTGCCGCCAACCCCGCGTTCGTGCCCAACGTCCTCGTTCTGCAGGGCGGACAGAACGATATCCAGGTCCCCAATGCTGAAGAAGTCACTGCGGCCACGGCGCAGACCATCGAGGCCGCCCGCAGGTTCTGGCCGGGCGTCCAGGTGGTAGTGCTCGGACCGTCGGCGCCCCAGCCTCTCGCCGAGGAACTCCGCGGCGTGAACAGCGCCGTCCGCTCCGGCGCCGCTGCTGCCGGCGCTCCCTTCATTGACGCCATCGAGGCCGGCTGGTTCACAACTGCCAACAGCCCGGGCTTGGACGCTGACGGCGCCCACCCAAACTCAGCCGGCCATGCGTACATGGCTGAGAAGTTCCTGGAGTCCTGGGCCAGTTTGGTCCGATAGCCGGATGCCCGCGCGGGAACCAGTTGCCGGCGACACCTGGCGAAGGTCCGCACTCCGAATCCCATGCAACCCCAACGCTCCATCACTTGACGTCGGGTTTTCCGAAACGCTCCATCAGTTGATGTTGGTTCAACCCAAACCCTCCATCAGTCGAGGTGGCAGCACCCCTCGGGATGGTGAGGCGTACGACGGCGGCGGGCGCCGCCGTCGTACTGGCTGGCCCGCCTGTTGGCGGGAGTGGCGGCAGCCGCCCAAACCGGGGAAATGCATTGATTCTGGCCGCAAAGAGCGGTACGGTCGGCCGCACGAGCCGGTAAGAGACGTCGGGCAAAGGGGCGATCATGATGAAACTGGCCAGTGGATTGCGCCATGGGAAACCACGTTGACGCGCGTAAACGCGGACGCCAATTACAGGCGAGTGAGCATGCCCCGAAGGGAGCCCATCGTCTTTCATCCGTTCCACGCACGTTCCGTCCGGACATAGAGGGTCTTCGCGCGATCGCCGTTTTACTGGTGGTGCTGGACCACGCAGGCGTGCCGGGGCTGCAGGGAGGCTACATTGGTGTCGACGTCTTCTTCGTGGTCTCCGGCTTCCTCATCACCGGCCTCCTGCTCAAAGGCGCTGAGCGGGGCGGGCGGATCTCCCTCTTGGGGTTTTACGCCCGTCGGGCGCGGCGCATCCTGCCTGCCGCCACTCTTGTCCTCGCCGTCACAGTTGTCGCATCCTTCGCGCTGATCGGCGGTACGCGTGCTGCCCGAACCGCGGAAGACGGGCTATGGGCAGCGCTTTTCGCCAGCAATTTTCGCGAGATCTCGCAAGGGACGGACTACTGGGCCAGTTACCTTCCACCATCCCCGCTACAGCACTATTGGTCACTGGCCATTGAAGAGCAGTTCTACCTGTTTTGGCCAGCCGCAATGATTGCGGTCGCTGCGATCGGACGCAGAGTTCCGCTACGCACGCGACTGGCGTTTGTCCTCGCGGTCACTGTTGCCGTGTCCCTTGCGTGGTCGGTGTACCTGACGACGGAGAACGCGAGTGCGGCCTACTTCTCTCCCCTGACGAGGGCCTGGGAACTTGCGGCTGGCGCAATTCTTGCCGTGCTTACGCCGGCCATCATGCGGCTGCCGGTTGTCGTTGCTGCCCCTGCGAGTGTGTCTGGACTCATCGCGATTGCGGCAGCATCGCTCATGCTGGACGAGTACACGAGGTACCCGGGGTCCGCTGCTATTCTTCCGGTTGGCGGAACGGTTCTTGTGATAATCGGCGGGACAATCTCACCGAAGCGAGGAGCCGAAGTGCTCCTGCAGTGGGGACCTCTGCAGTGGCTTGGCAAGCTCTCCTATTCCCTGTACCTGTGGCACTGGCCCGTGCTGATCCTCGCCGCGGCATCGCTCGGGACTGAACTGACGATGACCACCAGGCTCGCCTTGGTCGGTGTGGCGCTGGCCTTGTCCGTCGTTACCTTCAAATATGTGGAATTTCCCGCACGGAACTCCAGTTGGCTCAAGGCCCGCCGGCCGTCCATCAGCGTGGCTTTCGGTGCCGCACTGGTGGCGCTATCACTGGGCCTCACCAGCATTCTGGTGTCGGTTTTGCCCAAGCCTTCCCCCACAGACAACTTCGACGATTTTCCAGTTGCCCGCGGCAGTGACCTGCCGACGGCTGACGAAGTGGCAAAGGCCGTGGCTGACGGCGTGAACGCTGCAGGGTGGACGCCGGAGCCGCCTGTTGGGAGGTTCCTTTTCAACCGACATGCCTGCGTAAGGGGCCTTGATGCCCCAACAGGGAAAATCCCATGCAGTTACGGTGACGCCAACGGTGGCGAGACAGTGGTGGTCTATGGCGATTCGCACGCCCAGATGTGGGAAAGTCCCCTCGGTGTGACAGCCACTGAACTTGGGCGGCGCTTCGAAGTCTTTACGATGTTCTCGTGTCCGCCAGCCGACTTTTCGGTCTACAACGCGAAGCGCAAGGGTGATTATCCCGAGTGCAAGGCATTCCGTGCTGACTCGCTGGCGAAGATTGCGGCACTCAACCCGAGCGTCGTCCTCATCTCGGGTCAGCGTCAAGGTACCTGGCTTGAGAAGGATGGGCGCCCTGACAAAGAAAACACGCAAGCCGCCTGGGCGCAGGGCCTCGCCTCGACCATCAAGTCGTTGAGCGCGATAAGTGATCGTGTGGTGGTAATCGGGGACATCGCGTACTCGGAAAAGAATCCCCAGGACTGCGTCACATCAAATTCCGACGACGTCCGTCGCTGCCACACTCCGCGAAGTTACGCGGTGGACACCGAACACAATGAGATGGAGAAGCGCGTCGCCGAGGCCGGTGGCGCGGTATACGTGGACGTTGTTCCCTGGTTGTGCGCGCAGTATCTCTGTCCCGCGGTTGTATCGGGATTTGCAACCCATGCGGATGCTCAGCACATCTCCACCAACTACGCCCTGTGGTTGCGCCGGTCTCTTGCTGAGGCGGCAGCCTTGCTTCCTTGACGCGGCGTCAGCACCGTCACGGTCGACCCTCCGGCAAAACAAGTACCCGGGTGGGAGTTGAATCTCAATATGAGTACTCAGTACTCGTGACCTGCTGCGGCGCCCCTCCTAGGCTGAACAGACGGGGATGAGGCCGGGCGCTCCGTTCTTGCCCAGAGTCCCCCACGCACCACGATGGGAGGACACCATGGCAAACAGCCCTCGCGACTCCCTCTTTCCCTGGATGGGCGGACACGGCAAGACGTCGCATCTTGTCCCTGAGGAGGAAACGTCACGCTCCGAAGCGATCAAGAAGCGTGCGGGGACCGGCGGCGCCGTCCTGATGGTCGTTTCCCTGGCGGTCGCCATTAGTACGCTCAGCGTCGCTGCAACTTCCCCGCGGACCCAAGCTGCTGAGGGCGGAGGAGGAGGCGGAGGAGGAGAGCCAGTGACCCAGGTAACTCGCTCTGCGCAGCCCACTACGGATACCCCTTCACCGGAGCCAACTTCTGATCCAAGTTCTCTGCAGCCGAGTGCCGAGGCCAGGCCTCCGGAAGCTACTGCCGAAACCGCCTCCCCGGAGCCGACCAAGGACGGCGGCTCTGATCCGGCTCCGAAACCCATGTCTGCGTCCTTCGACCAATCCCTGCCGGTGGGCGACCTGCCCGGCTGGAGGCAAGTCTTTGTGGAGGACTTCACGGACGGGGACGTGCCCCTTGGCGGTTTTCCCGGCATCTACGGTTCGAGATGGCACGAGACCTACAAGGACGGCACGCCGGACACCCATGCCCAGGGGCAGGAAAAGAACCAGAGAACGTCCGGCTACTACCCGTCAAAGGTCCTGAGTGTCCACAACGGTGTCCTGGACATGTTCCTGCACTCGGAAAACGGTGTCTCCATGGGTGCGGCACCCTCCCCGAGATTCGCAGGGGCCACCGTGCCGCCCTACAACAGCCAGCTTTACGGGCGCTACTCCGTGCGCTTCAAAGCCGACGCCCTCCCGGGTTACAAGGTAGCCTGGCTGCTCTGGCCCGTTAGCAAGCAGTGGCCGCAGGACGGCGAGATCGATTTCCCGGAAGGGGACCTCTCCACAGTCATCTACGCCGCCCTGCACGGCATCCGGGACGGCAGCCACCAATTCGATGTGTTTCGTCCCAACGTTCCCTTCACGGACTGGCATGTGGCAACCACCGAGTGGAGCCCGGGGCGCATCGAATTCTTCCTTGATGGCAAGTCCATCGGCGTTGCAAAGTCAATGGTCCCGAACAAGCCGATGCGCTACATCCTTCAGACCGAGTCGTGCCTGACCGGCTGCCCTGCACCCGAGACCAGCGGCCATGTTTACGTTGACTGGGTAGCGATTTGGGCGAGGAACTAGCCAAGTTTCGGGAGGCGCAGCAATTTTCCTTCGCTTCGGCCGGGCGGAGGCTACCCTACCTGGCCCAGCAGCAGCATGCCGCCACCTGTACCCGCACAGCCTCCCGGGAACTCCAAGGGCCAGTGGGTACAATCGACGCCTGGACGAACGAACACTGCTTTGCCGGAGGTACGGAGAAACAATGTCGGAATGGCTTGAAGTCGGCGCGGACAACTATGTGCTGGTCACCGAAGGATCGCTGCTGAACACCGGACTGATAGTCGGATCCGAGCGGGCCATGGTGATCGATACCGGCTGCGGCCCCCGGCAGGGGCGGGAGATCCTGGACGCGGTGTGGGAGAAGACCCAGTTGCCGCTCGTCGTCGTCAACACCCACGCCCACTACGACCATTTCTTCGGAAACGCCGTGTTCGCGGCACAGGGCGTCACCGAATTCTGGGCGCACCAGAACTGCGCCCGGGAGATCGATGAACGCGGGGACCTCCAGCGCCGCTTCGTGGGGACGCTGGAACCGGAGATGTCAGCCGGCGAGGGCCAGGACGTGGAGCTCGTGGTGCCCAATGCCATCGTGAAGGACCAGCCGGTGCTGGTGGACCTGGGCGGGTTGACCGCCACCCTGTTCCACCTGGGCCGTGGCCACACCGACGGCGACCTGCTGGTGGGCACGCCCACTACCCTGTATGTCGGCGACCTCGTGGAGCAGGGCGCCCATCCGTCCTTCGAGGACTCCTACCCGGAGGAATGGGCGGACGCGCTCCGGCACATCTCAGCGCTGCGCCACCGCTACGAGTTCCTGATCCCCGGGCACGGCAAGCCGTGCAGCGACCAGTTCGTGAAGACCATGGCGGACACCATGACGACGGCGGTACGCCAGGCCCAGCGTTCCATCCGCGAAGCCCCCTCCGACGCGACCAAGGCGATTCCCGTCCTGCCCTACGGGCCGGAGCAGTCGCGCTGGTTCATCAAGCGGCTGCAGGAGACCCGCCGGGAGCACCAGGCATACTGACGCGTACGACGGCGGCCGCGTGCCGCCGTCGTAAGCCTCCCGTTGCCCGGTGCGAACCTTCCGCCTGGTGGCTCAGGGATTCCCGGCCCACCCACCCTAGGATGTTCCCCATGAAGGTTGCCCGAGAGGCGTACTCCGCTGCCGTGGTGATAAACGCCGGCGCCCGCCTGGGAGCGGCGCCGGAGCTGGCGGTGGACAGGCTGCGAAGGGCGGGCCTGCCCGTCACATCCGTGCACCCTGTGCTGTCCGGCGCAGAGCTGGCCGGAACCCTGGACAGGGTGATGGCCGACGGGCACGACCTGGTGGTTGTTGGCGGCGGTGACGGGACGGTGTCCTACGCCGCCGGCCGGCTTGCAGGGACCGGAATCGTGCTCGGCGTCCTTCCACTGGGAACCGCCAACGATCTTGCCCGCACGCTCGAGATACCGAACGATCTAGCCGGGGCCTGCGCTGTCCTTGCGGACGGAAAGGTGGTGGACATCGACCTGGGGCGGGCGAACGGCCAGCCCTTCCTGAACGTTGCGTCGGTTGGCCTGTCGGTCGGTGTCACCGAGACCCTCAGCCCCCGCCTAAAGCGGTATCTCGGGCCGCTGGCTTATGGCGTTGCCGCCGTGCGCGCCTATGCCCGGCACAGGCCGTTCCGGGCCCGTCTCGAGTTCCCCGAGGGGGACCATGAAGCGCTGGAACTCGAAAACATGCTGCAGGTGGCAGTGGGCAACGGCCGCCACTACGGCGGCGGTAACACGGTCTCGCCGACGGCGGGGATTGATGACCACACCCTTGATATCTACGCCATCCCCGGGGCGCCGCTGCGGGAGCACGTGAGGATCGCGCGGCTACTGAAGGACGGCAGCTTCGTGGAACGCGACGGGGTTCATCACTTAACCAGCAGGCGTGTCCGGCTGATTACCGAGCCGCCCATGCCGGTAAACCTTGACGGCGAGATCGTCACTGCCACGCCCACCGATTTCACCATCGAGCGCAACGTGGTGCACGTTGTGGTGCCGGAGGGCAGTAGCAGTGCGCGGTTCGACGGCGGGGCTGATTGAAACTCTCATCAAGCGTTGACAGGAGACCCGCCGGGAGCATTGGCTGCATCCACCTGCGGGCTCAGGACTGCCGGCGAAGCAAGCCTGAGCTTTGCGGCTCGTTCAACGAGGATGGGGATGTAGTCCCGAACCCGGGACTCAGCAAAAAGGTTGTGTTCGTAGGCCACTACGTCCTCGATGACGGAGGTTGGCTGATCAGGGAAGCGCCGGGCCAGCCGGTCTACCACAGCCCTGAGCGCCCGGATTTCAGTTTCCCTGAGAACCATTACCACTACTCCTTCACCGAAGGGGAGCCAACCACCTGTACGTTCCAGAACCGGCGCATGGCTAAATCCTACGAACGTGGACAAGGGAAGAAAGGCAAATGCTGGAAGTCTGCGGATACCCGCAGACTTCCAGCCGGCTATGGCTTTGACAGGCTTTCGAGGACAACCGCTCCCACGGCCCCCTGCTGCGGCTTAGAGCCGGTGGCGATCCCGGCGCACGGCCCGGACGAGAAGGACGGCCGCGCCGGCTACGATCACCGCCCCGATACCCTGCAGACCCGGAGAGTCATCAGCGCCGCCGAGCACGAAGACGGCGACGCCCAGCGCCACGGCGAGGAGTGAGGCCAGCCACCTCACCGCTTCTCCGTCCCGTCGCCGGCACCATCGCTGGCACCATCGTCGGCTACCCACTCGAGCAGGTCGCCCGCCTGGCACTCCAGGACCCGGCACATCGCGTCCAGGGTGCTGAAGCGGATCGCCTTGGCCCGGCCGTTCTTCAGCACGGCCACGTTGGCCGGGGTGATGCCGACGCGCTCGGCGAACTCGCCCACGCTCATCTTGCGCTTGGCCAGTTCGACGTCGATGCGCACCACGATCGCCATCAGATCACCCCTTCCATGTCGGTCCGCAGTGCCGTGGCCTGCCGCAGCAGATCCCGCATCACCACAATCAGCAGGACCAGCACCGCAAAGATCAGCGTGATGCCGACCAACATGGCAGGTGTCCCGGGGTCACGCAGTTCGGGCGTGAAGTAGATGTACGCGATGAGGGAGCCGGCCAATGCCGCCAGCAGCAGCCATGCAGCGACGAACGTCCACATGATCACGTCCACCCACCGCAGGGAGGCCGGGGTGAAGATCCGGTCGTGCTGGACCAGGGTAAGCAGCCGCCAGATGCATACGATGACAACCTGCAGGCACAGCGCCTCCAATTCGGCGAACAACAGCAGCGGCCATCGCCAGGGATCCATTCCCGGCCCTTCCTCTGTTGTAAAGAGGAATTCGCCAGGGAACGACATGACCTGGGCCACCAACAGCCCAAGGAACACCAACACCAGCAGGACCCTAAGCGGGAGGACCAATCGACTCACAATACTCATGCCTCAAGAATCAATTGGTTTCTATCGAAAGTCAATATATGGCGGTCGCGCTGAGGCACTACGTGGTTCGGGTTTAGTAAAACGAGTAGGCGATACGCGGGCGCCGGCATGGGGGAATGCGTAGAGTCGGCGCATGACAGACGTAATCCGCAAGCACGGGCGCAGAAGAGGGCCAGGGCCAGCACAAGGGGGCGGCAAGCAGCTCGCCATCCTTGGCACCGTCCTGTTGATTGTCTTGGCTGTGGCCGCCTTCGCCCTGACACGCTAGGCCCCTGACGCGCTAGGCGCGCCTGGTCCCATTAGGCGGGCCATGGTTTTGGTGCCGGCCAGCATGGTCGGGATCCGACGGCGGCAGCACCGAATGCCGGCGTCGTTAGTCATGCCCATGGCCCAGTGAGCCCTGGTGGCAGCGGGGCTAATGCTGCTGGGCGGAATAGGGGTGATGACCCTGCTGCTGCGGCCTTTTATGTACGCACTGCAACTGCTGCCACTGGCGTCCTGGGCCGCGGCATGCAGGCTCTTTGGATTGGCCTGGATCGGGTTTGGGCTGGCGCTCGGTACCGGCATAGGCAATGCATGACCTGAGCCCCAGAGGGGCCGCTGGGCCCACTAGGGTCAGGCGGCCGGCTCAGGCGCTGCTGCCATCCTCTGGTTGCTGTACGCGGACGATTCCCTGTGCTCAGCACACTGGACATCAGCAACCAGGGAGCCGCCGACGTCGTCCTTTTGGTAGTGCGTGACGTGCTTGGTCTCCCTGCCGCACTTGCTGCAAAAAGCCTGGTGCTGTTTTGTCCACATGAATGAATAATACGGGCTTGGCGGTTTACCGGAAGTAGATGTGCCGGGATGTGTGGCTGTCCACATTGGAACTGCGGTTCCATCGGAATTTTTCGGCGTTAGACCCTTTACTACCAGGGTTCGGGTTACTAAAGTCAGTACTTGTCATAGTCCGGATGGGCGCTAGGGGGCGTCCGGGAAGGGGGAGTGCATCACCGCTGACCGATACCAGAAGACAAGTGACCACTACGTTGAAAGCCCCTCCTAGGAGGGGCTTTCCCTTGTCCTTCCAAGGTCCTGCGGATGTCAGCTGTTGCCGGTGTGCACGATGCTTTCACGGTCTTGTTCGCTTGCAGGGGCGTCTGCCAGGCCGGCGGGCGTGAGGTCGAGGTCCTCGATGCCCAGCGAGCGGGAATGTCCGTCATTGGACGCTGTGGTGTTGCTGGTGATGGTCATGCTCTGGTTTCCTTCGGTCTATCTTTTTCGGGTGGGAGCAAGGGTCAGAACTGCGCTGTGGTCCGTGTTTCCTGGGACACGGTGCACCAGCTGGTGCACAGGCCGTAAAAGGCATCCCGGCTGAGGATCGAGCCGGACCCGGGGTCCCGCTAGGTGGCTTCCGTGAGGAACTGATCAAACTGTGATTGCGCCATGGCGGCACTTCACAGCAGGGTGCAGCGGCCCGCCGTTGGGCTACAGCAGCCAGGCTTGATGCCCTGCACAGGACAACAAGCGAGCAGCCAGAATATCAGGGACCCCGGCTTCAGGGCTAAACAAGAGACCTTGGACGAGCTAGGAAACCACAAGGTGCGGCCGCAGGGTTCCCCCAATATCCACTCCGTACAGTCCAGGCATGACCATCACCACCACTCCACTGCACAAGGTGAATTGCCCCCAGCCCGGCGGCACGTCCCCCTTGATAAGCGCCGGAGGATCCACCCATCCGCTCATAGACCATGTTGTGCTGGAGAAGTTGCGCGAGGACCTTCATGAGTACGAGGTCTGGCGGGTATTTGTCCAAAACTTCATCACCGCCCTGCCTTCGAGGATAGAAAAGCTGCGGGTGGCGTTGACTACCGGGGATGCTGCTGAGGCCAGGGATGCGGTCCTCAGCCTCAAGACCGCGAGCCAGATGGTGGGCGCCGAACGCCTCGCGGCCCTCGCCCTCGACCTTGAGGCAGCCCAGCGGGAAGGTATCCGGATCGCTGATCCAGCCGTCGCCCTGCCCCGGCTCGCGGTGGACTACTTGTACCGGATCAAGCAACGGGCCAGTCAGACTTCCCACGCTCTCCAGACACACTTGGATACAGCCAGGCAGCCGCGGGACATCGTCGGCCAGTCCTGAGCGTCCGCTCACGCTGCGCCCCATCTGCCTCGGGGCAGGGCTGTTCCGCTCTGATACTGCTTGCCGCCAAGCTTCCGGTTCAGTCCACGAACCGGGTGGCGGGTGCGCCGCGCGGCATGTTCTTGAGGATGCCCTCGGCCACGTCCCGTACCTGCATGCTTCGCCGGGTGGACGCAGAGGCAAGCATGCTGAAGGCGTCCGGATAGGAACAGCGGTTCCGGCCCATGATCACGCCGCACGCCACGTCGATGGAGGTGCGGCTTTCCAGGACGGCTTTCAGGTTGTCCCCGGCTGCCCGCACGCTCCGCACGTCAAGGGCCAGCTTCAGGCTCTTTCCCGCCACGCCGGCGAACCAGGTGGCATGCCCCACCACCTCCGGCGCGAACGAAACGCCAGGCGGGGCGAAGAAGGCCAGGACGCAGGATATGCCGGCCTCCAGCCGGACCGGAACGGCGAGGACTTCGCCGTAGCCGGCGTCGAGGAACCGGCACCGGTAAGCCTGCCACCGCAGGGGAGTGCCGCCGTCGGCCGCCACCACCACGGGAATCCCTGAATCGACCACCTGGGCCCGCGGGCCGTCGTCGAAATCCTGTTCCGCTGCGGCGAGGGAAACGGCCCGGCCGTTGTTTGCTGCGCGAAGGGGAGCACGCTGTGCAGAGGCGAGCGTGGCGGCACAATCGATCTGAACCCCCACCGAGCCGGTGAGCGCAACAGCAGCAGTTTCGGCCAGCCTCCGCAGGGAGTCCACGTCCGTCTGTGTGTCCGTCACCAAATCCAGCAGGAACCCGGAGGGCTCCGGCCACGGCTCCAAGGCGGGGGAGCCCGCCATCGCCTGCTTCCCGCCGTCGGCCTTCAGCACCCTGCCGCTGGTGCCTGCCACATGAATCGTCACCGTGACCCCCCGTTCGCTCCGCCCCCGCACAGCATTGTCCGCGGTCTGCACCTTGAATCTACGGGCGGGCCCGAGGGGAGGGCACCAGTAGCCGGTACTCTAATTTCCGACGGTGGCGGCCGGGGACTACCTGTTTTGTTGCGTTTGCGTTTCCAGCCACTCAAGGAACGTCTGGCGTCCGACGGCGGCACCCGCCTTGGGAATCAGCTTGCCTTTGCGCATCGCTTTACCCATCGGGCCCGGAACATGCACCTGGATAATCCGTTTCCGCTTGCCCGTCTTCTTCAGGTAGGCGCTGACCAGGTCCACCAGCTGCTCGCCGCGGGGGCCACCGAGATCGGGCAGGCGTCCCTTTGGCCCTGCTTCCGCTGCGGTGACCAGGGCAGCTGCCACCTCCCGGGCGGCGACCGGCTGGGTGAACATCTTCGGCACCAGCACCAGCGGGCCGGCCGAGGCGGCTTTTACCGCCATCGGGACAAACTCGTGGAACTGCGTGGACCGCAGGAGGGACCAGGGAATGCCGCCGTGCCTGACTTCGTCCTCCTGCACCAGCTTCCCGGCGTAGAGGCCCGAGGTGGCCTTGTCGATTCCAACGATGGAGAGTGCCACGTGATGCCGCACGCCCGCCTTCTTCTCCGCCGCCAGCAGGTTCTGCGTGGCGTTGGTGAAGAAGTCAACTGCCTTCTTAGTGGACGTGGTCTGGATGCCGGAAACGTCGATGACTGCCTCCGTGCCCTGGAGCGCCTGGTCCAGGCCGCGGCCGTTTACCAGGTCCACGCCCTCCGAACGGCTCAGGCTGACAACGTTGTGCCCGCGCTCTTTCGCTATCTCCACCACGTGGCGCCCGACGGTACCGGTTCCCCCTGCAACGGCAATCTTCATGGAAGAAATCCTAATCCCGCAGCCCCTGACAAAGGGGTCATCGCGCAATTGTCAGTTTTTCGGAAGTGGGTGCCCTTGCCGATTAGGCCGGAGGGGTAGCCAGAGGGCTAAAGTAGTAAGTAACCTTATGAATGGGGTTTGCAGTTGCGGAATGCTTGGTTTGGCGACTCGGTTGGAGATGTGCGGCGTGGATGACGAGGTGGAGCGGCGGCTGGAGCTTGCTGCCACGATCGGTTTGGATCCCCGGAAACTACTGCCCGCCAATGCGGGCAAATCCCGGTGGTCCGAGTTCGAACTGGACGCCTACCTTCACGGGTCCATGGCCTGGCCCGAACCGCAACGCCGCCATCGTGCCGGTAACGGACACTCGCCGGGGCGGCGGCTGGCTCCCTCACCAGGCCTGACGGTGGAAAGATCCGGGCAGTACGCGGGGGACCAGGGGACACCCCGTGAGCAGTCGTTGTCGGCGCTGGGAGCTGCGGGCAAGTTTCTGCTTACGCCAGAACAGGCAGAGGGCGAACGCCTGAAATCCCTGCACGAGACGGCCCTGCTTCACAGCGGCGCGGAGGAAGCGTTTGACCGCATTGTGACTGCCACCAGGAAGTACTTTGATGTGGGTGCCGCATCATTGTCACTTATCGCCGAAGACGCCCAGTACTTCAAATCCGTCTTCGGGCCGCTACGAGAGGAAACTCCGAGGCAGATCGCACTCTGCGCGGCAACGGTGGAACAGAACTCGATGCTGATCATCAATGACACGCTCACCGACGACCGTTTCGCGTCCAATCCGCTGGTGGTGGGGGAGCCCCACATCCGCTTCTACGCCGGCTATCCCTTGCACGGGCCCCGCGGTTGGAATATCGGAACCCTGTGCATCATCGACCAGAAACCCCGCGCCTTCCCGCCATCGGACCAGCAGGTACTCCGGACACTCGCCGCAATCGCCCAGAGCCACATCGACGCGCGGACTTAGCGCCTGGCCGCTGTCTTGTGACAGCTGTTGGCTTTACCCGCGGACCTTCCTGACGCTCAACCTGCGCCGCCGCACGGGGGTCTGGCCAGTTACCGGGCGGAGCCGGCGCCAGGGCCGGTGCCGAAGGTTGGTGTCAGGATCGGCGGAAGGTGGAGCCGACGCGACCAGTGACGATCCACTCCTGCGGCGCCGCAACCTGAGGAGCAAGAACACCGCCAGGCCCAGCCAGGCGAAAGCCACACCCAGAATGAGGATCACCGCCGTGATCGTGTCCATGGCTAAGTTTAGGCGCGAGTCCCTCAGCGCTGTTTACTCGTTTCCGCGTCTGCTGACCACGTGGTTTCGGGGGAAACGAGTAGTAAGTACCTGTACTCAAACCCATGCTTTCTGCGGATTCGCGCTCCGATAGACAGCCGACACTGCCCAGACGACCACGAAATGAACCCAGCGCGGAAACTCCTGGTCCAGCAGCGCCCGGTCAGCGGGGGATGCGGCGTCCCCTGAACCGGCTTAGCAGCAGCAGGACGACAGCCACGACCACTAGCACCGGGGCCACCCCCAGGAGGAAGCCGAGCGTTTCGACGGCCAAGCCCACTATGAGGAGGACTACGGCGACGGCCAGAATAACCACGACTAACGCTTTCATCAGTCACACCCTTCGACCCTCCGCGATGGGTCAGGCCCTGGAGAAGTTGGTTTCCCCAGCGTACGCCGATTCCCTGGAATCAGCTCTCGCCCTCGTCTGACTTGAGCTCGTCTGACGTGAGGTAGATCGCTTGGCTGTAGCCGGCGCGGTGCCCGTTGCCGCCAAGGCCGTTGAGGGATTCGTTCAGCGCGTGCGCCAGCACATCGCGCTCAATGGGAGGAAGGCTCAGGGCACCGTGGACGTAGGCTTGGACTTCGGTCAGGCCTACTCTTCCCCCAAGTCCAAAATACTTCATCCAAATCTGGTCAAGGGTGAATGGTGCAGCCTCGAATGCTAACCGGAATCCTTGGCGCTGTTCGTCCTCGTCCCCAGGGAGGGCCATCCTTCACCCCCGGTCATGAATCAAGTCCCGGCGTGGACTCGAGGATTTCTTCCGCCACTTCCAGCATGGTCCGGTTCTCGTTCAGCGCCTTGGTCATGAGGTGCAGCATCGCGTGATGGCTGCCCATACCCAGGCTCGCCATGACGATCCCCTTGGCGGTGCTGATGGTATCGCGTTGCGCCAGAGTCGACTTGAGCTGATCGCTCAACATCTGGGCCCGCTCCCTAGCCTGTACGTTAACCAGGAAGATCGAGGCCTGGGCTGCGAACAACTCCAGCAGCCGGATCAGTCGGTGCGAGGCCGCCTTGGGTTTATCCCAGTAAATCTTGATTGCACCGAAGGCGAGGTCCCCGGAAAGCAAGGGAACGCTTACGCAGGACCGCAAGCCCAGATCGCCTGCTGCCGTGCCCCATTCAGGCCAGCGCAGGTCCGTACGCACGTCTGCGATGTCCACCGGGAATCCCGACGCCCACGCGCTTATGCAGGGACCCTGCCCGAGCTCATATTGAAGCGTATCGGCCTGTGCCACAACCGCGCTGGTTGAAGCTGCGCTGCTGCGGTTGCCGCTGGTATCCATCAGGGAGACGCCTGCTCCGGCGGCGTCATTCACCGCCAGGACTGCGGCCTCGGTGATGAGCTTCAGGGCGCTGGAGACGGTCTCCTCGGTCAGGAGTACGTTGGAAAACCGCGCAAAGACCGCAGCCAGCTCGTCAGCCAGCGGCAATTCAGTGTCCATAACCGGCTCCATTCCCAGCGTTTTTGGCCCTTGGTGGACCAACTGCTTCTTTCCTTCATCCCAGCACACATTGCCTTCACGTTCCACTCATTTGGTCACCTCATGTAGAGGTGCCGCGAACGGCGGCGGGGGCTGGCGGCCACTGCAGCTTCACCCTGGCCATCAGCCAGCCAGCCAGGCGCAGGTGCGCGGCCGGCAGGCGGGCGGGTGCTCCTGTTTTGACCTCCAGATGTGATCGGTGAGTCAGGCGGCGCCCCGTCGTTGGAGGAGAAGCCTCTCCAGGAGATAGGCAGTCTGATCCGCGGATTGCCTGATGCGTAGGAGGTAGGCTGCCGCGAGCCGGGGCAGGGCAACCTCGGGGTCGTCGTCGCGGGCGGCCGAACGCAGGGAATGTTCCACATCAAGCGCAAGGCCCGCCAGGTTTTCTGCTCCCACCATCTGGCTGGAGGTCTTGAGGCTGAGGACTGCGTTCCTGGCGCCGACAAGATCGGCGGTGGTGAGGGCCAGGCGGAGACTTTCCGTTCTGGCGGGCAGGTGCGCCACGAAGTCCTGGACAAAGACACTCCAGACGCCTTCGTCGTCGTCCAGCTCGGCACGCAACCTATCCAGAACTGAACTGTCCAGGAGTGGCAGGGTATGGCCCTCGTTCTGCGTCATCGCAGTCCTTCCGGCATGGAAATTACCACGCGGTCAAGGACTGGGCCGGAATCGGGCAGGGCCGCCCCAGCAGCAAGGGCTATGAAGCCCAGGAAAATCTGTTTATTGTCGGCCGGAAAATGACCGGGAGGCCCGGACGTCATGGGGGCCAATGACTTTTTGCGGAACCACGCTGTACCGCCGCCTCCGTCATTGGCCCCGGTCTGATGGTGCGCTTTTCGCACTCCGGGTTTAGTCCCCATAAGCCTGCCCCCTGCCAGCCGAACCACTGAAGCGAGTGTCGTCGCAGACACTTTTTCAGAACGCTACGGGGTGGGGAGAGGAAGGGCACGAGTAGTGGGTACTCACTTTTTTTAAAGTAGACACTCCAGGCGCTTCAGCCGGTACAACAACGTGCACGTCATGGGGAGGGGCTCGGCTTGGCGGTGCCGGCTTCTCGACACCGCCAAGCCCTGAGACTCTGTTTCCCCCAATAAAGGCTTTGGCATTGCTGGTCCCAGTCCCAGCTGCAACTTTGTTGCGCTTCAAGCCTTACACGGAATACTTTGACGTCTCTGGCTCAAGGACCCCGGCAGATAGGGTCAAGAGTGCCTCAAGGTTCCCGCAGATTCTGCACGGATCTGATGCCTCCCATGTCCCGGGGAGAACTATCCGGGCGGGGCACACATGCACTGTGCATCGGCCGCTGGGGGCCATCCGCTTGCCCCTAGGGATTCCCTAGGAACCAGCGGAAGACTGCTGCTATGGCATCGACTGCATTGCTCAAGGGCACGAAGTTTCTTGTTCCGGCGGTTTTGCTCGCCCTGGCAGGGGCCCTTGTTTTCAGCATCCTCACGGCCGCCCCGCGGACGCCTCCTGCCATGCTGGGTGCGTCAGCCAGCCTCGATGGAGGACTTGCACGCATCCACGGGGTTATCCCCCTCGAAGTGGACGGCTGGACGCCACCCGCACCTTCCGCGGCGCTCGCCAATCCACCGGGGAAAGAGCTCCACCGTGTCCGCATACTGGTGGAGCTGACTGCGATGGAGCGGGACGGCCTGTCCTTTGACCCGTCCCGGTATGCCGTCTCGTCCTTGGGCTCAGGAACCTGGAAGCCGGTCTGGTTTTCTCCAGCCCCTGCGACGGCGAGCCAGGGGGAAAGCATCAACGCCACACTCGTGTTTGAACTGCCGGACCGCGCGATAGATCTGACCCTGGAGCTGCCGGGAGGGCCAGGCCTGTCCCTCGGTGCGGGACACCACCGGGGCGGCAGATAGAAGTGGCCGTCCGATTCCCGGCAACAGATCCCGTTTCAATGTTTCTCCAAGCATTGGGGAATCCTTCAGGAAATCCACAAGCTGAGTACGGAACAGTCGAGGAATCCAGCAAAGGAGACCGACCATGACAATTTCACGCCGTCAGGTTCTGTTGATCGGGGGACTCGGAGTCCTCGGAGCAGGTGGCGCCTTGTTGCCCACGGGATCGGTGGAGGCCAAGTCGGCCAGCCGTCTGAGCGACAGGGAGATGCCGCGGCCGTTCCAGGCACCTTTTGTCCAGGCTCCTATCCTCGAGCCGTATTCCACAGGCATTGATCCGGCGGACGGTTTGCCCGTGAACTACTACCGGGTGACGGAAAAGGCCGCTACCGCCAATATCCTGCCTCGCCTGACCACGCCGATTCTCGGTTATAACGGATTGTTCCCCGGGCCCACCATCAGCCTCGAGCAGGGCACAAAAGCCGTACTAAGGGTCCGCAACCAGCTCCCGGCGCAGCATGCCCTGGACGGTCACGCCCTGTCCACCTCAACCCACCTGCACGGGTCCGCGTCACTGCCGCAATATGACGGTTACGCAAGCGACATCACGCACCCGGGGTTCTACAAGGACTATCGCTTCCCCAACTTCCAGCCGGCCCGCACATTGTGGTACCACGACCACGGCGTCCACTTCACCGCCCTGAACGCCTATTCCGGCCTCGCAGCGCAGTACCACATGCACGATCCCATCGAGCGGCAGCTGCTTCCGCAGGGACGCTACGACGTTGCGCTGACCGTCAGCGATGCAATGTTTGCCGAAAACGGGTCCCTGGGCTACGACGACAACAGCCACTCCGGCCTGTGGGGTGACGTGATCCTGGTCAACGGAAAGCCTTGGCCGGTCATGAAGGTGCAGAAGCGCGTATACCGCTTCCGGATCCTGAACTGCTCCATCTCCCGCTCCCTGCGGCCGGCGCTCAGCACCGGGGATCCCTTGGTGGTGGTGGCCACGGACGGCGGCCTGATGCCGGCCGCCCAAAGCGTGGCGAACTACCGCCACGCCGGGGCGGAGCGGTATGAAGTCCTGATCGATTTCCGGAAGTACAGGACGGGGCAGCGGATTGAACTCCGGAACCTGTCCAACAAAAACAACGTGGACTACGACTTCACCAATAAGATCATGGCGTTTGATGTGACGGACGAACCGGTGGACACCTCAGACCCCACTTGGAACCGGATCCCGACCACCCTGACCGGCAGCGAAACGATGTCGCTGACCGCGGCGCAATCCGTAAAAACACGCAGGTTCCGGGTCAAACGCAACGACACCACCAATCTTTGGACCATCAACGAGGACAGTTGGCAGGACGTCATTGCCAGCGGTTACAAGAAAGTGGTTGCCGATCCCGCGCTCAACTCGGTGGAAATCTGGGAATTCGAGAACCGGTCGGGCGGCTGGTTCCACCCGCTGCACATCCACCTGGTGGATTTCCAGATCATCAGCCGCAACGGAAGGGCGCCCTTTCCCTACGAGCGGGGCCCGAAGGACGTGGTGTACATAGGTGAAGACGAGACTGTCAGGCTCCTGATGAAGTTCACCCCCCACAAGGGTGTTTACATGATGCACTGCCACAACCTGCCGCACGAAGACCACGACATGATGGTCCAATTCCGGGTGGGCCTCCGGGAGACCGACGTGGACAACAACGATCCCATGACAGCGGCCAAAGCTGAATGGGACGACGACGATTGAGCACGGCACAAGTAAAGCGCCACGGCCGGCGGAGGCTCCCGAGGCGCCGGCTGCCATGGCCGAAGGTGCGGCTCATAAGAGGACGCCGGCATCGGCTCCTTGCGGTGGCGCTGATTTCTCTCCTGGTCATTCTGGCGGTCCGCACGTGGCTCGTGGAACCTTTCACCGTGTCGTCGGACAGCATGGAGCCCACCATTCCCTCGGGCGCCGTCGTTCTCCTGTACAAGCCGGCCGCGGCGGCAGGCTGGATTAAGAACGGCGTAGTGGTCGCATTCACCAGTCCCGATGACGGACACACTGCCATCAAGCGCGTCATTGCGGGGGAGGGGCAGACTGTTGCCATCCGCGACGCGGAACTGTACGTCGACGACGTGGCCGTTCCAGAGCCCTTTATCGATCACAGCCGTATCGACGCAACATACTTCGGCCCCCTGAAGGTGCCCGCCGGAAGCGTGTTTGTGCTGGGCGATAACCGCGGTGTGTCCATCGATTCCAGGGACTTCGGGGCTGTGCCCTTGACGGCGATCCACGGCACCCTGCTGAGCGGTCAGAAATAGGTTCAAGGCTCCCTGGGCCTCAGTTCAGGATTGCCTGTACACCGGCGGATGTATCGTCCGAGGCATGCCGTCCCCGACGGACGTCGTACGCGGTATGAACTCGCCGATGCCCGGCTGGGCCATGCAATCAATGATCTGATTGGCGTGGTCCTCGCCGTCCATCCGGCCTGCTGCGCTCCGGACGGGACGTGCTTCGCATGACCGCCCTGCTGCAAGCTCCTTCTGCCGAGCGCCGCGCTGTCCTGTCCCGCAGGATCCGGCCATCTCCTTCTTCGCCCTGGCCGCGGTCGTGGACGTCGACGCCGTCCGGTCCCTGACCGGTGGAGGCGAAGCACAGCACTCCACCCCTGGGATTGTCATCGCAGCGTTGAGCTTGGTGATCATGCCGGTTCTGTCCTGGGCACAGCGCCGGGCGGGCCGCGAGTTGGGTTCCCGCACCGCCGTCGCTGATTCCAAGTACACCTTGCTGTTTACCTACCTCTCGGCGGTCCTGCTGCCGGTTCCTGCTGTTCCGGGTGCCAAGCATCAAGAAGACTTCCACGGGCTTGATCTGGCCCATGAGGACATTGCGCAAGCCAAAGGGTGGCCTACCCCCCTGACTGGGGGTAGGCCACCCTTTGGCATATGGCAGCACGCTGATGGCGTACTTTCGGTTACTCAGGCATTGGTGGAAGTCCTGGCCTCCTCGGACAGTGCTTTCCTGGCGTTAGCCCGGAAGCGGAACAGTTTGAACGCCAGCAGGGCGCAGGCAGCCAGGAGGCCACCTGTGGTGATGGCAAGGGTCGCGCTGCCCGGATCCGTGACGAGGTACTCGGCCAAGGCCGCCAAGGTGACTGCCGTAGCGGTACCGAGGGGCCCCCCGAAGAGTCCTGCTGCGGGTACCTGTGCCAGCGGTTGATCCGCTACGGGTCCTGCTTCCGCCGGCCCCGCCACATCCTCGTTGAAGGCACGGCGCTCGTCTTCCGTGGCACCGGGGACAACAGGTTCGCTCAGTTCGGAGAACTGGGGTTCGCTGCCGCCGTCGGCGGGGGCAACCTGGAATTGGTAAGCGGCCCCGTTCTCCAGGCCACGAACAACCACTCTCGTGGCACCGGGTTCTGAAGTCAGGATCTCTCCGAACTGGGCCCCCGTGGAATTAACGGTCCGGACCAAGAAGCCGCCGGTTACTGGGGCCGACACCGGCACTTGGGCTGGGTCGACTGGTGCCGGGTTGGCAGGTGCCTGGTCCACTGGTGCCGGGTTCGCAGGTGCCTGGTCCACGGGTGCGGGGTTGGCAGGTGCGGGGTTTGCAGGTGCCTGGTCCACTGGGGCAGTGTCCGGAACAGGCTGGGTGCCCGGCGTCGGCGGGACAACCACGATGACCTCGCCATCGCCCGGGATGACTTCATCGATCCCGTCATCGACTTCTTCGCCGGCGCCGTCTTCGACTTCATCCACGTCATCCTCAACCTCATCCACCTCGTCCTCACCGTCGTCGACTCCGTCGGTTCCGTCGCCGAAGACGAGCTGTTCGATGTTGCGCAGGGTGTCGGTGCCGTCATCGCCGTTGATGTGCTGGACGGTGGTGACAGCTCCGGGCGAGCCCATGGTGCCGTCTCCGCCGGTTGTGGTGATGGTGTAGTTGAATTCGAAGTCCGAGAAGGCCGCGGTATCGGTTCCTTCGGAGGATGCCAGGATTTCCCGGACGACGATGATGTTGCCGGGGTCGACGCTGCCTGCGAATACCGCCTGCTGGAGGGTCGGGCCGGTCAGTGTACCGTCGGAATTGCGCTGGTACTGGGCGTTCATTCCCGTGGCGCTGCCGATCTCAGTGGCCGCGTTGTTGGGGTCCGTACGGACGCTCAGGCGGACGTTGAGGTACCGGTCGCCGTCGATGATGTCATCGCCGCCGCGGCCCTCGATGAGGTCGTTGCCGCCGCCGCCCAGCAGGATGTTGCCTTCGCCCCATACCTGGGGGCCGCTCAGCACGGGGCATTCCTTGGACGCCGATGCGTTGATGACATCAGCAAGGGGAGTCGGCAGTGATGTGATGAGCTGGCCGAGTCCGGTGATGCGGTCAACACCTGCCTGGTCCAGGGCATCGCAGCCGATGAAGCCTCCGCCACCCATTTCCTTGGGAATGCTGTCGTCGCCCCGCAGCTTGTCGTCGAAGGGACCGCCGGAGAGCGCCTCGACTTCGTTGTACCGGTCGCGGACGCCCACCTGCAGGATGTCCAGCGGTTCGATCGGAAGTTCCAGGTCTGCGTCCTGCGGCTGGGGATCGTAGACGCCGATTTCCCAGTCGTAGCCGGATGCGCCGGCCACTTTCTCCACGCCGGGTCCGGCGATGCCGATGTCGTCCCCGCCTTCCATGTCGTAGTCGTCATCGCCGCCCTGGCCCACAAGGACATCGTTGCCGGGCTTCTGTGAGTCGTCCAGGAAGAACAGGTTGCTCGAGTCGCCGATCAGCAGGTCGGGGCCGTCGCCGCCTTCTGCCCAGTCGTTCCCGCCACCGCCGAATACGGCGTCCAGCCCTTCACCGGCGATCACAAAGTCGTCGTCTTCGCCGGAGAAGGTCTCGTTGGAGTTCGCGCCTCCGTTGATGAAGTCCTTTCCGTCGCCGCCGAGGAGGAGGTCCAGGCCCGGGCCGCCGTCGATCGCGTCGTTGTCCGGTCCGCCCTTCAAGATGTCGTCTCCGGCTGAGTCGGTGATGATGTCGTTTCCGTCGCCGCCCAGGACTGTATCGGCGCCGTCGTTGCCTTCGATGACGTCCTTGCCCAGGCCGCCCCACATGGTGTCGTTGTCCACGCCGCCATGGATGCGGTCGGCGTTGACGGATCCGTTGTACACGGCCTGGCCGTTGATGCCGGCCGGGTCCACCGAGTTGGAAGCCCGGTACTTGATGGTGCCGTCGGGCATCCGGATCAGCAGCGCGGATTCGTTGCACTCCGAGGCGGGGTCGTCGGCGACGGCGTTGCCTGTGGAGGCGAAGCCCTGCACCGTTCCGTTGAGGTTCTTCAGCTCGAACTTGCAGTCAGCCGTGGCGAACGCATCGGCCTTCAGTGCCTGGGCGTTGGTGTTGCGCATCATCATCTCCGCGAAGGAGTTTCCTTCAAGCTGCGCCATCAGGTTCATGCCGGGCGTGCGGGCCAGGTAGTACAGCCGGTCACCGTTCTGCAGATCCGTCATCTGGCTTTCGAAAACGTAGTTGAAGGTGCTGCCGAGGAGTCCGCCGAACAGGTTGGTCCGTTCAGCGAGGCCACCCATCCACAGGTCGATGTCATCCAGTCCCGTGATCGATGAGTTTCCCTTGTTGGCCCAGGCATCCGTGCTGTTCATGAAGGCCACGGCGTCCTCGGGAGCAACCTCGCCGGCCAGCGCGTCCGGACTCACGATCAGCCTGGCTGCTTTGCGCTTGGCCTCCAGCGTGGTGGCTTCCAGGATGGAGGGGTGCTTGCCGTAGGCGGCCACGAAATTGACCAGGGACTTGGGGTGCTTGATGTTTTCGCCGAAGTCGATCCAGTTGGTGTACGGCTTCAGCTGGCCATCGTTGGTTGCACCGTGAATTTCCCGGCGCAGGTTGTTCAGCGTGGGCAGGCCTTCCGACCGGGCCCGGGTCAGGTTGATCGCCGCGAGGTCCATGGGCAGTCCCAGCAGCTTGTTCCGGAGCGTATCGGTGACGAACTCGTCCAGTTCGCTGCCCACCTGGTCCGACATTCCCATGATGATGCTGCCGGCAGCTTCCTCCGAAGTCAGGGGGCCGGCGGGACCGCCGTCTGTGTAGGCGGGCGGATTCAGGAAGCCCTCGAGGAGGGACACGTCATTCTGGGAGCCCCTGACGTCGTCGGACGTTCCAAACATGTTGTCCGTGCCCGGGCTGTCCTCGTTGCGGCGGGAAATGGTTTCCGTGAGCATCGAGTGGCCAAAGCGGTACACGGCGTGGGCGAATTCGGCGCTGACCGCCGGGTTGATGTCCGTCTGGGAGAAGGCGAAAGGCTCGAAAATGTTGAGGGCAGGCTGGATCTTCCGGGCGAACTCCTCAAACACCAGGTGCTGGTATTGCATTTCCGTGACGAACCGTGCGGCCTGGAAGAGCCGTTCGCCGTTCCAGCCCTCGGCGCCTTCAGCCAGCTTCCACTCTGGGAGGGCGGCAGCGCCCCTCGCCGAGGTGTCGTTGCTGAGGACCCGCTTGATGTCCGCGACAAGGCGGTCGTGTTCTGAGTGGAACACCTGATGGATGGCGGTCAACCCGATGTTCTCGTTAACCCTGCCGTCGCCGGCGATGAAGTGCGCGTTGAGCATCTCGTCGTCGTAGGTGCCGGGGGCCTGGCGCATGAAATCGGCGGAAGCGGTCTTGTCCGCGTCCGGGGCCGGGGCGGCCGGCGGTGTGGCCGGATTGTGGTCTGCGTCCTGGGGTGACGGGTCGGCGTTGTGCGCGATGTCTGTCAGGAAAGGAGTGCTGAAGTACAGCACGTCCTGGGGCACGAGCGTTCCCCGCCCCTCGTCCGCGGTGCGGTCGGCTTCTACCAGGCCGGACTTGGTAACAAACTGCGGAAGCCCGTTTTTCGGCCCGGGAATGAACTTGCCGTAGGCGTCGGCGGCGAGCATCGGGACATGCAAAGCGTCCTTGTCCAGCAGCTGGATGCCCAGCAACTCCCGGGCCTGCTTCTTGGTGTCAGCCCAGGTGGCCATGCCGCCCGCCATGGGGGTACCTTCCGCACCGCCGAGCATCTTGCCCGTCGACACCGGCCGCCCCGAGGCGTTGTTGGCGTACTCGCGCAGGAACACCTGGTGCGAGGAGTGCGATGAGTAGGTTTGGCTCTGGTCCACCCACGGCGAATTGGTGTTCAGGGCATCCTGGACATCGTCTGCCGTTCCCAGGACACCGTCCTGGCCGGGCTGGTTCTGGCCGCGGGTCAGGACCATAAAGCGCATCCTCGGATTGAGGTCATCGGCGTTGCCGAAGACATGGTCCGGTCCTGCGATCAGCGGGTCATCAGCCTTGAGCGGCACATAGACCGTGCCGCCGCCCTTGACGGTCTGGTCGATGCCGTGGTCAAAGAACTGGCCGAAGAGGGTGAACAGAGAGTTGTAGGGCGGTGACAGTCCGACGTCGGTAGTCACGTTGGGGATGAAGAGCGTGTTGTGCGAGGGGACGCAGCCGTCGGGCTCGGCTGCGACCGGGGGAGTCGCCTCAGGGTCAGGGTCCGTGGTGCAGGGCACCACGCCCTCGTTGCCCTGCGTCCGGGCCGGGAAGCCGGCCGCGGCGACAGCGGCCGGGTTGGTGGACGTCTGATCGGCGATCAGGTTGCTGATGGTGCGCGGCCGCGAATCGAAGACGCTTCCCGATTTCTGGGTGTAGCTCGTGGCCATGGGCGGTCCGCCGAAGGACCCGCTCTCGGCGGCACCGAAGGACTTGGATCCCAGCCTCGGGAACACCTGGTCCGATGCGCCGAAGGTCTCCTGGCCGGGCTGAAGGTTGTTGCAGCTTCCGTCAACCGTGCGCAGCCCGTGGGACAGCAGGGGGCTGGCAAGCTGGTTCGGTCCGGTACCCACGAGTGCTCCGCAAGGGCCGGTTTCTGACGTGGTGTTGGCTACGTGCGCTTCGGCGATCTTGATCTGCTTCAGGATAAAGGACAAGTCGGCAGGCGTTACGGTGAAGCCGGCGCCGACCGGTGCCTGCACTGCGTTGGCGGCGATGGGCGGCAAGCCCATGGACGCGGCCAAAGCCACTGCCCCCGATGCGGCCAGGAACCGGAGGCGTGGGCGAGTGCCGGTTTTTTGTGTTGGTTTACGCGATGACGCCTTCATCCTGCAATCTGCTCCCCATGTAGGGCCAACTCCCCAGTAGAGTCGGCGAAACAAGGCAATGCTGCAGGGGCGTCCTAGGGAAAACCTTGGTGCGGACCGTCAGGGGCTACCGGTCGCCGCCTTTATCGTCGCCTGGCTCGTCATCGGAATCGTTGTCGTCCCTGAGCCCGCCTTTGTCGTCGCCGGGCGGGTCGTCAGAAAGGTTGTCGTCCCTGAGGCCGCCTTTGTCGTCGCCGGGCGGGTCGTCGGAAACGTTGTCGTCCCTGAGGCCGCCTTTGTCGTCGCCGGGCGGGTCGTCAGAAAGGTTGTCGTCCCTGAGCCCGCCCTTATCGTCGAACTGATCGTGGGTGGGGCTGTCAGATGGCACCGCTGCGAAAGTTTGCGGTTCTGCAGTGACGAGCTGCGTTTCCGGGGTTGCCTGGTCGGGGATCGCGGTGATGCTGGCGGTGGGGGTTGAAGTGGGAAGCAGGTCCGCCGAATCCTCGGTTGTGGCGGTGACGGGCGTCACCACCACGCCCGGAGAGACTTCGGCGGGCGGGCCGGCGTTGGCCTGGCCCCAGACCGTGAGGCTCGCAGCACCTACTACAGCTGCGATGGGAAGATACCAGAATTTCTTCATCGGATCGCCTTTCTTGGTTGTGTTCCCACCCTGCCGGGCCGCGGTGAGAGGGGGATGAGACTTTTATGAGAGACCTCTCATGAACGGGATTGAGGCTGGGAAGGGGCAGCGGGGACGGCCACAAAGCGGTAACCGGCTCCCCGAACAGACAGGAATCTTCCGGGGCCGAGCTTGTTGCGCAGGTATCCCACGTAGACATCCACCACGTTGGAGGACCCGTCAAAGTCGTATCCCCACACCCGGCTCAGCAGCTGTTCGCGGCTGAGCAGCCTGCCCTCGTTCTCCAGGAACGCCCGGGCCATGGCGAACTCCCGGGCGGACAACGGCACCGTGCGGCCGCCCACCTTGGCACTGCGAAGGTCGACATCCAGGGTTACGTCGCCGGAGGTTGGGTCTGGTGCCCCTTGGGCCCCCGGGATATCCCTTAGCCGCAGGCGGATCCGCGAGAGCAGCTCCTCGAAACGGAAGGGTTTGGTCATGTAGTCGTCCGCACCGCCGTCGAGCGCTGCGAGGGTGTCCTGAAGAGAATCCTTGGCCGTCAGGACAATCACCGGAACCGTGCACTTCAGGGCCCGTAAGGCCTGCAGCACAGCTAACCCGTCCATTCTGGGCATGCCGATGTCCAGAATGAGCAGGTCAAACTCCCCGGAGCTGCCGTAGTCCAGGGCCCGGATGCCATCTTCCACCGATGTGGTGGTGAAACCCGCTGCCGTAAGCCCCTTGGTGATGAAGCTGGCGATCCGTGGCTCGTCGTCGGCGATCAATATCCGTGTCATGCGGTTCCTCCTGGAAGTGAGAGCACAAAGCGGCTGCCTTCATTTACCCGCGAAATCACCTGAAGTGTTCCGCTGTGTGCTTCGGCGATGGCTTTGACGATCGGTAGCCCCAGGCCCGACCCTTCTTTGCCCCGTGATACCCCGGCCCTGGCAAAACGGTCGAAGATCCGTTCCTGGTCCACGGGGCTGATTCCACAACCCGAGTCAGCCACCCAAATTTCGATATCGCCAGGGGACTGTTCCTGATGTCCATTCGGTGCCGCACCCCCAGAAGTGCCCGTCCACGCTGCGCCAAGGGAGATAACGTCATGCCGCCGTGTGGCCTGCACTGCATTGGCTGCCAGCTGTTCCACCGCCTGGGTGAGACGGTTGCGGTCTGCACGAAATTGGCCGCCCGGCATGCTTTCGATCTGCCACCGTCGGTCCGCCAGGACCTTGATCCTGTCCATGGCGGCTTCAAGGAAGGAATCGGCGTCGATCCAGTCCAACCTGATGAAGTCCGGGCGCCCGCTTCGGGCCAGCATCAGGAGCTCATCCACCAGGGATTGCATCCGGTCCAGTTCCTCCAGGAGCAGCACCTGGGTTTCGCTGACATCCCTGGGGTCTCCTGCCTGCAGGAGCTGCAGATGGCCGCCGATGATCGTCAAGGGTGTCCGAAGTTCATGGCTGGCATCATCCACAAACTGACGCTGGTCCGCGATACCTGTTTCCAGCCGGTCCAACATCCGGTTGAAATCCGTGGCCAGCTGCGAAACGTCGTCATCACCGGAGGGGACGAGGACGCGGGTGCTCAAGTCCTCGAACGTGATGGACTCAGTGGCCTGGCGCAACCGCCGGACAGGAACAAACAGACGGCCGGTTACCGCGAAACCCACGGCGCCCGCCAGCAGCAGCGTGGCCAGCGACGCCCCGGCGAAGGTGCCGAAGGACGCGATCATCTGCTCCCGCTGCCGCCCTATTTCATTTGCCGCCACCAGCAACCCGCCGGGGCTTCCGTCGCCCAGCGATACCGAGGTGATGGCCAGGCGCACCGTCCGCCCGTCCAGCGACATGTCATGGAAGACTGTGCTGTTCTCAACATGTTCGGCCCGCACTGTTTCGAGCACCTGGGGAGTAGCGAGACGGCTGGGCTGCTTTGCGGCGGGCAAGAACGTCTTGCCGCCGTTGACGGTGGCCATTACCGATTCGTATCTGCCGGGCGCGTCACCCTGGAGGAAAACGGTGAACAGCCCATCGAGTGAAGTAAATGGCCCTCCGCCCGGAACACCCTGTTCCACAATGTTTTGAAGCCTGGCGGACTGCAGCAGGAGCTCTTCGTTAACACGGCTGTTGACGTTGTGTAAGTCGAGGGCGAGCGTGGTGACGCCGGTGACCAGCAGGCCGGCTGCCAGGAAAGCCAAGACCGTGACCAGGACCCGGACACGGACAGTACGCAGTTCCGCCCGTACGCCGGACCAGGCCTGCCTCAGCGGCGTAGTGGGTACTCTAACGGAGACTTTGTGCATCTCCGCGGTCCGCGATGTCATCTGATGTCCCGTCACATTGGCTGCCTTATCAGGGTTTGTACCTGTTCTGTACAAATTAGGTAGGCCGGCTTGGGGAAATCTTCGGCGCCGAAATTACTGCTTACGCGGTGATACCTAGGGTTTTCCCAATTTTCGACGCCGCTCATCAATTTTGGGTTCACCAGCGGAAACGTTTCCCGCCATGCTGCGTAGCCCGGCCTAACCGTTGATTCCCAGCGGACGGTGTCTGCGTAAAGGCTTCAGGACCAAGTAGTGGGCGGCTACGAAAGTGAGTAATGAACACTGTTGTTCGTCTTTTCCCGTGCCTCTTCAATAAGGACCACGCACCACCGAACAACCTGGGGGAATCCACGTGATTACTTTGGAACTGCCAAACAACACCGTCCAGACTGGCCTTGTTCCGGAAGTGCCGCCGACGACGCCGGCGCTTTCGATTTCGGTTTTCGGCCCGTTGACGATCCGCCGCGGCGACATCGAGCTGAGCGCCAACGACCTTGGCGGACCCAAGCCCCGCCAGGTCCTGGAAATTCTCCTGATGAACTTTGGCACGGCAGTGTCGAAGTCCAGGCTGATGGATTTGCTGTGGGGCGGCAACCACCCGGCTGTTGCACTGCCCACCCTTGAAAGCTATGTCAGCGTCCTCCGGCGCAACCTGCAGCCCGGCACCGGGCGAACCGGTCCCCTGCGGACGGTCACCGGCGGCTATGCCATCGACCGGTCATTGGTGGAACTGGATCTGGACCGGTTCGAAACACTGACCAAAAGGGCCTCCCAGGCAGAGCCTCGCGCGGCGCTCGCACTGCTGACAGAAGCACTGGACCTGGCTTCAGCCCCACTGCTCGGGGACGAGTTGCTGCCGGCTTGGGCAGAAGAGGAGCGCGCCGCGCACGCAGCGCAGGTGGGTCTTGCCCGCGTCCTGGCCGCAGAAACCGCGCTCTCCCTTGGGGAGGTAAGTAAGGCTATTGCTTGGGGTGGCGCGGCGGTGAAGGAGGACCCCCTCAACGAGCGGGCATGGACGGCGTTGATTCTTGGGCTTGAGCAGAATGGCGAGAGCACGGAAGCCTTGCGCGCTTACGATCGCTGCCGCAGGATCATTGACCAGGAATTGGGCTGCGCCCCGGGGCCGGCGCTGAGGGAGGCGCAAACCAGGCTCTTGAGGAGCACCGCGGCAACATGCCCGCCGGCGGAGCACGTTGGCCCCATCCAGGTGGTCACGGAAAGCCGTCCCGTTGCGAGGGTGACCCCGCAGGAAACGGGACGCCTGCGGATCCTGATCGTTGATGACCACACCACATTTTCCGATCTTTTGGCAGGGGCGCTGGACCGTGAGCCGGACCTGCAGAGTGTAGGAGCGGCGAAGTCCGTGGCATCTGCGGTGACGATGTTCCGGGACCTCGGGCCCGACGTCGTCATTATGGATTTGTACCTTCCTGACGGTTCCGGGCTCAAGGCCGCAGAGTGCATCCTTTCGGAAGCGCCCGAAACCCGGATCGTTATGCTGACGGGCAACCCGTCGCAGGAAGCCCTGCGCGAGGCCGCCCGGATGGGTATCTGCGGATTCCTCCCGAAGGACGGAGCCTTGGGGGTCATGCTCGACACCCTGAGGCACGCCCATTCCGGCAGCATGATTGTGAATCCTTCCCTCGTGGCAAAATGGGGCGGCACCGTCTCGCCGGCTGCTGGGTCCTCGGCAAATTGACCCGGCAGATCTCACTGTGAGCAGAATTTTTGCGGGGAAGCCCGCCCACGCCGCCCCTTTTGACCAAGGCGTCGCGGAGCGGCGCGAGGTGAGGGCTGCTGTTGCGCGATTCCTCATTGCCGGCTTTGCTGCGCTCGTCCTGGTTGCCGTCCCCGTTTCCTTCTGGGTCCAGGCCGAAGCGGAACGGCACGCCTTGGCTAACGCCAGGGACATCACCCAGCGCCTGGCCGATAACGTGGTTGGGCCGCTGATTACTGACCAGCTCCTTGCCCGTGACCCCGCGGCGCTGGAATTGCTCGACCAGCGGCTTGCGCCGTGGCTGGCTGAGAGCGGCGTGACCAGGATTAAGGTGTGGGACGAGCACGGCCGCGTAGTCTATTCCGATATCGAATCGCTTATTGGGCAGGATTTCGAGCAGGAGGAATGGGCACGCGAGCTCCTTGAAGGCGGCCCGGCGACTGCAACCTTTGAATCCCAGACTGAGGCAGAAAACGAGTTTGAGGCGGACATTGGCGAACTCGTGGAGGTGTATGCACGCTCCGCATCCGCAAGCGGAGCCCCGATGATCTTCGAAACGTACAGTTCCGGTGACGGAGTCCGCCGCGAACAGCAGGCAGTCCTGATGGGCATGGTCCCGCCCATGGCGCTGTCATTGGCCGTACTTCAGCTGACGCAACTGGTTCCGGCGGTCCGCCTGGCCCGGAGGATGCAGGTCCATCAGGCGGCGCGCAACGCAATGCTGCGGTGTGCCATCGAGGCATCGGACCAGGAGCGCCGGCAAATCGCCAGCGAACTCCACGATGAGGTGATCCAGGATTTGTCCGGACTGGCTTATGCCCTGGAGTCAGAGGAGCGCCGCGGCCCCGTGGAGCTACAGCCCGTTTTTGTAAATGCCCGGACCATGCTCCAGAACAATATCCGCACCCTCCGGGCCATGACCTCCGAACTTTATCCCCCCGACCTCGAGGAGCTAGGGCTCAAGGCGTCCCTCGTGAGGCTGGAGGCGCCCCTTGTGGAGCGGGGAATACATCTGACTGTTGAGATTCCGGACAAGCTCGTGCTGGACCGGGACCGGGCTGTTCTGCTCTACCGGGTGGCCCGCGAAGCCTTGGTGAATGTGGGCAAGCATTCCGCAGCGCAGTCGGTTGGCATTCGGGTTTGGCAGGCCGGCCAGCGCACCCAGATCACGGTGTCCGACGACGGCGTGGGCTTCAACCCGACGGAACCCCGCACCGAGGGCCATCTTGGCCTGCGGATCCTTGGCGACACCATTCAGCAGGCCGGGGGCACCTTTGAGGTACGCTCGACGCCGGGGGCCGGAACTTCCGTTACCGCCACCTTCGGTGTGGCTGTGCCTGCCGTCAGCTTCGCCGGCAGGCACGCTGCCGCAGCCTCACGGCAGAAGTCTTCCGTACCAAGTGCCGTGCAGGCGTAGTTCTCGTTGAGGGTGTAACAGATTGGTGTGAATTAAGGGGCGGGGGCCTCCGGTACCGAGTGGGCGGTCACGCTCATCCCGGGCAAGGAGGCCCTCGTTTCCTGCGTTGAACCGGCTGCAACTGCAGGCCTGACACCCCTTGGGTGTTCAAGGAAGGCAGCTGCCCGCGTCCCAGAGCATAGGAGCCATCAGCAAACGGCTCGTACCGCTGTCCGTGGTCCTGGTGCTCACCCGTGATCCGATTCCCCGACATTATCGGTGCAGCCGGCTACTGGGCGCATCCCGAGCCTTGCCACCCTTTCTCCAGCCTCGCAGCTGGCCTATCAGGAGCAACGCCGACAAGACTGTCAACATTCGTGGCGTTCCCCGCACAGGGGACAGTACGACTCCCGCGATCACCAACTGCTGAGGCTGCGGAGATTCGCCGGCACTTTCACAGCAGCCTCGAGACGCACGACGGCCGGTTCCCTTGAGCTACGACGACGGCAGGTTACCTTCCTGGGAAAGGCAACTTGCCGTCGTCGGACGTTTCCTGGTGGCCCAGCCAGTGGCGCGACTGTCGCGGGGCGCGCCAAGGCCCGGTGGCTTCCGGTATGTTACCGAGAGCCACCGGGCCAGGGTGGGGCTTTTGTCTACCTGTTGGTGACCGACAGTGGTCCGGCAGTGCCTCCCACGGTCGACTCAATCCAGACAGAGCCTGGGTTGGTGGTGCCGGCGGCATTGTCGCGCAGCCGCAGGCTCCAGGTGCCGCCGGTGGCCGGCGCGACTGCCGCCGCGACGTTTACCCGGCTCAGCACCGTGCCAGTAGGACCACCAACCCTGATGGTGATGGTGGCGCCAGGAACGCTGCCGCTCCCGCTGACCCTCATGTCGCCGGGCTTCCACGTGGCCGAGGCGATGGTGACCTTGTCCGGAACGGGTGTCACCTTGACCTCATCCGTCCGGACCGTCATGCCGACGGTGACCGTCAGTTTGAAGGTGAGCGGGTTGTTGGTCATCGTGGAGTTGTAGAGGGGCAAGCTGAAGGTTGGCTTCGGTGTAGTGGCCCCGTTCAGGGTGACCGTGTCCTTGGCGCTGTTATCTGCGGTCAGAATCTGTTCCCACTTGTATGTGGCGCCGGCGGCCTGGGTGGTGGAACCGGTGCCGTCCAGAGTGACAGTGGTTGCCGTGGTGCGACGCGCGACGTTCTGATCCGGTCCGGCATTCGCGACAACGGCACCCTGAACGGTGACAGGAGCGCTCTTGGCCGATGGGGCTCCGGCGCCGTTGGTGTTGCTGGCCGTGACGGTGAACGTGTACTCGGTGTCGCCGTTCAGCCCGTCGTAGACCAGCGAAGTGACGTCCCCGGCCACCTTCTTGGGAGTTCCGAAGGCTGCGTCGCCGGTGTAGGCCTGGACCGAGTATCCGGTGATGGTGAGTCCTTCAGCTCCGGCGTCGGGTGCCGTCCAGGAAACTTCCGCCGTTCCCAGCCCTGCCTTCGGCGCGCTGGCGATCACCGGAGCGGCCGGGACGGGATCGTTGGTGATCGTGAACGCGAAGGTCTGGTTTTGGGATACGTTGCCCGAGGGATCAATGGCGGCCACCGTGAAGGTGGTGTTTTCGGTGACCTTGATGGGGCTCTTGTAAACGGTTGCGTTGGGGCCGCTGACGCCGGCGGCGACAGGGTCTGTTCCGTCAGTTGTGTAGTAGATGTCACTGCCCGGTTCGCTGGCCGATAGCGTCAGTTCCTGCGCCGTTTTGAAGGTATTGGGTTCGGGCGAGGCAGACACGGTCGGGGCAGTGGTATCCGTATCCGCAAAGGCGTGGGGAGCCGGGAACGTCTCACCGACGCTGCTGACGGATACCACGTGAACGTCGTATTCCACGTTCGGTGAGAGGCCCTTGATGGTGGTGCTGGCGGCCTTCGGGTCACTGATGCGCACACCGGATTCCAGCCGCTCGTTGCCCGTCCCAGTTTGGGCGACAGCGCTGACGCGGTAACCGGTGATTGCCGGCGTTCCGGGGACAGCCACGGCCGGGGTCCAGTTCACTTTGATATCGCCACTAACCTTGGCCGCTTTTATGTTGGTAGGCCCTGCAGGCCCGGAGCCCAGGGGACCATTCGGGCAGCCGCCCATTCCCGGTCCGCCAAGCTCGCCATACTCGGCGATGGTCAGGCCCTGCCGGTTGTCGTCGGCATCGCTCTCTTCCCAGGCCATAGAGCGCGCACCGCCAGCTGCTGCCGCAATTTCGGCGGCCTGCGTTTCGTCGAATTCGTAGGTGGCGGTGAAGGTGTTGGGGCCGTCCAAGCCAAATTCCAGCGTTGAAGTGTAGCCGTCGTCCCCTCCCGGTGCTCCGGCAACTGCCCGGGCGTCGCGGCGCCCCACGCTGGTGTCCTTCAGGGCGGGCTCGACAATGCGTTGTTCCATCTGGTCCTTGTTGACGCTGCCGGCCACATGACCCTTAACGATCACGGTGTTGCCGTTGCGGATGGAGGGAGCATTGACGTAGGTGTCCTGGACGGTTGTGGTTCCTGCCTCGGTGGTGCCGAATTTGATGGTCACCTTGTCGCCGGGCTTGATGTCGGGGGTGACCTTCACGTCAGTCCCGTCGCCCCAGCAGACTCCGCCCGGGTGGTTGATCTCAAAGGCCACGTCCCCGGCCGCGACCACGCTCTTCGCGGAGCCGACAATCCCGATTCCGGGGCGGTGGACCTCCACTGTGGCGGTCTGGCCGACCCTGTCTTGGTAGCCCTCAATCGTGACGAAGTCCCGGTCGGGGAAGACCACCACGTTGTTCGGGAATGCCGGGACGGCGGCGTTGGCGGTGGGGATGGCGAGCAGGGATGTGGCACAGAGTACGGCCGAGACCGACCCAATAATGCCGGCCCTTCCAAAACTATGGACGCGGACTCCCCGCTCTCCTGGTCCGTGTAGTGCAGATTTCATAAGAACCTCACTGATCCTGGGTGCGCAAGGGGTTCACGCACAGTCACAACGTAGGAAGTGCACCTTGTGGAAACGCTGGCTGCAGTCCTGCTGAACAGGACGCATACACCAGCCGAGGGGCAGGGCGGCTTGCTTTTCCCAAGGAACGGAAGCGGCTCCTAGGGATTCCCTAGGAGCCGGCAGCCGGGCGGTCACAAGCCCCTGCCGCCGCTGTCCCACGGTTGGTGCGACGACGCCGGGCAGGGGCTTGGCAATCAGATCTTCCTGGTTCGTCCCGAGCGGAAGAACGCGGCAATGCCTGCGGCGAGTCCCAACAGCCCGGCCGCCAAGGCCGCCCAGACCGGCCCGGGCATGGGTGCATCCGGGTTCACTGCCGCTACCGGCTCAGTGGCTTGCGTTGTCCCAGCGGTGCCGCCGTGGCCGTGTTGTGCCGCCGCGGCGGCAGTTGTCACAAACGATGGGGCGGGGTCCTCGGGTTCGCCTTGGCCCTCTACCACCGGATCATCCCAGTTCCGGACGGTGCCGTCGGAGTAGGACTGCGCCACCGGCAGCATTACGGTGGTACCGGCCGTCGGAAGCCGCCCGACATAGACGGAGAACATCTGGTATTGATCGATAGTCAACTGACTCGATGCGTCGATGGCGGTCCAGGACACGGACAAGGGCGCCTCGGTGATGGTGGCACCGTTCACGGTTACCGGCTGGGGCAACGTTCCTCTGACCACCTCGGCGGTCCAGCCCGGAACGGGCTTTACCCGGACCGATGTGAACGGAGTGGCCGTTGGCAGATCCACCTTGATTTTCGTGGTTGTGGCGGTCTCCGACTCGCTGGGAACCCTAAAGGTCACCTGCGTGGAGGCTCCTTCCGCGGGGGCGTCCGGTGTTACGGTCACGTGGGCAGTGGCCGCACCGGGGCCAAAAGTCATAAGAGTGGCCGTGGCTGCCCCAATGGCAGCTACTTTGAGGGCATTCGTCGTCTTGGTTCTCATGGAAAAGTCCTTTGCTGGTGCTGCCGGGACTGTCCCGGAAATATCTGTAAGTCGGTCCCTGAGCGAGGGCGCCAATGAGCCGCAACCGCTCATGCCGTGGGAGTGGCAAGTTCTTCACGTTCATCCGCAGATTCCCGGGCTGTGCCGGCCGCATGCCTTACATGCTGGTTCTGTGCACCCTGGCCACCGCGGTTGCCGGCCATCGCGGCTGTTATGGCGAGCGTTATGGCGGCGATAGACCACATGATGGTGCCGCCCAGCTCCGGGGCGGCAGCCGCTGCCAGGCCCCAGGGTTGGCCTACCGAGGTGTACCAGGGCATTTCCATTGCCGGTGCCTGCTCCGTCAGTTTCCACCCGCCGAATGCGTAGACGCCGGCCATTCCTGCCAGGACGAACAGCCGCTGGCTTGCGGCGTTGCCGGTGCCGGGGTCCGGGGCGCCGGTAAGCGTGGCGGTGGCCAGAGAGCCGGCGAGCAGGGCGAGCAGGGTCATGGTGCTGTAGCCGATCTGGCCCACGGCTGCCCATTCGAGCAGGGGGGTGTAGTAGATGACGAGCAAGGACGCAACGAGGATAAAGATGCCCAACACCGGATCCCGCCGTAGCGCCGCAAGCACCGGTTGTACGCACCGTTCCAGGAATTCCTTGACCCCGGCGCTCCCGTCTGTTCTGGCCCTGATGGCAAGCTTGGCCAGGGTCAGCGGGGCGGCCGGGACGATCAGCAACGGTACGACGGCGGTGAGCATCATCTGGGTCAGGACGTGCGCGTTAAAGAGGTAGCCCTGATAGAGGTGCACGCCCCCGTTAGTTACAACGAACAGCACTGCCATGCCCGCCAGCCACGCCGCTGTTCGCTGCGCGGGCCAGGGCCGCCCGCCTGCCCGGAGCCGCCGCACCCCGGCCAGGTACGCGAAGACGGCGAAACCGCAGGCCAGGCTCCACAACGGGTCAGGAGCCCAGCCCGAAAGGTACTCCCAAAGGCCCGGCTCGGGCAGCCCGGCGGCGAAGTCCGCGGCAAACGTCTTCCCGGACCCGGCGGCCTTGGGTGGTTCTGTCCGGGCAAGCGCCGCGGCCATCCCCGAAGCGGAACCCATGACTGCGAGTTCGACGGCGGCGAGGGCAGCGAAGTGCCTGCCACCCCGCGCCGGGTGCTTATCAATCCGGCCCAGCAACCAGCGCCGGTGCAGCACCCCGAACAGCCCGAGCATGATGAAGACTCCGGCCTTGGCCAGGACAATGACACCGTAGGGGCTCAGGAGGGCCTCGACCGTACTGATTCTGGTGAGGGCGCCCAGGATTCCTGAGACTGCGAGGGCGATGAAGCTGATCAACGCCAGCGTGGAGTACCGCCGTACGGTCACGCCCAGCTGGCCCGCCGGCAGCGCCGGCCTCAACACCACCAGTGCCAGCAGGCCGCCCAGCCACACCGCTGCGGCGCCCGCGTGCACGAACAGGGTGATGGTGCTGTCCGCATGGTCGGTGCCGCCGGCAGCATGGGATTTCATGACCAGCGGCAACAGCCCTGCGAAAGCCGCGGCGGCGGTGACGGCAAGAAGGCGCGGGCTCCTGAGCCGGAAGCACGAACAAGCTACGGCGGCGGCTATCAGCGTGCTCAGGGCACCCGCGCGGCCAGCATCAATCCTGGCCAGGTACATCCAAAAGGCCTCATCGAGTCCGGCCGTAGGCGCCCTGTTGGCAAGGAGCAGGAAGCTTGCGGACGTGTGGACCGCGGCGGCCCCGCCCCAAACCACCGCCGACCATCCGGCAAGCTGAAGTGCCCGGTGATAGGCGGTCCCGCCGTGGGGGAGTGCGAAGGCTGCCAGGACCAGTGCACCGATGGTGCCGGCGCTGGCGAGGTTGAACAGCATCTTCGCTGCAGGCAGCCCCCAGGTCACGGCCGGGCCCGCCCGGTCCAGCAGTCCCGGGTCCGCGCCGCCGCCGTAGATGTACGCCCAGACCAGCGACAGCATCCCGGCCGCCAGCAGCGCCGGCAATGCCACTACCCGTGTTCTCAGCGACATCGCGCCCCTTCCGCCGCTCTACTGGCCCTGATCCCGTTTGCACGGCAACGCGGCCTCTTTCGTCATGCCAGCTTGGCGTGACCCGCTTGGGAAATCCTTGGCGTCACCGGGCCCCCGGATTTCCCCAATGTTTTCGCAATGTGCTCCCGCCACTGTGTGTGCATGTCAATTTCACGCCGGCAGGCACTGCAAATAGGTGGTATCGGAATCATTGGCGCCTTTGGGCTTGCCGTCCCGCTGCGATCGGTGGAGGCAAAGTCAGCAAGCCAGCTGGCTGCCGGCAACATGCCCAGGCCCTACCAGCGGGCTCTGACTATCCCGTCGGTGCTTCAACCCACACAAACCACTGTGGATGCCGACGGCCATACCAGGCACCACTACCGCATTGAGCAGAGGCTCAGCTCGGCGAATATCGTGCCGGGACTGAGCACGCCCATCCTTGGCTACAACGGCACGTTCCCGGGACCAACCATCAAGGTGAATCAGGGCGAACGCATCACCATGATGATGGACAACGTCCTGCCGCTGCTCCATCCGCAGTGGGGGTACCGGCTCGATACGTCCACCCACCTGCACGGTGCGGCCTCATTGCCGCAGTTCGACGGGTACGCCAACGATCTGACGGGACTCGGCTACTGCAAGGACTACGAGTACGGCAACTTCCAGCCGGCGCGGACCCTCTGGTACCACGACCATGCCGCCCACAACACGTCACAAAGTGTCTACTCCGGGCTGGCGGGCCATTACCACCTGCACGACGAGGTTGAACGAAGCCTGCTTCCCCAGGGCAAGTTCGACGTGCCATTGACCGTTTCCGACGCCATGTTCGCAGCCAACGGCTCCCTCGCATATGACGACAACACTCACTCCGGCCTCTGGGGTGATGTCATCCTGGTAAACGGCGCGCCGTGGCCGGTCATGAAGGTCCAGCGGCGGATCTACCGCTTCCGCATCCTCAACGCTTCCATTTCCCGCTCCTACCGTTTCTCCCTCAGCACCGGGGACCCCGTGACCATGGTCGCCACGGACGGCGGCCTGATGCCCACAGCACAGCAGGTGACGTCGTGGCGGCACAGCAGTGCTGAGCGCTACGAGATCCTCATCGACTTCTCCAAGTACCCGGCTGGAAAACGCGTGGAACTGCGCAACTTGTCTAACGACAACAACATTGACTACGACAACACCGGTAGGGTCATGGCTTTTGATGTAACGGATGAACCGGTGGATACGTCCGGGCCGGCCGCAAAGGTAATGCCGAAACTGCTCGCACCAAGCACCCCCATGAGCCTGACGCCGTCCCAGTCCGTTAGTAACCGGCACATGCGTGTGAAACGGGACAACGACATCTGGACCTTCGGCGGCATGACGTGGGACGAAGTGGTGGAGAGCGGCTACCGGAAAGTACTGGCAGACCCGGACCTGAACGACGTTGAAATCTGGACAATCGAAAACAGCTCAGGGGGATGGTTCCACCCGGTCCACATCCACTTGGTCGACTTCCAAATCCTCAGCCGCAACGGGAGAGCACCCTTCAACTACGAACGCGGGCCAAAGGATACCGTCTACGTGGGCGAGGGCGAGACGGTCCGGCTGCTCATGAAATTTGAGCACCACCGCGGCCGGTACATGATCCACTGCCACAACCTCCCGCACGAGGATCACGACATGATGGCCCAGTTCAGCGTGGGCATCGACACAAACGATCCCGACCCCAACCACCCCATCGACGCCTCGAAGCCGCATCCGATCAACCAAACCGTACCGGTGGAGGAACCCACGGACGAGCCGACAACGGAAACGCCGGAACCAAGCACCAGCGCCACCGCGACTGCGGAGCCAACGGATTCGGCCACCACCGCGGAGGCAACACCGACGGCGACAGCAACCCCGACGGCGCAGACCGACGTCCTCACCATCACCACCGCGCGGCACCGCCTTAACAAGGACCTGGACGTCACGGGAACCTCCAGGATCGGCGGGGCCGTCCCGACCGGTTCGGCCTCGGTGAAGGTCTATGACGTCACGCCCGGACGTGCCGAAACCCTGCTGGGCACCGTCTCCATCAACTCCCTTGGCGGCTGGTCCCTGGTGGCCAAGCCTGGCCCGCGTCAACAGGTCACATCGGTCAGGGCCGTATCCAGCCGTGGGGGAACGGCCACGAGCCAGGTGCGCAGGGACTGAAGTCTAGGATTCCGCATCCCCCCGCCGCTAGTATCTGAGGCAGGACAAGGTCACCCTAGGCAGGGGTCAGCAAGAATGGTCGAAGCAGCAACGGCAGCGGTTTCCACGGTGATACACCGGAACAACGTCACGGTGTCCGGGCGGGCTGATGGGCCGGTGATGATGTTTGCCCACGGCTACGGCTGCGACCAGGATATGTGGCGCAGGCTCCTGCCATACTTCGCCGACGATTACCGGCTGGTGCTTTTTGACCACGTCGGTGCGGGCCATTCTGACGCCAACGCCTATGACCGGGAAAAGTACGGGTCCCTGGATGGCTACGCGGCGGACCTTCTGGAGATCTGCGCATGCCTGGACCTGAAGGACGTCATTCTTGTGGCCCACAGCGTCAGCGCGATGATGGCGGTGATCGCTGCAACGCAGGAACCGGAGCGGTTCTCCCGGCTCATCCTTGTTGCCCCGTCGCCGCGCTACACCAACGACCCTGCGGAGGGCTATGTGGGCGGGTTTTCACAGGACGACATCGAGGGCCTGCTCGCGTCCCTGGACAGCAACTATTTCGCCTGGGCTGAAGCGCTGGCTCCGATGGCAATGGCCAACCCGGAGACTCCGGAGCTGGCCGAGGAACTGCGGAGCAGCTTCTGCCGGACCAACCCGTCCATTGCCAGGCATTTTGCCCGGGTCACTTTCCTCTCAGACACTCGGCAGGTGCTCGGGAAAGTGCCAACGGACAGCCTGATCCTGCAGTGTTCCGACGATCTGCTCGCGCCGCCGGAGGTAGGCACGTACGTGCACGAGCACCTGGTTCGCAGTTCCCTGGTGCACCTGCAGGCCACGGGCCACTGCCCGCACGTCAGTGCACCGCAGGCTACGGCCGACGCCATCCTGCAATATCTCGCTTCCAGTCCGTGACAGACACCCCGGGTCCGGACCCGGCCCACCTCGAAGCGCTGTTCAACCAGGCACCATGCGGCTACCTGGTGACGGACGACGGCGGCCGCATCACCGCGGTCAACGACACCTTCGTGAGCTGGACGGGTCACAGCCGCTCTGACTTGCTAGGATCCACCCTGCAGTCCCTCATGCCTGTGGGAGACCAGATCCTGTATTCGACCCACTGCATCCCACAGCTGGGGATAACGGGCGCCGTGTCCGAGATTGCGGTCGAAATTATCGGCGACGACGGCCAGCGCCGGGCGGCACTGCTCTCGGCGTCGCGGTCCCCGGCCTCGGTCGAGGAACCCGCCGCCGTCCGGGTGGTTATCTTCAGCGCCCACGAACGCCGGATGTACGAGAAGGAACTCGTTGCAGCCCTTCGCGCGGCGGAGGAATCCGAGGCCCGGCGTGCCGAGGCTGAAAAGGAACTGCACTACCTCGCGCTGCACGATGCCCTCACCGGCCTGCCCAACAGGGCCGGGCTGAAGGCGGCACTGGACCAACTTCCCACCGGCGGCACTGCCGGAACGCGCAGGCCGGCGGTCCTCTTCATAGACCTCGACCATTTCAAGGCCGTCAATGACAGCCTGGGGCACGCCGCGGGGGACGAGCTGCTGATCTCCGTCGCGCAGCGCCTGACGTCGCTGGCCGCAGGATCACACACTGTGTCCCGGCTTTAGGGGGACGAGTTCGTTGTGGTGGGCGCCTTTGCCGGCCCGAAGGAAGCCACCGCCCTCGCTGCCGGGCTTCTGGAGGTCCTCCGGACACCGATGCAGATCGAAGGCCTGGAAATCGTCACCTCCGCGAGCATAGGAGTGGCAGTGGCCGAGGATGACGGTGAATCCCTTGAAGACCTCATCCGCCGCGCCGATATCGCGATGTACCGGGCCAAGGAGCTGGGACGCAGCCGCTGGGAGCTGCATGAGCCGGCGGAGACGGATCCCACGGTGGACCGGCTGCGCGCGTTGGGCGAGCTTCGGCGTGGAATCAGGGAAGGCGCCCTCCGCGTGCACTACCAGCCCCAAATTGACCTGCGCACCGGGCGCACGCGGGGGGTGGAGGCGCTGGTCAGGTGGCAGCACCCCACGCGCGGCTTGCTCCCGCCGTCGGAGTTCATCACCATGGCCGAGGAATCCGGACTGGTGCGGCCGCTGGGCGCATGGGTCCTGGGCGAAACGCTGAAGCAGGCAGACAACTGGCGGCGGCAGGGCCGCCCCGGCGCCCTTGAGTTCGCCGTTAACCTTTCTGCCCGCCAGCTCAACGACCCCGAACTGGTCCCGATGGTGGAAGCCGGCCTCCGGCTGCGGGGCATCGACCCCGCGCTCCTGCTGCTGGAAATAACCGAGACAGCCCTCATGGCCGATCCCAGCGCCGCACTCGCATCGCTCACGGCCCTCAAGAACCTGGGCGTAGGGCTGGCTGTTGACGACTTCGGTACGGGCTACTCAAGCCTGACGTACCTGAAGAAATTTCCCATCGACGAACTGAAAATCGACAGGTCCTTCATCAACGGCCTGGGCTCGGACTCCGGAGATTCGGCCATTGTGGGCAGCTGCATCGACCTGGCGCATGCGGTGGGCATCCGGGCAGTCGCCGAAGGCGTGGAAACGTCCGGCCAGGTCCATATGCTCAAGGCCATGGGCTGCGACCTCGCGCAGGGGTACCACTTCGCCCGGCCGCTTCCGGCCGGCCTCCTTGAGGAATGGCTGGACGCAAACGGCGGCGGCTAACCGTTCCCGGTGCGGGTGTTCCCTCAAACCAAGAGTGCAGCTACCCGTCTATTCGGATACAGCTGCACTCAAAGTTTGTGGAAACCAGGAAGAAAAGAGTCTGTGGCTGGCACTCTGGCCCGATTGTGGGCGCTTCGGGTGCCTTGCCTGGAAGCTTCTAGGCGGCGATCAGTCCACGCCTTGCGGGCGCGTGCTCCCGGCGCGGTGCCAGGACGCTGATGGTGCAAGGTGCCTGCTGCGGATCGATCCTGGCCGGCAGGTGGTGCGTTTCGGAAGCGGTATGAAGCATTTCGAGGGCTTCTGCATCGACCATCGCGTGGCTGATGTCCAGCTTCAGGTCCAGGCCTTCCCTTAGGGCATTGGCCCGCTTAACTACTACATAAAGTGCGTTCACGCTGTGAACGGTGATGTGCCCCTTTGCAATCACCAGAGCTTTGGCGTGGTCGAGATCTACACGGACAACGATGTTGAGCTTTGAATTCAAGTTGTAAAACCTTCCCCGGCATTGGCTGCGACGCTGCAGCTTCTTGCTTTGGCCTGTTTCTTAAGCCTCATCCAGAGTAAGGGGCAAATGTGACCCACGCAACAGTTACGTATTTATTACACCGATTGGGATGCTGATCCTGTGACGCTCCGTGGCCCGCGTTGCTGGAAGCCGCACGCACGCCGGAACGACGGACAGCTGAAGCCGCCGCCCGCCGTCGAACTTTCCGACCAGGAACTGGCTCAGCCCACAGCTTCAGGAAGCCGCCCGGTTAAGACTGACACCGGCGCCGAGGACCAGCGCTCGCGCTCGGGCTCATAGGAGATGACCACGGAGGTGTCCCTGTCCCGCGCCTCCTCCATCGCGAGCAGCAGGGCGTCCTCAATGTGCCGCGCGTATTCGAGCCGCTCGGCCAAGGATCCCTGAAGCTCGCCGTCGTCGATCAGGACATGGCCTTTGCCGTCCACGATGACCTTCAGCGAATACCCCTGGTCCTCGTGGAGGGATCCCCGCGTAGTTGAAATCTCGGTGACCCTGTCTGCCCGGACCAGCCCGTTGCCGAGCGTACGGATCCACACTTCACCCATGGAAAAACCTCCCCTTTGGCAGTGGGCGCGAATCAGCACCCCATAAGGCAAACGGTAGTCCTTCGCAAGGGTTTTGTGACCCCCAAATGTTTGTCTTTCATTTCCCTGCTGCCGGCCACCCTAGGATAAATCTGATGACTTCCCCGGACGACCCCCAACCGTTCAGCCTGAGCGCCATCGCGGTGGCCGCTTTTGGCCCCACCCTGCTCTTCGGGATCGGCCAGGGAGCGATTCTTCCGGTGGTGGCGCTGACCGCCCGCGACCTTGGCGCGTCCGTTGCAGTCGCGGCGCTGATCGTCACGCTGATTGGACTGGGCTCGTGGTTTTTCAACCTGCCCGCATCGCTGGTCACGCTCAAATTCGGCGAACGCTGGGCCATCGTGGGCGCCGCCGTTGCGGCCGCACTGGCGCTGGCTGCAGCCGGTTTATCCTCCCTCATCCCCAACGGACTGTGGCTGCTCGCGGTGGCGATGGCCGTCGTCGGTATGTCCGGCGCGGTCTTCGGGCTGGCCCGGCAGAAGTACCTCACCGAGGCCGTTCCCGTGGCGTTCCGGGCACGGGCGCTGTCCACCCTGGGCGGTGTGAACCGGATTGGCGTCTTCATTGGCCCGTTCCTGGGCGCTTTGGTGATGCAGTTTTCCGGCATCGGTGGGGCTTACTGGGTGGGTGTGGTGGCGATGGCCGCCGCCGCGCTGCTGTCCCTCACCATCCCGGACCTTGAGTTGGCGGACACGCGCGACGACGGGAGTGCCGGCCCGGAGCCCACCCTCCGCAGTGTGGCGGTTTCCCATGCAGGCGTCTTCCTGAGCGTGGGCGCCGGGATACTGCTGCTCAGCGCGCTGCGCTCGTCCCGCCAGGTGGTCATCCCGCTATGGGCCGACCACCTGGGCCTGGACGCGACCTCGGCCTCCCTGATTTACGGCCTCTCCGGGGCGATCGACATGCTGGTTTTCTATCCGGCCGGCAAGCTCATGGACCGGAAGGGCCGACAGTTTGTGGCCGTCCCCTCCACCCTGCTGATGGGCGCTGCACTGCTGCTGATTCCGCTCACAGGGTCCTTTGTGGGGTTGCTCCTTGCGGCGCTCTTGATCGGATTCGGCAACGGGATCAGCTCGGGGCTGGTGATGACGCTGGGTGCGGACTTCTCGCCAGACCGTGGGCGTGGCCAGTTCCTGGGGCTCTGGCGGTTTATGGCCGACGCCGGTTCCACCGGCGGGCCTGTCCTCCTCTCCGGGGTGACGGCTTTGGCATCCCTGGGGGCGGGGATCTCAGCCACGGGCATACTCGGGTTCGCGGCGGCGGCCGTGTTCGCCGTCGTCATTCCCAAGCTGAAGCACCGGCGGAACTACTGACGGGGCGCTATCCTCAACAGATGAGTGAAACGGGAACGCCCACTCGAATCAGCGCGCTGCAAAAAGGCGCGTGGTGGCTGCATGACTACCTTTATGCCGGCGTATGGCAGGTCCGCGGCATGCTCTCCCGCGTCCAGCCCGGCTCGTTCCACCAAGGCCACCGCGCTCCCGTGGTGATCATCCCCGGCGTGTACGAAAACTGGCAGTTTATGCTGCCCCTCATCCAGTGCATCCATGACGCCGGACATCCTGTTCACGTGGTGACCGTGCTGCAGCGGAACAGCCTGGACGTGCCCGCTGCCGCCAGGCTCGTGGCCCAGCACCTGGAGGAAGCGGGCTTGCGGGACGCCGCCATTGTGGCGCACAGCAAGGGCGGGCTTATTGGGAAGTATGCGATGCTGAACCTCGATCCGGAGCAGCGGATCGACCGGATGATCGCCGTGTGCACGCCGTTTTCCGGGTCGCGCTACGCCAAGTACATGCTGCTGCCCAGCCTGCGCATCTTCTCCCCGCGTAACGCCCTGACCCTCCAGCTGGCCAGGGAGGAGACCATCAACAGCCGCATCACCTCCATCTATGGGCCGTTCGATCCGCATATTCCCGAGGGCAGCGTGCTGCCGGGCGCCACCAATATTCAGCTGTCTGTCGCCGGGCACTTCCGGATCCTCGGGGATTCCGAAACGTCGCGGATCATCGTGGAGCAGTTGAACCTTCCGGCGTGACGCTTCGCTTCCGCCAACGGTTGGGATGCAGTCTTCCGGCTGCACCTTAGGCTGGTCATGAGTTGGCGACCGAAAGGAGAAGCACTGTGACGTCCACTGGTGACGCCGGCCGCAAGCGGGCCGTCCCGGAAGAGCCGGACCACTCGCGTTCCAGCAGTGCTGTGGAGCGCCGGCAAAGCAGGTGGGCAACAGTCCTCGCTGTCCTGCAGCGGCTGCTGTACCTGGTGGTGACCATAGCCGTGGGCTGGGCTGTCTACTACTTCCTGCTCGCCCGGCTTTCGCGCGGGCCAGAACAGGCCTGGGTGTTCCTGCCGGTCTGGCTGATCCTGGCCTACGCACTGCTGCCGCGTATCCACAAGATCCTCAGCAGCCTGTACATCCCGGACTACTTCATCGGGCGGACCAGGACGGGCGACGGCGTACTGGGGGATCCCGTGAACCTTGCCGTAGTGGGACCCAAGGAGGAGTTGCGCCAGGCGATGCGGACGGCGGGGTGGGTGGAAGCCGATCCCATTACCCTGGCCACCGCCTGGCGCACCCTGACCTCGACGGTCCTGGGGCGCAGCTACCCGCAAGCCCCGGTGAGCTCGCTTTATGTGTTCGGCAACAAGCAGGACCTTGCGTTCCAGCGGGAAATCGACGGGAATCCGCGTAAACGCCACCACGTCCGGTTCTGGAAATGCCCTGCCGGCTGGATGTTGCCCGGCGGACTGTCAGTGGACTGGGTGGGGGCGGGGACCTACGACCGCAGCGTGGGGTTGTCCCTGTTCACCTTCCAGATCACGCACAAGATCGCCGACCGGACGGACGAGGAACGCGACTTCATCATCGAGACCCTCCGCTCAGCCAACGCAGTTGAGTCCGTGCACGTCATCCTCAACTACTCCAGCGGATACCACCACAGGAACGGCGGCGGCGACGCCATCCGCACCGACGGGCACCTTCCGATCATCGACCTGCACCCGCCGGATCGGCTGCGGAGGGCGGGTTCCCCGGCCTCCTAGACCGTCGCATTGCCGGAGTTGGCTTCATGGACTCCGTGGGCGCGGGGCACGTCAACGGCCGCTGGGGCCGCCTGCGCGGGTGGCTGTGCCCAGGATATGCGCGACGGGAGGGGCCAACGGACCTGCCGAGAAGTCGAACCGCCGGCTGGCCTGCACCGTGAATCCCGCCGCGGTGATGGCCCGGAGCGTGTCCCGGTTGGGGTGGCAGCCGCCGGCCATCCGCTGCCAGGCCGGGGTGAGCAGGTCTTCGGCGGCGGCCAGCAGGCGGTTGTGGGAACGGACGTGCTCGTAAAAAGCGAGTGTCCCTCCGGGGCGCAGGACCCGGCGGATTTCAGCGAGTGCAGTGGCCTGGTCAGCCACGCTGCACAGGACGAGGCTGGCCACCACGGCGTCCGTGCCGGCATCGTCCGCGGGAATCTGTTCGGCGGCGCCGGCCCGAACCGTTATGGGCACCCGCGCGGAGGACGCACTGGCCAGGGCGAGGTTTCGGAGATAGTCGTCCGGTTCGATGGCCAGGACCTGGGTCACCGTTTCCGGGTAGAGCGCGAAGGACGAGCCGTTACCCGCGCCGATTTCGATGACGGTCCCGCTGAGGCGTGAAAGGATGGCTCGCCGGTGTTCCGTGCCGCCGCGGCGGTTCATCTCCTCCACGGCCCGCGCGTACGCCCGGGCGAAGCGGGGGTGCTGCAGGTCCGGCGGTCCGCTCTCGCCGGAGGGTCCTTGTTCCTGCCTGCTGGCGCCGGTCATTACAGTCCTTTTTCCGCCTGGTCCTAGCGATCCTAGCCTGCGTTGCTAGTCCGCGTTGAAGGGGTTGCTCGTGTCCGTGGCGAGCGTACCGCTGCTGGCCGTCAGGACGCACCCAGAAGCTTTACCGGCAATTTCGAGGTCGGTGAAAACGGCGAGGCCTGATGACGCTGCCCGCGTAAGCGTGCCCTTGATGGTGCAGTTGGACTGAAGCATGACCTGCGCGGAGCTATCAACCCGGTTGCCGAAGGCGTCCAGGACATGGACGATCACCGGCGGCGTGATGGGCGTGTTCTTGAAGACGACGGCGGGAATGGCATCAAACGTGAGGCGCCCCGGGGCTGCGGCGGTGATGGTCGCGGTCACCGGGGCGGGAGCCGCCAGGCCTTGAGAAGCTGCAGTGATGGCCGCGGTGCCAGCTGTGGTGTCCCCGTAAAAGAACGACGCCGACGAGGACCCGGCGGGGATGGTCACAGTGGAGACCTTGGCGCCGTTTGCCGTGGCAGAAAAGATGGTGGCTCCGGCGGAGCTGGTGGCGAGCGAGACGCTGGAAGTTTCGGCAGTAACGGCGTTGCCGTAAGCATCCTGGCGTTGAAGGGTCACCGGGCCAAGGGTTGCCGCACTTGAGGCCGGGCCCGTCAGGGCTGCGCCGCTGGTGACTATCAGCTTGCTGGCTGCGGCCGGAACAACCGTGAACGCGCTGCTAACGGCGCCGGCGTAACCAGGGCTGGAAGCGATCAGCGTGTAGCCCTCGCCTGCCTTGTTGGTTGAGAGGCCGCTGAACGTGGCTGTGCCCCACCCATCGGTGGTGGCGGTGACCGTTCCGGACAGCGTCCCGGCAGCCGGATTGGCGCCAAGGCTGATGGTGACCGGGACTCCCCGTTCCCACACCTCAAGCCCGAAGATGGTCCGCAATTGCACGCTGAAAGATGCAATCGGCGAGCCGGCAGTCACGGTGGCGGACGGCTGCGAGTCGAAGGAGAGGTCACGAAGGCTGGTCACCGTCACGTTTCCGCTGACGGGGCCTGCTGCTGTCCAGGAACGGTGGACGGCCGTTACCTGATAACGGTGCGTGCCCTCCGGGACTGATGCGTCCGTGCACAATGTGCCTGCGATCGGAGCGGCCGGGCTGGAGCCGCAAGCGGCCACGGCCGTGGAACCGGTGATGCGGGTGACGAAGTAGCCCGTCGGAACCACCGCGCCGCTGGACCCTGTCCAGCTGACGGCAACGTTGGAGTTGCTGCTTGCCGGCACCGAAACGTTGGTGGGCGGAAGCAGCGTGGCGACTGACGCCGTCGTACTTCCGGATCCGGAAGCCCGCCAGTGCGCTGTAGCGGGAGCAGCGCCTGCGAAAGCAGCAATAAAAAGGATCACGACGGCCAGCACTCCGGCCCGCAGGAGCCAGTTAAACCAAACCAGCTCCCGGCGAAGCCGGGGGGTGGCTTCGGGGGAGCTGGCGTTTGTGGGCACGGGGACCTTCCGGAAAAAATCGAGCTTGATAGCGGTCAGGCGGACTTCATCACCATTGGGCTACGAAGCTGATGGACTGCTTCAGGAAGTGACTCCTTGCCCTCTTCAGCTGGCCGTGAAGTGCAGGGGCACCGTGGCGCCCTTGCAACCGTCCTGGTTGACGCCGGGGCGGTCGACCATCTGAAGCGATACGGTGCCGGATACCGTGCCATTGGCCGGGATCTCGGTTGCGGTGAAGCTGGGCGTGCCTACAGCGAAGTCCAGGGCAGAACACCCGGAGACCTCGGTCCAAGCGGAACCATTGGCGCCGGCGACAGTCACAACAACGTTGGTCAGCTTCTGGACGCCGGCATCAGCGGGATTTTTCACGGTGAACGTGAAAGTCTGGACTGGACCGTTGGGGGAGAGCGGATCGCCGGCAACGGTGCTGGTGATGGTGAAGTTCTTGGAGGTGCCGGCCTTGGTAGTGGTGTCGTGCGAGCCCGTGGCCGTCCAGTAGGCGAAAGCTGCACCGCCGCCGATAGCTACCAGCGCGGCAGTGGTGCCGATGATGCGCTTCTTACGTCCAGCAACCTTGCTCATGTCATACCCCTAAAACTTTTGCGGTAACCGCAGAGACCCTGTGAGCCTGTGCGGCTCCGATAGGAATAGCTTGGTGGAGCTGGATCAAATTACTCATGGGTAATTCGTCAAGGTTTTGTCAAGTGTTCCTCGGCGTTTGCGCAGGTCAGCGGCGCATAGGCCGGGAACGTACCACTGGGCCTATTCGCGCAGACCGGGGTGTGCGAACCTTTGGTGAAGGGAGCCGTTTCGCCGTGGCAGGAGGGCCGAAGTGAGAATTGCGTGCGGGCAGTTCAGTGCCGGCAGCGAACCGCAGCGGAACCTGGTGCAGATACAACAGTTGATGGAAACTGCCGCCCTGAACAACGCGGACCTGCTGGTGCTTCCCGAGTCCAGCCTGTACGCCGGCACCGAACCCCCAAGTGTCCTCGCGGAAGTCGCAGAGCCCTTGGACGGCCCATTCATCAGCGGGATCGCAGTGCTCGCAAGAGGACTCCACCTGCCCGTGGTGGTAGGAACCGCCGAGACGAACCCCGGCGGCCTTCCGTTCAACACCCTGGTGGCCCTTGACTCGGAGGGCTCAGTTCAAGGCACGTACCGCAAGGTGCATCTTTACGATGCCTTTGGCTACCGCGAAAGCGACGGAACCAGCCAGGGCGCCATCACCGAGCCGTCCCTGCTCTCCTTCGGGCAGCTGCGCCTGGGCATGCTGACCTGCTACGACCTCAGGTTTCCGGAAAGCGCCCGCTACCTGGTGGACGCCGGGGCGAACGTCCTGCTGCTGCCGGCCATGTGGATCGTCGGCCCGGGGAAAGAAGACCACTTCAACACCTTGGTGCGTGCCCGTGCCATCGAGAACACCACCTACGTGGTGACGGCCAACCAGAGCGGGCCGCTGGCCACTGCCTACTCGATCGTGGTTGACCCCTTCGGGGTGGTAATCGCCAACGCCGGCGAGGCACCCGGGGTCATTTTTGCCGAGCTCGAACCCGAACGGATCGCGGCAGTCAGGACCCGTGTGCCGTCCCTGCGCAACCGCCGCTTCACAGTGGTACCCCGGGACCTTCGCTAAGCCCGGAAGTGTGACCTTCTTGACACCTGCATTTGACCTGCACGAAACATGCAGTGCCTTCCGCCACCATAAAATTGGAGGCAGAGAAATTTCCCGGAAGGACCACTGTGCAGACCACCGACGCCGCGATGAAACCCATCATCGGACTCACCACGTACCTGGAGCAGGCTGGGACCGATGGTTGCGGCACGGTCAGGGCGGCATTCCTGCCCGAGACGTACCTGAATCCCATCATCGCCGCGGGCGGTGTGCCCATCCTGCTGCCTCCCCAGCCTGTCATGGCAGGCATGATCGAACTGCTTGTGGGCAGGCTCGACGGTCTGGTGGTTCCCGGGGGCTGGGACGTGGACCCGTCCCTCTACGGCCAGGAAGCCCACCCGGAAACCGATGCCCCACGCCCAGAGCGTGATGCCTGGGAGCGGGCCCTGATCCAAGAGGCGATCCGCCAGGACGTTCCGCTGCTGTGCATCTGCCGCGGTGAGCAATTGCTGAACGTCACGCTGGGCGGCAGCCTCCACCAGCACCTGCCCGACGTCATCGGGAACGGCCAGTACCAGCCCGGCGGCTACAACTTCAACAGGATCCCGGTGGAAATCAAGCCCGGCTCCCGGCTTGAGCAGCTGATCGGCGCGAACCCCGGACCAGTGCCGGTCTCCCACCACCAGGCGGTGGACAAGCTCGGCGAGGGCCTTGTTGCTGCAGCCTGGAGCGAGGACCAAGTGGTGGAAGCCATCGAATACCCCGCGAGCACCTTCACCATGGGCATCCAGTGGCACCCGGAGGAGCTGCCCGAGGACTTCGGCCTTTTCCATGGTTTCGTCGAAGCAGCCCGGGGGAAGTTCCTGTCCCGCCTCCTGCCGGCCAAGCGGGCGTCGGCGGTCACTGCGGAGATCAATGCCAGCCTCGCGGGGCCGCCGCTCGTCTGAGCGTAATAGCTATCCGCAGGTGGCCAAGTGCTCCTGAAAAAGGCCAAGGGGACGCCCCGAAGCAGCGCGCAATAGGCCGTGTTTCGGGGCGTTTTCACGTGTTTTTCCTTGCGGACAGGAAATAAGCATGCTTAGTATGTTCTGACACTGAGGTTAAGCCAAACGCTTCATGGTCCTATCCAGGGAGTCATAGATGGCTGGTTTCCGTAACGTTTTTCCTCCTGCCCATGGACGAGTCCCACATAGGGGAGTTGCCGGCCCAAAGGGGCAGCGCTGATGCGCCGCCTGGGTGTGGAGGAAGAGTTCCTCATCGTCGACAACGCGAGCGGGCATGCCGTCCCACTGGGCGAAGTGCTGGACCGCCTGAGTGACGATGACGGGCTCAGCAGTGAAATGAAGCAGGAACAGATCGAAGCCTGTACGCTGCCAAGGATCCGCCTGGATGAGTTGGCGCAGGACCTCACGGCCCGGCGGGTGAGCGCGGATTCCACCGCCCGCGCAGTGGGAGCACGCTCCGTTGCCCTTGCCACATCGCCTTTTCCGGTGCGTTCCACTGCCGCGCCGGGCGAGCGGATCGAGCGCCTGATGCAAAAGTTCGGCGTGACGGCGGCTGAGCAGCTGACCTGCGGCTGCCACGTCCACGTGGAGATCGACTCGGACGAGGAAGGCGTTGCCATCCTGGACCGGATCCGGATCTGGCTCCCGGTCCTGATGGCCCTCACAGCGAATTCCCCTTTCTGCAACGGTGTGGACACCGGCTATGCAAGCTACCGCTCCCAGGCCTGGAACAGGTGGCCCACCGCTGGTCCCAGCGAAATCTTCGGCTCCGCTGAGGGTTACCACGCCCACATCCAGGACATGCTCCGCTCGGGCGTTCCCCTGGACCTGGCTCAGATCTACCTCGACGCCAGGCTTAGCCACCATCACCCCACCGTGGAAATCCGGGTGGCGGATGTGTGCCTGTTCGCCGACGACGCCGTCCTGCTCGCCGCCCTGGTGCGCGGCCTGGCGGAGACAGCCGCCAGGCAGTGGCGCGCGGGCGTGCCCCCGGTGCCTGCCTCTGCAGTACAGCTTCGGCTCGCCTCCTGGCAGGCGGGCCGGTTTGGGCTCGACGGCGAACTGGTGGATCCGCTGACAGGCCAGCCCCGTGCCGCCTTCGAAGTGGTCATGTCCCTGCTGGACTTCATCCAGCCGGTGTTGAAGGAGCAGGGCGAGTTCGACGTTGTGGAATCCCTGCTGTTCCAGGTCCTGACCAGGGGCACCGGTGCTGCAAGGCAGCGGCAGGCCTACGCCAAAGCGGGCAGCCTTAGCGACGTCATCGCCGACGCCGTCCATGCGAGCAGCCTGCCCGCAACAATGCTTCGGAAGCTGAATGATTCGCCGCTGCTGGCGAGCGACCAGAGTTTTTAGGCAAGGATCAGGAACGAGGACCCTGAAATGTGCGGAATAGCCGGCGAAATCGCCTTCAACGGGAGAAAGGCCTCCCAGGAGTCGGTTCTGAAGATGATGGGGGCAATGACGTCGCGGGGGCCTGACGGGCGGGGGACCTGGGAGTCGGGCTGGGTGGCACTGGGGCATCAGCGCCTCAGCATCATTGACCTTTCCGAGGCAGGGGCGCAACCAATGCTGGACGACGGCGGTCTGGCCGTTACGTTCAACGGCTGCATCTACAACTACAAGGAACTGCGCCGGGAACTGGAGCGGGAATTCACCTTCCGGTCCAACAGCGACACCGAGGTGATCCTGAAGGCCTACCGGAAGTGGGGCGACGACTTTGTCCACCACCTGGTGGGGATGTTCGCGGTGGCTCTTTACGATCCGCAGCGGCAGGAAGTCCTGCTGGTCAGGGACCGGCTGGGCATCAAACCGGTGTACGTCTGCGAGCTTGCGGGAAGGTTGCGCTTCGCTTCCAGCCTGCCCGCGCTGGTGGCTTCGGGCGGAATGGATACGTCCATTGACGAGACAGCCTTGCACCACTACCTGAGCTGGCACTCGATCGTCCCCGCGCCGCGGACCATCCTGCGCGGCATCCAGAAGCTGCCGGCCGCCACCATCCGAACCATCCGTGCCGACGGAACCTGGCATGACCGCGAGTACTGGAAACCCGGCTATACGCGCCGCGCGGAGCACGCGGACTGGTCCGCGGGGGACTGGCAGGAAGCCGTCCGCGGTTCCCTTCAAACGGCAGTACGACGCCGGATGGTGGCCGACGTGCCGGTGGGCGTCCTTCTCTCCGGGGGCCTGGACTCCAGCCTCCTCGTTGCCCTGCTCGCCGGGGAGGGCCAGCACGGACTGTCCACGTTCAGCATCGGGTTTGACGGCGCCGGCGGGGACTCCGGGAACGAGTTCGCCTACTCGGACCTCATTGCGCGGGAGTTCGGTACGCAGCATGAGCAACTGCACATCAGCACCTCCGAGTTCGCGCCGTCCATCGATGGGGCCATGGGGGCGATGTCCGAACCGATGGCCAGCCACGACGTGACGGCGTTCCACCTGCTGTGCCGGACTGTCGCCGAGCATCTGAAGGTGGTGCAGTGTGGCCAGGGCGCCGATGAGGTCTTTGGCGGGTACGGATACCACCAGCCGCTTGCTTCTGTGGGCCCTTCGGAGGCGTTGTCCACGTTCACCTCAAGTTTCGTGGACCACAGCCATGAAGAACTCCTGAACATCCTGGAGCCCGAGTGGTACTGCGCCACCGATGTGAGCAACCGGGTCCTGGCCGCCAACCTGGACGCACCCGGTGCGGACACCGCCCTGGACGCGGTGCTCCGGCTGGACACCCACCTGCTGATGGTGGACGATCCCGTCAAGCGGCTGGACAACATGAGCATGGCCTGGGGCATCGAGGCCCGGGTGCCGTTCCTGGACCATGAACTGGTGGAGCTCGCCGCGTCCTGCCCGCCGGAACTCAAGGCATCGCAGGGCGGAAAGGGCATTTTGAAGGACCTGGGCCGGCAGATGCTGCCCGCAGCCGTGGTGGACCGGCCCAAGGGGTACTTCCCGGTCCCTGCCCTCCGGCACCTTGAGGAACCGTTCATCTCCATCGTCCGCGAGGCGCTCCACGCACCGGAGGCCAAGCAGCGGGGACTGTTCCAGCCGGCCTATATCGACGGCCTCCTGGCAGACCCCAACACCCAACGGACAGCCGTCAACAGCAACGTCCTCTGGCAGTTGGCGCTGCTGGAGATGTGGCTCCAGCACCACGGGGTGGGCTAACGCCAGGTGACGTCAGCGCCTGGGCGAGTCCCGCCGTCGTGCGGCATAGGCGAACAGGGCGGTGGTGGCAACGGTGGCCAGATACCCGGCGATCACGATCAGCGAGATCCCGGCCCAGAAATAGTTGGTGGTGCTGACCTCCTGCCAGGGACTGGGCGCGATCCGGACCAGCGAATACATCGCCACCGCAGCCGACGCCAGCCCGATCAGTACCGGCAGCGTGAGCCAGATCCGGGCCGACCCGATGTGCCCGCCGAAGCCGTCCCACGCATTCCACGCCCCGCGGCGGATGATGAGCCAGCCTGCCGGAATCATGAAAGCGCCCACCAGCAGGAACGCCGCCACCACGTCGGCCGGCCGGTGCCACTGGTTGATCAGCGTGGAGACGCCCGAGGCAATCGCGAATGTGCCGCCCACAAAACCGGCCATCGGGCGCCACCGGGGCGAGGCCATCAGGAACACCGCGGCCGCCGCCGACGCCGCCAGGGTGGTGTGCCCGGACGGCAGCGAATTCAGCTCCAGCGTCACCACGCCCTTGTCCGGCCGGGCCGGAAGCACATCCTTCAGGACCTGGGTGGCAATATTCGCGCCGATGCAGGCAGTCACCGCAATGCCGGCTTCCGTCCAGTGCTTCCGGATCACCGTGACAAAGAGCACCACGACGGCGGCCATCACCAGTGAGATGGTGGGCAGCAGATCCAGGAACCTGGTGGTCGCCTTGCCCGCCGGCCCGTGGATATCGACGGCCTCCACCAGCGCGGACTCGTCGATGAACTGGCCCGTAGTGGTCTGGACGAAGTAGTAGTACGTGGCGACGAGCCCTGCAACGCAGGCCAGCGTGGCCAGCACGAAAAAGAAACCCGAGCCCGGAGCGGGGCGTGCTGGGGTCCTGGTCTGTGCCTGCCGTTGAGAAGTCATCACTTCAAGGTTGTCACAGAAAGCTGGGATCCCGCCGCATGTGCCGGGGATGCCGGGTGAGCCCGGCCCCGGCGGCATTTACCCCAGGTTCCGGGTAAGTTCCTCGATCAGTTCGAACTGCTCGCGCACGCCGCCCTCCATGCCGGACTGGGCAATCATGTCCCGCACGTCCTTGCTGCCTGCGTCGGTGCGGATGCTGACCAGGGTGGCGCCGCCGTCGGCATCGCTGAAGGTGACGGTGTTGACCACGGACCCTTCCTCGCTGTCCGGCGACGCACCTGGCGACTCCATGACCTCCGTGTGCACGATCCGTTCGTTGGGGACGATCTCGCGGTACGTTCCGTGGAAGGCCACCTCGAACCCACCGTGCGCCACCATCACGTAGCGCCATGCGCCGCCCACCCGGAAGTCCATCTCGGCCGTGGTCATCTCGCCCCGCCGCCCGGGCCACCAGCGCTTGACCAGTTCAGGTGTGGTCCAGGCCCTGTACACGAGGTGCCGGGGCGCGCCGACGGTCCGTGTGATGAGGATCTCCCGGTCGCTGGGAAAGGTCACGTCCATGGTGCTTGTCTGTGTCATTGTCCTGATCCTTAGTCTTGCGTGTCTTCCTGTGTGAGGTCGGCGAGCACGTCGTCCAGCAGTTCGAAGCGCTCGCCCCAGAGGTGCTGGTAGCTGGAGATCCAGTCATGGATGGGCTTCAGCGCCTGGGGGTTGAGCCGGTACAGCCGCTGCCGGCCCTCATCCCGCACGTCCACCGCCCCTACCTCCCGCAGCACCCGCAAGTGCCGCGAGACCTGGGGCTGGGCCAGGCCGAGGAGTTCCACCAGCTCGTTCACCGGGCGCTCACCATGAGTGAGGGCGTCCAGGATTTCCCGACGCCGGGGTTCGGCTACCGCGTTGAAAGTGTCCGTAGTCGTCGCTGCCCGTGCCATGCGCTCATTATATATCCATATGGATATATAATGGAAGGGTTTGCCGCCTCCCGCTTGTACAGTTGGGTCCATGCTTACGGACCCGCGCCCCCTGCCTGCCGTGCAGGAGCTGCTGGCCGGCGCCCACGTGGTGAGCCTCCCCATGCGCGTGAAGTTCCGCGGCATCATGGCGCGCGAGTCCCTGCTGCTGCAGGGTCCAGCCGGTTGGGGAGAGTTCTGCCCCTTCCCCGAGTACGGCGACGCCGAGGCCTCCCGGTGGCTTGCCGCCGCGATCGAGGCCGCCTGGACAGGGTTTCCCACTCCGCTGCGTCCGGTGATTCCCGTCAACGCAACCGTTCCAGCCGTTCCGGCTGACCGGGTTCCGGAGGTCCTTGCGCGCTTTGGCAGGGTGGACGCCGTGAAGGTCAAGGTTGCCGAGCGCGGCCAGACGCTCGACGACGACGCCGCCCGCCTCGCCGCGGTCCGCTCCGCCCTTCCGGATGCAGCCATCCGGGTGGACGCCAATGGGGGCTGGGATGTTCCGGCCGCTGTCGAGGCGCTCACGCGGCTGGCCGCCGTCGGGCTTGAATACGCCGAACAGCCGGTGCCGACCATTGACGGGCTGGCCGAGGTTCGGCGTGCCTTGCGGGCCGCCGGAACACCCGTGCTGATCGCGGCGGACGAGAGTGTCCGTAAGGAATCAGACCCCCTGCGCGTGGCGCGTGCCGGCGCGGCCGACCTCATCGTGGTCAAGGTGGCGCCGCTCGGGGGAGTACGCCGCGCCCTGGACATCGTGGCGCAGGCCGGGCTTCCCGCCGTCGTGAGCTCAGCGCTGGACACCTCCGTGGGGATCCGCGCTGGCCTTGCCCTGGCCGCGGCGCTTCCGGAACTGCCTTACGCGTGCGGGCTTGGTACCGTGTCCCTGTTCGAATCCGACATCACCATGGACCCGCTCGTGGCCGACGACGGCGCCATCCGCCTCCGCGACGTCGCCGCCGACGCCGGGCTGCTCGAGCAGTATGCGGCTTCGCCAGAGCGCCGGGACTGGTGGCTGGCCCGGCTCCGCCGTGTCCACGCCCTCCTCACCGCCTAGACGCTCCATCACCTTCCGCGCCTTTCTTGTCGACGCTCCATCACCTTCCGGGCCTTTTCCGCGGACGCTCCATCACCTTCCGCGCCCTTTTTGTCGACGTTCCATCACATCCCTGCAGGTCACGAGCGGTTAACCAGAGCTTCACCTTATTGACTACTGCGCGTAGAAACCGGCTGACAGGGTGAGGGAACCGCATCGATTTTCCCTGGAAGGCCCCCATGTCTGAAACGACTGCCCGCAAGTTCACCCTGCTGCCGATGCTCGGCCATACCAAGGGCAAGCGCAGTGCCGTCACCTGCGCGCTGAAGTGCGACAACGCCTGCGCCGGCGACGTCTGCAACACCAGCTCCAACAGCTATTTCCGCGACATCGCCTCTGCGACAATGTCCCGCCGCGCCGCCTTGGGCTTCGGCGCCGCCGGTGCGCTCGCCGTCGTACTCGGCAGTGCCGTCACTTCGCCTGAATCCGCCAGCGCTGCGGGCCTCTCGAAGGCTGCCAAGGAAGGCTTCGGGAAGTCCAAGCTGGAGTTCACGGCCATCCCCTCGATCGATGCCGCCGTGGACGCAGTCACCGTCCCCGAAGGCTTCACCTGGCAGCCGGTGATCCGTTGGGGGGACCCCATCTTTAAGGACGCGCCGGAGTTCGACCTCAACAACCAGACGGCCGCTGCGCAGGAAAAGCAGTTTGGCTACAACAACGACTACACGGACATCCTGGAGATCCCGGGCAGCAAGGGCCGCCGCGCGGTGCTCTTCTCCAACCACGAGTACACCAACGAGAACATCATGTTCCCGGCCACCATGCCTGCGGACCAGATGCGTGCTGTGGGGGCAGCCGCGCACGGGCTCACCGTGGTGGAGCTGGAGCGCCAGAACAAGAACAAACCGTGGACCTACGTCAAGGGTGCGCCGCTGAATCGCCGGTACCTTAACAACACTGTCTACGAGCTGACCGGCCCGGCCGCCGGCTCGTCGCTGGTCAAGACTGTTGACGATAAGGACGGCCGCTTCATCAAGGGCACCCTGGGCAACTGCGCCGGCGGAACCACCCCCTGGGGCACCATCCTCTCCGGCGAAGAGAACTTCAACGGCTACTTCGTCTCCCCGGGCACCTCCGCCGAGGACAAGCGCTACGGCCTGACCAACAAGGCCACCGCCCGCAAGTGGGAGCTGGACGAGAAGCGCTGGGACACCCGCAACGCCGGCTATGAGAATGAAGCCAACCGCTTCGGCTGGATCGTGGAGGTTGACCCGTTCGATCCCGATTCCACCCCCAAGAAGCACTCCTCGCTGGGCCGCTTCAAGCACGAGGGCGCCAACGTGATCGTGGCCAAGTCCGGGCATGTCGTGGCCTACTCCGGCGACGACGAGCGCTTCGACTACCTCTACAAGTTCGTCTCGAAGGACAAGTACCGCGAGGGCGACCGCAAGCACAACATGACACTGCTGTCCGCGGGCAACCTGTACGTCGCCAGGTTCACGGGCAACTCGCCAACCGCTGAAATCAGTGGCACCGGTGCAGTGCCCTCAGATGGTGCGTTCGACGGTATCGGCGAGTGGCTGCCGCTGGTGGTGGACGGCAAGTCAGCAGTGCCGGGCATGTCCGTGGAGCAGGTGCTGGTGTACACCCGCCTCGCCGCCGACAAGGTTGGCCCCACCAAGATGGACCGTTGCGAGGACGTGGAGCCCAGCCTGCACACCGGCAAGGTCTACGTGGCGTGCACCAACAACTCCAACCGCGGCACGGGTTCCAACGAGGGCGCCACCGAGGTCAACCCGCGCAACCAGAACCGCGACGGCCACATCGTGGAGATCACTGAAACTGGGGACCAGACCTCCACCACGTTCACCTGGAACCTGCTGATGGTCTGCGGCGACCCGGCCCAGGGCGACGTCACCTACTTCTCCGGCTTCCCGGTGGACAAGGTCTCGCCCATCTCGTGCCCGGACAACCTCGCGTTCGACTCCGTGGGCAACCTCTGGATCTCCACCGACGGTGCCCCCTCCGGCATCGGCCGGGCGGACGGCCTGTTCAAGGTCACCCTGGACGGCGCCGAGCGCGGAAGGGTGGAACAGTTCCTCGCCGTCCCGCGCGACGGCGAAACGTGTGGCCCCATCATCCACGACGAGGAGCGCACCGTGTTCGTCGCAGTGCAGCACCCGGGCGAGGACGGATCGTTCGACTCGCAAGTCTCCTTCTTCCCGGACTACGTTGCGGCAGGCACGACGCCGGCCCCGGGCCAAGCACGTGCGCCGCGCCCGTCCGTGATCCAGGTGTTCCGCGGCTAGGTTCGTCCCGGTGTAGGGTCTGTCGGAATCCAACGCTCTCTCACTTAACGCGGGTAATTCCAAAACGCTCTATCACTCTTTTCAGGAGAGTGATAGAGCGTTCCGGCTTCAGGCGCATCGAGTGATAGAGCGTTCCGGCTTTAGGCGCATCGAGTGATAGAGCGTCGGGCGTTTTGGTGCGGGAAGTGATGGCGCGTCGGGGGTGGCAGACTGGTTTGGTGACTTCGCACAACGATTCCGCCCCCGACGCCCCCCGCCAGGACGCTTCCCCCATCGGCTCCCCGCAAGCGGGCACCTTCCCCGCAGACTCTTCCGGTGCCGCCCCTGAGTTAAGTGCCGTCGCGGCCGCGCGGATCGCCGTCGGGGTCCTGGTCGACGGCGGTGTGCAGCACGTGGTGGTGTCGCCCGGGTCCCGGTCCGCTCCCATGGCCTACGCGCTGGCTGAGGCATCGGCGGAGGGCAGGGTGGAGCTGCTGGTCCGCATCGACGAGCGTTCCGCCGGCTTCACTGCGCTGGGCCTGGCCCTGTCCACCGGCTCGCCCGCCGCCGTCCTCACGACGTCCGGGACCGCCGTCGGGAATCTCCTTCCCGCGGTGATGGAGGCAAACCATGCGGCCGTCCCGCTCATCGTCCTGTCCGCTGACCGGCCGGACGAGCTGCGCGGCACAGGCGCCAACCAGACCACCATCCAGCCCGACATCTTCGGGGAACAGGTGCGCTTCGCCGTCGACGTCCCCGCAGGCACCGACCCCGAACGCGCCATCCGGACCGGCCTGTCGGCGGCCACCGGTGCGTTCCCCGACCTGGCCCCCGGCCCGGTCCAGCTCAACCTGGCGTTCCGCGATCCGCTGGTTCCCGAGGCCGGCGCGACGTTGCCGGCGGCGGCAGAACGGCCGCGATACCGGCTCGCCAGCGAGCCGCTCGTGATGAACCTGCCGCCTGCATCCGAGAACCTGCCCGAGCGCCGCACGGTGGTACTCGCAGGGCACGACGCCGGGCCGGTCGCCGAGGCCTTCGCCCGCGCGCACGGCCTGCCGCTGCTGGCCGAGCCGTCCTCCAACGCCCGCTTCGGGCCGAACGCCGTGGGCCCGTACCGGCTTCTGCTGGAGCACTTTGGAGCCGGGGCAGCAGCGCCAATTGAGCGGGTGGTCCTGTTCGGCCGGCCGACTCTGTCCCGGCCGGTCGCAGCCCTGCTGGCCCGCGCGGACGTTCAAGCCGCTCTCTACCAGCCGGTTCCGGTGGCCTGGTACGAGCCCGGCCGGCGCACCGAGCTGCCCCTGGAAAGCCTTGCGGACCTGGCAGATTTTGCCGGCCGCGGGCCATCCACATGGCTGGATACCTGGCTGCTTGCCGGATCGGCCGCCCAGCACGCGCTGGATCGTATCCTCGCTGAGGGAGCGCCGGCCACCGGTCCGGCCGTCGGGTCGCTGGTGTGGGAACATTCCCGGGGCCAGCTGCTGCTGGGCTCCTCCAACGGAATCCGCGACGTGGACTTGGCCGGCCTGCCCGCTCCTGAACCTGCCGCCACCGTTTATGCGAACCGCGGCCTCGCCGGGATCGACGGCACCATCTCCACAGCCACCGGGGTTGCACTCGGCGCGCGGCAGGAAACCACCGTCCTGCTGGGCGATGTCACCTTCCTGCACGACGCCGGCGGCCTGCTCCTGGGCACCGGGGAGGAGGAGCCGCACTTGCGGATCGTTGTGCTCAACGACGCCGGCGGGGCCATCTTCGACCTGCTGGAGCACGGCGCCGTGCGTGAGGCGGGAACGTATGGTGACGCCGTCGAGCGCCTCTTCGGCACCCCCCATACAGTGGACATTGCGGCACTTGCTGCAGCGTACGGCGTCGGGCATTGCTCGGTAAGTACGACGGCGGCACTCGCCGAGGCGCTCACGCAGCCGATCGAGGGCCGCAGCATTGTTGAAGTCCGCACGGACCGGCACGGCCTGCGCGCGCTTCACAGCCGGATCAAAGAGGCCGTCGCCGCTGCAGTCGGGGGAGTGCTGGCGCGCTAGCCGAAGAATAGCGATCTGACGGATCGCTTAGCCTGTCGGTGGCGTGAACTGGCTGGCGCTGAACCTTGCTCCCTGCGGGTCCCGGATCAATGCCTCGCGCGTCCACCCGGTGTCGTACTGCCGAAGGATTCCGGCCCCCAGCCGGATTGCGTCAGCAACAGCCTGGTCCCGGTCGGCAACGGCGAACGTCACGTGCCAGTGCGGCGGTTCATCGGCGGCCGTTGCTACGACCCAGGCGATCGCGTCATCGAAGCCGGGTGGGGCGGCGATTTCTGAGTGCTGGGTCCTGATGTCCGGGTAGATGGTCGCCTCAAGGTGGTCGCCATAACCCGGCCGGCGAACCATCAGCCCGAAGCCGACATCGTCCACCTGCCAGCCGAACGCGTCCTCGTAGAACGCAATGCCCCCGCTGGGGTCAGCCGTATGCAGGTCGCTAAAATTCCAGGCCCCCGGCTGATTGACCACCTGCGCCCCCAGTCGCCGCTTCGGCTGCCAGATGCGGAATTCGACCCCTTCCGGATCGGTCAGCAACGCTCCGCGGCCGCCTTCTCCCGCGTCTGCCGGTGGGGCCAGCACTTTGGCGCCGGCGGTCACCAGCCGCCGGACTGCAGCGTCGGCGTCATCGACTGCTATGTAGGTGTTCCACGCCGTTCCCTCCGCGCTGCTTGCTATCCCGGCGACGTCACGGCCGCCCAGCTTTGCTATCAGATACCTGCCTGGTGCCCCCGAAGGCATCACGTCTTCAAATGTCCAGCCGAAGAGGCCGCCGTAGAACTCAGCAGCCGCGTCTACGTCCGGCTGCTCTGTGTCGACCCAGCACGGTACACCATGGGGGTAGGTCCGTTCGCTCATGTCCCGCTCCTGTCCATGCTTTCCTTCATCGCCGCTTCGAATGCAGGAAGGCTCCGTTCGATCATGTCCTCGTTGGCCGTAAGGGAAACCCGGAAGAAGCCCGGCGTCTCAAACAGTACGCCCGGGAAAACGAAGACATTCCGGCGGACGAGTGACTCGGTGAACGCCTCGTCGTCCGGAATGGGGGAGGTGGCAAACAGGTAGAACGTGCCTTCAGGCCGATGGACGCGATAACCCATGCCGCCCAGCGCCTCCATGAGCCGGTCCCGGCGCCGCTGCAACTGGCCCACGTCGATGCTGAACTTCTCCAGTTCCGGAAGCGCGTGCTGCAGCAGCGCATTCGGGTACACCCACCCCATCGCCACCTGCAGGCCGGTGATCGCGGGGCGCATCTCCTCCCGCTGCGGCATGGTGGGCGGCAGCGCCAGATAGCCCACCCGCTGGCCCGGCGAGAGGTGGGTTTTGCCATAGGAATAGGCCAGCAGCGTGTGCGCATAGAACTCCACGGGACTGTGGAAGCGGAGGCCATCGAACACAATCCGGTTGTAGGCCTCGTCCGAGACCAGGTAGATCCGCCTGCCGATCCTTACCGAGGCCGCCTCCAACATGTCCGCCAGCCGGAGCAGCAGTTCGGGAGGATAGATCCGCCCCGTGGGATTGTTGGGAGAATTGATGATCACAACCCTGGTGCGCTCCGTGATGGCAGACTCAATCGCATCCAAATCCAGGTCGAACGTTGCCGTGCTGACCTTTACCTTCACCGGGACGAGACCTGCTTCAAGGATCAGCGGCTCGTACAGGAACCACGGCGGCAGGCTGAAAATGACTTCATCGCCGGGATCGCTGACCGTCTTCAGGGCCAAGGCGATGGCAGCAAAACCTCCGGTGGTCAGATAGATGTCCTCCGTCCGGAACGGCACGTCCAGCAGTCGCTGAAGGGATTCCGCGGCCGCCTCCCGGGCAGTTTCGCCGTTGGTCTGGTACGCGAACCACTGGTCGTGCTGTGGGGTAACGGCATCCCGCAACGTATTGACGTACCGGTCGGGCGGCATCTGGTGCGGGTTGCCGAAAGTGAAATCACAAACATCCGACTGGCCTTTCCGGCGCAGGCTGGCCGCCGTGAGATAGGCATCAACGCGTTGGAAAGAGGGGATGGATGCCAGCCGCGCAGCGCGATCAGATACCGCGGAGGTGGCCCGGGACGGGATTGTAGGTTCTGTCATGCCGGCGCTCCTCGATTGGCCGGCCCTGGTGGGCCTGCACGTCCGATGGGCAGCACGCTGCTGAGCCAGGGCTGTAGTGGGACCTATTGTGTGCCGCGGCACGGCGGAAGTAAATGCCCGGGCAAGAGGCGCGTGCCGCCGTCGTACGCCTTCCCAGAGTGGCGACGCGCAGCTACCCCTTGACGCAGAAATTCCCTGGCGCTGCGGTTGTATCCGCAGCCCCAGGGAATGTACGTATCACAACTGGAAGAGGGTTACTCCTCGATATCGATGTGCGTGGGATCGAGCACGCGGCGCAGGAACTCCTTGGTGCGGGCCTGGGTGGGGGCAGAAATGACCTGCTCGGCCACGCCTTCCTCCACCACAATGCCGCCGTCCATAAACACCACGCGGTCGGCCACTTCACGGGCAAAGCCCATCTCGTGGGTGACCACCAGCATGGTCATGCCCTCCTTGGCGAGGTTCCGCATCACGGAGAGGACATCGCCCACGGTCTCAGGGTCCAGGGCAGAGGTGGGCTCATCGAAGAGCATCAGCTCCGGGTCCATGCTCAGCGCGCGGGCAATGGCCACACGCTGCTGCTGGCCGCCGGAGAGCTGGTCCGGGAAACGGTCCGAGAGGTGCCCCAGTCCCACTCGCTCCAGGTTGTGCATGGACACCTTGTCCGCCTCCGCCTGGGACCGCTTGAGGACCTTCGTCTGGGCGATGGAGCAGTTGCGCTTGGCGTCCAAATGCGGGAACAGGTTGAACTGCTGGAACACCATGCCCACCTTGCGGCGCATCTTGTCGATGTCCACATCGGGATCGGTGGCCTCGAAGCCGCCCACGTGGATGCTGCCCTGGTTGGGCTGCTCCAGCAGGTTCACGCAGCGCAGGAGGGTGGACTTGCCGGAGCCGGACGGCCCGATCAGGCACACCACTTCGCCGGGAGCCACGTCCAGGCTGATGCCTTTCAGGACCTCATTGGATCCGTAGGACTTGCGCAGGTCCTTGATCTCCACGCCGGCGGCGTGGACGGTTGCCGTGCCACCGCGGGAATTGTTTACGACGTCGTTCATGGTCTTCGCTGCCTATCGGTTTGACCGCGCGGTGCGGCTTTCGAACTTCCGGGCCAGGAAGCTCAGGGGGATGGTGATCACCAGGTAGAAGGCTCCGGCCACCAGGAGCGGGGTGAGGCCCGCGCCGAGGCTGGAGATGCCGTCGCGGCCGAACTTGGTGAGCTCGTACTGGGAGGCGGTGAGGCCCAGGACGTAGATCAGCGAGGAGTCCTTGGTCAGCAGGATGACCTCGTTGGTCAGGGGCGGCAGGACGATCTTGAACGCCTGCGGGATGACGATAGTGACCATGGCCCGCCACTGCGGCATGCCCAGGGAGCGGGCTGCTTCGAGCTGGCCCTTCGGTACCGCCTGCAGGCCGGCACGGAGGGTTTCGGCGATGTAGGCCGAGGCCACCATGCCGAGCGAAACCATCACGATCACGGTGATGTTCCACGAGACGCCGAACGCCAGCGGGACGCCGTAGCCGAAGGCGATGAAGACCAGGAGTGCCGGGATGCCGCGGAAAAACTCGATGTAGCCGGTGGCGATCCAGCGGTACAGCGGGAAGCTGGAGAGCTTCATCAGGGCCAGCAGCAGGCCGCCGGAGAGGCCCACGATAAAGCCGAGGAAGGTGTAGATCAGGGTGTTCACCAGGCCGGTCATGAAGATGCCGGGGAACATGGGGCCGATCTTGCCGAAGTTGAAGACGCTGTTGCCGATGGTCTCCCAGTCGGTGGCCAGGATCAGCGCGGCGATGGCCACAACAAAGATTCCGGCCTGGACATACAGGCTTACTTTGGCTCGCTGACGTGCGGTCATTGCCATGGGTTGCTCACATTCGTTGTGCGTGGCAGAGGCCCCGGACGGACTGCGGTACAGCTCGTCCGGGGCCCCGGCTGCGTAGTTCTCAGGGCCGTGACGGAACCAAGGCGGGGGAGCCTCAGGCCTGCACGGCGACTACTTGGCGGTGGTTGGCTACTTGGCGGCTTCGCCGAACCAGGTGGTCTTGAACTTCTCAAGGGAGCCGTCGTCGGTCAGGCGCTTGAGGGTCCCGTTAACCTTCTCAGCCATGGCGGTGTTGCCCTTCTTGATGGAAATGCCCAGCTGCTCGCCGGTGGCAAATTCCTCAACGCTCTTGAACTTGGGCTGGTCCTTGATGGCGTAGCCCAAAACGGACTGGTTGCCCAGGGCTGCGTCGATGGTGCCGGCCTCAAGGGCCTGCACCAGGAGGCCCGTGTCCTCGAACTGCTGGGCATCGAGGCCCTGCTCCTGTGCGTAGTCGGCGCCGGTGGTGGCCTGCTGGACGCCCACCTTCTTGCCCTTGGCATCGGCCAGGCTGTTGACGCCGGAATCTTCGCTGGCTACCAGGGCCAGATCGTCATCCAGGTAAGGGGTGGAGAAGTCCATGACCGACTTGCGGGTATCCGTGATGGAGATGGAGGAGATGCCCAGGTCGCACTGGGTCAGGGCGGTGCCGGTCTCGATGGCCTCGAAGGAGCTGTCCACGATGCTCAGTTCGGCGCCGAAGTCCTTGGCGAGTTCCTTGGCGATGTCGACGTCGAAGCCCACCGTCTGGCCGTCCTTCTCAAATTCGAACGGCTCGTAGGGGATATCCGAGCAGACCGTGAGCTTGCCGGAGTTGATGAGCTGAATGCCGCCTTCGGAAGCTGCCGGAGTGGAGCTTCCGCCGCCGCAGGCCGTGAGGGTGAGGGCGCCGGCGGCGAACAGTGCTGCTGCCTTGGCGGTGATCTTGGCCGTGGCCAGGGACTTGAGCTGCATGTTTCTTACCTTTTGTTGCAGGAGTATGCGGTACTAAATCGGTTCATAGTGTAGCGCCGTTTAGGAGATGTGCATCACAGGAAACTTGTTTTCACTATTGGATAACTAAGTTACAGCTGTTTTCAAGCCTAGGGGAAGGGCCAGTGTCTTGAATGCCGGACATCCTGCCCAAGAGGAACCTAGTTGCTGATTCCCAACGACTCCAGCATCGGCCGGAACTTGGCCCAGGTCTCGGCGAGCTCAGCTTCCGGCAGCGAGCCATCGACTACGCCGCAGCCGGCATATAGCCGCACCGTGTCGTGGGACTCAATGACGGCGCCGCGCAGGGCGATGCCCCATTCTCCGTTTCCGGCAGCGTCCAGCCATCCCACCGGCCCGGCGTAGGGCCCGCGGTCCAGGTGCTCCAGCTTGCGGATCAGCGCCCCGGCGACTTGGGTGGGGGTTCCGCAGACGGCAGCAGTGGGGTGCAGGGCATTGATCAGCGCCAGGCAGGTTGGGACGTGCCCCTCCACCTCGGTCAGCTCCGCCTTGACGTCCGACGCCAGGTGCCAGACATTGGGCAGCTCCAGGATGAACGGTTCGTCGTGGGCGTTCATGGCTTCCGAGAACGGCGCCAGTTGGGACGTCAGTGACTGGATGGCGATTTCGTGCTCGTGCCGCTGCTTCTCCGATCCCGCCAGCACACGGGTGGCGTAATCCATGGGAAGGCCGTCCTCCCCGTGCGCATCACGGCGGTCCAAAGTGCCGGCCAGCACGCGTGCCTGCGCAGTACGCCCCTCCACCTGGATCAGCATCTCGGGCGTGGCACCCACCAGCCCGTCCACTCCGTAGGTCCAGCATTCGCGGTACCGCCTGGCGAGCTCGCCCAGCACCTTGGCAGCGTTCACGCCGGAGGGAACAGTGGCCACAACGTCCCGCGCCAGCACCAGCTTCTCCAACGCGCCCGTCCGGATCTCGGCCACTCCCGCGGCCACGGCGGCCATCCAGTCCTTCTCGCTCAGCGAGCCTGTGTGCAGGGTTGCGCCGGCTGCCAGGGGCAGGGGACGTACGACGGCGCCGCCCGCCTTGGCATGGGCGGTACCCGGGGTGCCGTTCCCGGCGAAGTCCGCTGCCGCCGTCGTGCTTCCACCATCGGAACCGCTACCCAGCCAGCGGTCGAGCGCGGCGAGGGCCCCCGCCTCGGTGAGGGGGCCGTCGTCGAATGTCAGCTGGGTGACCCAGACCTGTCCATCGCGGACGCCCACCACAATCTCGGGCACGATCAGCCGGGACTCGTGGGCTGAAGTCTTTGAGAAGGCGAAGGAGCCAAAAGCGACGGGACCGGTGCCGGGGAGTTCCACGGAGTCGGTGATTTCGGCCTCGATTACCAGGTGGCGCCACCAGATATCGGCCTCGAGGAAGCGTTCCGGGCCGGTGGCGGTGAAGCGGGCGATCTCGCCGAAACCCACCAGTCCGGCCTCGCGGCGTGTCCAGCAGAGGACATCGTCCCGGACCAGAAACGACGGCAGCCCCCCGGCGAATTTTTGGCTATCAAGGGGGACTGTCAAGGTGCGGAACGTGCTCGTCATGATTGCTCCACGGTACCCCTTTTTACCCCCCGTAAAGGGTACTTAGGGGTACTTTGGGCCGCCCATACCCCAGAAACCGCGCCGGGCGTAGCCTTCAGCCATGGACTCAGACGTCCGCATCCTGAACCTTCGCACCGGGATTCTGGTGCCGTGCCTGGTTCACGGCGAGCTCACAGCGAAGCCGTTGCTGCTGCTGCACGCGTGGGGTGAATCGAGCCGCAGCTTCGACCGGCTGATCCCGCTCCTCGCCAATTTCCGGATTCTCGCCCCCGACCTGCGCGGCCAGGGTGAGGCGGACAAACCAGCTGATGGCTACTCCCTTCAGGAACAGGCTGAGGACGTTGCAGCGATCCTCGACGCCCTGCAGTTGACGTCCGCTTCCATCCTGGGATCCTCCAGCGGCGGCTACATCGCCCAGCAGCTGGCCGTAAGTCATCCCGAACGGGTGGACGCTCTGGTCCTGGTTGGCGCGCCGCTGACCCTTAACCGCAGGCCGGTGTTCGCTGACGAGGTGGAAGCCCTCACCGAGCCGATCGACGAGGACTGGGTGCGGCAGTCCCTCCTGTGGTTCCAGCTGGGCAGGCCGGTTCCGCAGTGGTACCTGGAGGACCGCGTGCGTGACGGACTCAAAATGCCCGTACACGTGTGGAAGTCCGCGCTGGCAGGGCTTCACCAGGCCACACCGCCCCTGGACCTGGGGGTTATCCGCGCGCCCACCCTCATCCTGCGGGGTGAACAGGACGGTCTCCTGCCGCAGGCCGACCACGAAGTACTTGCTGCCCGCATCCAGGGTTCCGTGCTGAAGGTCTATCCGGGCGCCGGCCACGTGGTCCTGTGGGAGGATCCGGAGCAGGTGGCGAAGGACACCAACGCGTTCCTGGGCTAGCCCAGCCGGCCACCCCGGGGAACCCCTGGGGCAGGGCTTGGTCGGGACCCTCCTGAACATTTGAGACAATGACATGGTGAACCGAGCATCCTTGGATAAGCGTCCGGACGAAGTAGCCACGATGTTTGACGACGTCGCCCCCAAATACGACGTCGTCAACGATGTCCTGTCCCTGGGGCAGACCCGCCGCTGGCGCAAGATCGTTGTGGACGCGATGGAAACCACCAAGGGTCAGCGAGTCCTGGACCTTGCCGCCGGAACGGGCACGTCCAGCGAGCCGTATGCCGATGCCGGCATAGACGTCGTGGCGTGCGACTTCTCCCTCGGAATGCTCAAGGTAGGCAAGCGCCGCCGGCCGGACATCGACTTCATCGCCGGGGACGCCACCAACCTGCCGTTCGCCGACAACACCTTTGACGCCACCACCATCTCCTTCGGCCTGCGCAACGTCAACGAGCCGAAGAAGGCGCTGCAGGAGATGCTCCGCGTCACCAAGCCCGGCGGACGACTGGTCATCGCCGAGTTCTCGCAGCCCGTCGTCCCGCTGTGGCGCACCATGTACACCGAATACCTCATGCGCGCACTGCCTGCCATCGCCGTTAAGGTCGCCTCCAACCCGGACGCCTACGTTTACCTCGCCGAGTCCATCCGCGCATGGCCGGACCAGGACCACCTTGCTGCCTGGCTGGAGGAATCGGGCTGGGAGAAAGTCACCTACCGGAACCTCACCGGCGGCATCGTGGCGGTCCACCGTGCGTTCAAGGCCCCCGAGTCAACGGCCGGCGGCGCTGCTGCCGCGATCGCCGCGCACAAAGGCCCCGTGGCCAAGCTGCGCCGCAACATCACCCGCTGACCTGTGCGGGTACTGATAGTCGGCGCGGGGCCGGCCGGTTCCACTGCCGCGTACTACCTGGCCAAGGCAGGCATCGGCGTCACAGTTTTGGAGAAGACGAGCTTCCCGCGCGAGAAGGTTTGCGGCGACGGCCTCACTCCCCGAGCCGTCCGCGAAATCCAGAAACTTGGCCTGCCGCACCCTGAAGATGACGGCTGGCGCCGCAACAAGGGCCTGCGCCTGATCGCCGGGGGCCGGACCATCGAGCTGCCGTGGCCCGAGGTTTCCGACTTTCCGCAGTACGGCCTTATCCGCACCCGGCTGGGTTTCGACGAGGAACTGGCCCGCCACGCCCAGGCCGCGGGCGCCGAAATCCTTGAGCGGCACAGCGTTACTGAAGCCCTTCGAAACGACGACGGCCGCGTCACCGGCGTCCGCGCCGCCATCCTTGACGAGGCCGGACGCAAGACGGGGGAGACGCGCGAGTTCAGTGCCGACGTCGTACTCGCCGCCGACGGAAACTCCACCCGCACGGCCGTATCCCTCGGCATTCAAAAGCGCGACGACCGCCCCCTCGGCGTGGCCGTCCGCACCTACTTCACCAGCCCGCGCACCGACGATGACTGGATGGAAGGCTGGCTGGAGCTCCCCGGCCGCGACGGCAAGCTGCTGCCGGGCTACGGCTGGGTGTTCGGCGTCGGCGACGGCACCTCCAACGTTGGCCTCGGCATTCTGAACTCCTCCAAGGAATTCGGCAAGCTCGATTACAAGCAGGTCCTCCGCGAGTGGACCGCCGGCATGCCGGCAGAGTGGGGCTTCACACCGGAAAACCAGGTGGGCGAAATCCGCGGCGCCGCGCTGCCCATGGGCTTCAACCGCACCCCGCACTACTCGCCCGGCCTGCTCCTGCTCGGTGATGCCGGCGGAATGGTCTCCCCGTTCAACGGCGAGGGCATCTCCTACGCCATGGAGTCCGCCCGGTTCGCGGCCGAGTTCATCATTGACGCCTCCTCCCGCGCTGCGTCCTCGGGCGGAACGTACGACGCCGACGCGCACCTCTCGCGGTATGCGGAGTATGTGCGGGACCAGTGGGGATCGCACTTCACCCTGGGCCGCGCGTTCGCCGCGCTGATCGGCAAGCCTGCGGTCATGAAGCTCGCGCTGCGCACCGGCATGCCCATCCCGGTGCTGATGCGGTTCGTGGTCCGGCTTTTGGCCAACCTCACGGACCCCTCCGCGAAGGGCTTCGAGGACCGGGTGATCCGGGTCCTGGAGTCGCTGGTTCCGGCCACATCCAATACCCAGTCGGTTTCGAATCAGCGGTATCCGCAACAAAAAGTTAGGGTTAACCAGTGAACAACCCCGCAGACCACAGCTGGACGCACGCCGGACACGGCCTGCCGGACTCCGAACCCAGCCTCAACACCACCGCCATCGCAACGGGTTTGCAGCTGCCCGCGGGCTTTGCCGCCATCGCCGGGGACGACGAGCTGGGGCCGGCCATCACCAACAACCTGGCCCGCGTGGAGAAGAAGCTCCGCGAGGCGATTGCGAACTCGGATCCGCTGGCGGACGCAACGTCGCGCCACCTTGTGGAAGCCGGCGGCAAGCGCATCCGGCCTTTGCTCACCCTGCTGTGCGCCCACCTCGGTGACGCATCGCTTCCGGCCGTGGTGCAGGCCGCCGTCGTTGTTGAACTGACCCACCTCGCAACCCTGTACCACGACGACGTGATGGACTCAGCCCCGTTCCGCCGCGGTGCGCCCACGGCCCACGAAGTATGGGGCAACTCGGTGGCGGTCCTGACCGGCGACCTGATCTTTGCCCGGGCCTCGATCCTGGTTTCCGAACTCGGTTCGCGGGCGCTGGGAATCCAGGCCCGTACCTTCGAGCGGTTGTGCCTGGGCCAGCTGCACGAAACCGTGGGGCCGCGTCCGGACGAGGATCCCGTGGAGCACTACCTTTCCGTCATTGCGGACAAGACCGGCTCCCTGGTTGCGGCATCCGGCCAGCTTGGGGCGATTTTTGCCGAAGCCGATCCTGCCTACGAGTCGGTCCTCGTGGAGTACGGCGAGAAGGTGGGCGTGGCATTCCAGCTTGCCGACGATGTCATCGACGTCACCGGCATCAAGGTCAAGTCAGGCAAGTCACCGGGGACGGACCTGCGCGAAGGCGTTCCCACTCTGCCGGTGTTGCTCCTGCGACGGGCGGCCGCGGAGGGTGACAGCTCCGCCGTCGAACTTCTCAAACTCATCGATGGTGACCTGACCTCCGATGAAGCCTTGGCCGAGGCGGTGGCGGCGCTGCGCGAGCACCCGGTGACTGCGGAGTCATGGGTTGTGGCGCGCGAGTGGGCTAACGAGGCTATTGCCGCGCTTGCCCCGCTCCCTGAAGGTGTGGTTAAGGAATCGCTGTCCAACTTCGCGCTGGCTGTGGTGGACCGCGCCAGTTAAGCCTTGTCCTTTGTGGAAGCCCGGCTCCGTGGATGGTGCCGGGCTTCTTCCTTTAGGGCGACAACGCCTGGTCCCGGTGGTGCAGGGTTAGCCCGCTAAAACGGGATAGCCCCGGTCCGCAGCAACGATACGAGTCATACGTTGCCGTGAACCGAGGCTATCTCTCCGTTCGCATCAGACCCGCCGGAGGCGTTTAGCGGATCCGTGAATAGTGTATGACAGCTTTGTCACAAGATGCAAGTCCTCTGTTACTGCGGGTGTCATAGATTTTCCGCGCTGGAATTCCCTGCTCCTGACCTGAGTGCGTGACTTGTAGATGCGGCCGGCAATGTTCTTGCGAAGTGGCGGGGCCGGGATCAGTCGGTTCGCCAAAAGGCACGCAATCCGGTTCGAGCAACTCCCGACAATGAGTCCGCTTCTTGTCCACATAGCCCTGGCTGGCCCCTCGCAGCACGTTTTTCCTAGCGACACTCTGAATTGGTGGACATCACTGACTACTTCAATCGGCATGGCGGAGTTGCTCGTGCCAGCCAGTTGAAGAGCGCGGGCTTTACCCGGATACCCAGGGCGGACTCGTTGCTTGAGGTTCTGGCCAGCGCCGTAACAACCGCAGCATCATCGATGGCTACTTGGTCCTGCGCTACTACTACGACGATGTTGTCCACGCACCAGAGGTCATGGTCGCCGAGGTGCAGGCAGTGCTGAAACTATGGCCTATAAATCACGCACTTTGGTCACGGCAGGCCTGGCGGCGGGAGGAAACCTCAGCCTTCTTCATCCTCGAAGGCCCATTCGAACATGTCGAACACGAACTCCGAGAACGTGCCTTCTTCGGACTTCCACTGGCCGCGGGCGTTGTTGCGGCGGTACACAATGGGGTCAGGGACGCTGAGGTCGCCTACACGGAAGCCCCAGGTGTATTCCTCTTCTTCATCCTCGAGGAACATGAGGAACCCTTCGTCGTCGACTTCGAGCTCGTCGGGATCCCAGAAGTAGTGGTAGGCCTCCATCAGGTCCTCGCAGCCGCCGATGGCCAGGTAGAACTCGCGGAGGACCAGGGGAATCTGGAATTGGTGGTCGGCCAGGGCCTTGTCCAGCTCCTCGGGAGACAGCCCGTCCTCTTCCTGCCATTCGTCCTCGAGATACTTCGGAACAAGCGCACGGAATTTCTCGAGGAACATGTCAGTCATGGTTCATATCCTAGCTAATCGCGAGCACGCGATTCGCCGCTGTCAACCCCTGCGCGGTGCCACCCGTTGACTGCCAGCGGGATGTACCAGGAGCGCCGCCAGGCAACCACCCGGAAGGCAAAAACGAGGGCGGCCACCACGCAAGCCGTCACCGCATTAAAGGATCCGGTGACCCACAGCACCGCGGTCAGGGCGGCCCCGCTGAAGGCAGGCAGGGCGTAAAGGTCCCGGGAGTTGAACAACTGCGGCACCTCGTTTGCAGTGATGTCGCGCAACAACCCGCCGCCCACCGCTGTGGTGACACCCAGCAGGACGGCCGCCACAGGATTGACGCCGAAAGAGAGCGCCTTCAGAGTGCCCGTGATGCAGAACAGGGCCAGCCCGCCGGCGTCGAACAGGACCAGCAGCGACGTGAAGCGCTCCACGCTGGAAAACAGGAAGTACACCAGGAACGTGGCCAGCATCGGCGGGACGAGATAGGCGGGATTGCTGAAGGCCGCGGGGGGCGTTGCACCAAGGATGATGTCGCGGATGACGCCGCCGCCCAGGGACACGAGGGAGGCCAGCAGGAGCGAACCCACAATGTCGAACTGCTTCCGGGCGGCCAGGAGGGATCCCGAGACAGCGAAGAAGAAGACACCCACCAGGTCCAGCCACACCAGGGCGATGTCAAAAGGGAATGTCATTGAGCGTCCCGGCGGTTCTAAAGAGGGCGGACAGGGCGGCTCCAACGTTACGCTAGCCCCTATGAACAGCCCCATCATGATCGCCTGCGCCCATGGGACATCCAGCACACAAGGCGCCGCCGAGGTGAACGCCCTGCGCGACGCCATTGCAGCGCTCCGCCCGGGCCTCGACGTCCGCGAAGCCTACGTGGATGTCCAGCAGCCGGACCTGGTGGACGTCATGGCGGGCCTGCCCGAGGGGGAGTCCGCGGTGGTGGTGCCGCTGCTGCTCAGTGTTGGCTACCACGTGAAGGTGGACATCGCGCGGGCCGTCAAGAGCCGTCCCGGCAGTGCGGCCGCCGCCCCGCTCGGACCGGATCCGC
>NZ_JBNHGJ010000012.1:0-99994 GCF_059091165.1 Arthrobacter sp. Hb9-2 | reverse complement strand
CGAGGGTCTGGGCTACCTTCAGGGTGCGGGACTGCGGCTTGGGATTGCCGGCAATGATCGAAACCTTGAGCGTCATCATTTCTCACTAACTGTGTTGTCAGGAAAATGAGATACGCCGGAGGTACAGCGAAGCTAACGTACAAGCCGAGAGGCATACGCATGTAACACCAACGTGTCTCACACACCACCGAGATTTTTTGGCCCGGTGGGCCCGCAACGGCTTACGCTGCGTTCAAACTTGGACAGATGCACCCTCCCACCGCGGAACCGGAAGAACCGCTAGTGGTGGAGGTCACATCGTCTGAAAAGAGCATAACACAATCATTCCGACAGCCACAAGAAAGCTATATATCGGTCGGTCTGGTTGCACTGTGCAGGTTGCCCCGGCGGCCGTACTGCCGCCGGGGGCAACCTGGGGTTACTGGACCAGCGCGGCAGCGTCGACCAGTGCCGGCGTCCACCGCAGGTGGCCGTCAGCGACAACGGCGTCGGGTTCCTTGAGCAGGGAGAGCCGCGGCCGCACCGCGTCGGTCCTTGCGCTTGGCGGCTTCCGGCTTCCGGCTTTGAACTGGGGGATCCAAACGGCCCCCGGGCCCCGGTAACCCTGCTCAGCGGCGGCGTGCAGGGTCCACTGGGGGTCGTAAAGGTGGGTGCGGCCCAGGGCTATCAGGTCGGCACGTCCGGCGAGCAGAACGGAGTTGACGTCGTCGTAGGTGGAAATGGCTCCAACGGCGATGACGGCGACTCCTGCTGGGGCTGCTACTTCCTGGCGGATACGGTCAGCGTAGGGGGTCTGGTAGCTCCGCCCAAAGGCCGGCTTTTCCTCTTTGCCGACCTGCCCGGTGGAAACGTCAATACCGTCAGCTCCGTGCTCAACGAACGCCCGCGCAATCGCAACGGAGTCATCGGAGTCGTTGCCACCTTCAATCCAGTCCGTGGCTGAGAGGCGGACGACCATGGGCTTATCCGCGGGCCAGACCCGCCGGACGGAATCGAAGACTTCCAGGGGGAACCGCAGCCGGTTTTCCAAGCTGCCGCCATATTCGTCGGTCCTGCGGTTGGCGACGGGGGAAAGGAATGACGACAGGAGGTATCCGTGGGCAGCATGGAGTTCGAGCAGGTCAAAGCCTGCCTCATCGGCGCGGCGGGCCGCGTCAACGAAATCAGCCTTCACTTTGTCCATACCCGCGCGGTCGATTTCCCGCGGAACCTGGCTGCTCGGACCATATGGCAGCGCCGAAGGTCCTACAGTTTCCCAGTTTCCTGCCTCCAGGGGTTCGTCAATACCCTCCCACATGAGCCGGGTCGACCCTTTGCGGCCGGAATGACCAATCTGTGCACCGATTTTTGCCGTGGAACGGGTGTGGACAAAATTAACGATGTCCTTCCAACTGTCGCGCTGCGCATCGGTGTAGAGCCCCGAACAGCCGGGGGTGATACGTCCTTCTGAGGAGACACACACCATTTCTGTCATGACCAGTCCAGCGCCACCCAGGGCTTTGGACCCGAGATGGACCATGTGGAAGTCGCCCGGGTTGCCCTCGGAGGCCGAGTACATGTCCATCGCTGAGACGACGACACGGTTCTTCAGTTCCAGACCTCCGATCCGGTAAGGCTGGAACATGGCGGGGGCAGCCGTTGGCAGCCCCTGGAGCTCAGCGAACTTCCGGTCGACGGCCTCGGCGAATTCGGGGTCGCGAAGGCGAAGGTTTTCCTGAGTGATGCGCCGGGACCTGGTGAGCAAGTTGAAGGCGAACTGTGTCGGGTCCTGGTTCTTGTACTGGCCGATTCGTTCGAACCACTCCAGCGATGCCTGGGCAGCGCGCTGGGTGGACTCAACGACAGGACGCCGTTCGGTTTCGTAGGCGGCGATGGCATCCTCAAAGCTTTGGTGCTCGTGCAGGCAGGCTGCCAGTGCCAGGGAATCCTCCATTGCCAGCTTGGTGCCGGAACCGATGGAGAAGTGTGCGGTGTGGGCAGCGTCTCCAAGCAGGACGATGTTGCCATGCCGCCAGCTGCGGTTGCGGACAGTGGTGAAGTTCAGCCACTTGGAATTGTTGGCGAGGACGTCATATCCCTTGAGCTCCTCAGCAAAGATGGAGCGGATCTTGCTGATCGCCTTCTCGTCGGAGACTCCTGGAGCGAAAATCTCATCTGCTGTTTCGTCGAAGCCTGCAGCCTGCCAGACGTCTTCGGACATTTCCACAATAAAGGTGGAGCCTTCGTCAGAGTACGGGTAACCGTGGATCTGCATCGTGCCGAATTCGGTCTCTTTGACGAAGAACTTGAACGCCTCGAAGACCTGGTTTGTGCCCAGCCACATGAACTTGTTGGGGCGCCGGTCCAGGCTGGGACCGAAGGAATCCGCGTACTCGCTTCTGATTTGGGAATTGATTCCGTCAGAAGCGAGGACGAGGTCGTATCCTGCTTCAAGGTCTGCGATGGGTGGTGCCGAGGTGCTGAAACGGACGTCTACACCGAGTTCGAGGCAGCGCCGTTGCAGGAGTTCCAGGAGTTCCTTCCGGCTCATGGCTGCGAAACCCTGGCCACCGACGGTCAGCGTTTCACCGCGGAAATGAATGTCGATGTCGGACCAGCGGGCGAAGCGCCGGCTCATGTACTCGGCCACAACAGGATCTGCGTTGCCGATGCCACCGAGGGTTTCGTCTGAGAAGACAACGCCGAACCCAAAGGTATCTGAGGCTGCGTTCCGTTCCCACAGTGTGATGTCGTGGGTGGGGTCGAGCTGTTTCATCAGCGTCGCGAAATACAGGCCGCCGGGGCCGCCGCCGACAATTGCGATCTTCATGGCATTACTCCTTTATGGCTGGGCGGACGCGCCGGCCAACTGGTCATTCTCGTGGTTGACTTGGTCGCGCAGTTTGTAGTGCTGCAGCTTGCCGCTCGGGTTTCGGGGCAGTGTGCCGACAAACCTGACGTCCCGCGGGTACTTGTAGGGGGCGATTGTGGCTTTGACGAAGTCCTGGATTTCTTTGCGTTTGGCGTCGTCACCGACAACCGACTCGCGCAGCACGATGAAAGCGCAGACGATGCTGCCACGTTCGGGGTCCGGCCGGGCGATCACAGCGTTCTCGAGAACATCGGGGTGCTGGTCAATGGCTGCTTCGACTTCCGGCGCACCGATGTTGTACCCGGAGGAAACGATCATGTTGTCAGACCGGGACTGGTAGATGAAGTAGCCGTCTTCGTCGCGCAGGAAAGTGTCACCGGTGATGTTCCAACCATTCAGGATGTACTTTTCCTGCCGCGGATCGTCCAGGTATCGGCATCCGGTTGGGCCGATGACCGCCAGGCGTCCGGGTTCACCAGTCGCGACCTCCCGCCCTTCATCGTCCAGGATGGTCGCCCGGTAGCCCGGGACGGCCTTGCCCGTGGCTCCGGGGCGGATGTTTTCCCCTGCAGCGGAAATGAAGACGTGGAGCAGCTCGGTGGAACCGATACCGTTGACCAGGCGTACGCCCGTAGCCTGGTGCACAGCTTCCCACGTCTCCTTTGGCAGGTGCTCTCCAGCTGATACAGCGACCCGAAGCCTGCTGAGAAGATCACCCCGTTCAGCCTTGAGAATGGCCCGGTAAGCGGTCGGCGCCGTGAACAGAATGGTTGCACCTGCAGCTTCCGCGTTCTCGGCCAGTTCCACAGGCGCTGCACGCTCTGTCAGCAGGGCCGAAGCGCCGAACCGCAACGGGAAGATGACAAGGCCCCCGAGCCCGAAGGTAAAGGCGATGGGCGGGGAACCGGCAAACACATCGTCACGGGTGGGTGTAAGGATGTGACGGGCGAACGTGTCCGCGATGGCGAGGATGTCACGGTGGAAGTGCATCGTCACTTTAGGAGCCCCGGTGGTGCCCGACGTCGGCCCGAGGAGGGCGACGTCGTCGGCGGAGGTTTCCACCGCCGTGAAGTGTCCGCTCTTGGCCCCGCAACGGGAGACTAGGTCAGCTTCGTCTTCGCCGCCGTACGCCAGTACCGCAACGTCATCCCCTGCTGCTACGGACAATTCGTCGACGAACCGGTGGTCGGATATGGCGACGACGGGCTTGGTTAGATCGATCAGGGTGCTGATCTCGCTTGACCGGAGCATCGGCATGGTGGTGACGACGACTGCGCCTGCCTTCAGCACGCCAAGCCAGGCGGCTACGATCCATGGATTATTCGGACCGCGCAGGAGTACCCGGTTCCCGGGAACGACTCCGAAATCCTCGGTGAGCACGTGTGCTACCTGATTGGCGCGCCTTTGGAGGTCGCCGTAGGTCCAAGTGGCGCCGTCGGGGGTGTGAAGCGCCGGCCGGTCAGCTCCGTGCTCAGCGACTGCGTCGTCGATGAGCACGCTGCCCGCGTTGAGGTTTTCGGGGTACTGAAGTTCGTCGAGGGTGAACTCGAGGGTGGGCCACAGGTGGGCCGGTGGGAGGTGGTCCCTGGTGAACGTATCCACGTGGGCCGATGATGTGAAAGTCATGGCCGGTCCTTTCAGGTGATGGGGAGTGGGCCCGGGTCAGGAACCCGAGCGGATCATGCCTTCTTGGGCTACGGTGGCCAGCAAACGGCCACTGCGGTCGAAGAACCGGCCTAGAGCCAGTCCGCGGTTTCGCTGTGCAGAGACGGCTTCCTGGGTGTACAGCAACCAGTCGTCGGCCCTTCCGAACCGGTGGAACCACATGGAGTGGTCCAGGCTCGCGGTGATGAGGCCAGGCGAAGACCAGTGCAGGTTTTGAACGCGGAGGAGCGATTCGAGGATGGTGTAATCGCAGACGTAGGCAAGGGCTGCGCGGTGCAGGTCGGCTGTGGCCTGCTCGTCCTCCCCTGTCGGCAGGCTGCCGAAGGCCTTCACCCATACCGCCTGGTGCGCCTGCACGCCTCCGTCAACTGCTACATAGACCGGACCCGGAACATGGCGCATATCAAAACTTCGGCCCGCGGCCCAGTAGTCTGCCGCGGCTCCGTCTTCGTCGATGAGGACTTCGGCAGCGCTGCGCAGTTCGTCCGGGTCCAAGTGTGCCGGTGCCGGGGACTGGTATTCAGGGCCCTCTTCCGGCACCTGGAAAGACCCCATGCCTGTAAAAACGACTTTTCCGCTCTGAAAGCCGCGGACGCTCCTTGTGGAGTAGCCCCGGCCATCACGAAGTTTTTCGACCTCGTACCGGACCGGCACCCCGACATCGACCGGACGCATGAAGTAGCTGTGCATCGAATGCAGTACGCGGTCGGCCTGCACCGAACGCATCATTGCTGCCGCTGACTGGGCAACCATGTCGCCGCCGTAGGCTTTGGGCCACGGCACATACTGCGGCGTTGCCTCATATGCCTCGTCGAAGACCTCGGCAGTGGCAGGTGTCAGCTCCACTGCGCGGAGGAAAATTTCCGAGGTGGGCTTCTGGACGTCTGGGGTCGTGGAAGGCACGGCTATTACGCCCGACGGTAGTCAGCGAGGGTCCCGTCGGGAACGTCTTCGAGGTTCACGACGATGTTTTCGGGGGTGCGGGTTGTGAGCCACACCAGTTCCTCTGTCACGGACATGTTGGCTTCAACATGCGGCATGAAGGGAGGGACGAAGACCCAGTCGCCGGCCTTCATGTCCTGGTACTCGGAGTAGTTCTCCCCGTAGTAGATGCGTCCGTGGCCGCGCAGGACGTATCCGCCAGTTTCCGCCTCTCCGTGGTGGTGCGGCAGCGAGCGGTAACCCGGGGTGTTGGATACCTGTCCGAACCAGATCTTCGTAGCCGGGGTGTGCTGGATGGAAACCCCTGAGACGCGGATGCAGTCACCGGACTGGGCGGTGTTGGTGTCTTCCTGCCCGGCGCGGGTGATGACGGGGACGACCTTGCCGTCCGGGCCAGCGTAAGAGGAGTTGTCGCCTTCGGTCAGGTATTCGGTGGTGGTGTTGGTCATGGTGGTCACTCCTTGGTGCTTGAGGCGGTTGACTGAGCCGGGGCGGTATTGCCCGGATCAGGAGTGGGGGAGAGGTGAATGCGGTTTTCGAGGCGTCCGATGCCTGGAATTTCGGTGGTGAGGACGTCTCCGTCGCGCAGGAAGCGGGGAGGCGTCATGCCCATTCCAACGCCGCCGGGGGTTCCGGTGAGAACCACATCTCCTGGTCGAAGCATCGTGAATTGCGAGATGTAGGCCACCAGTTTTGCGGGGCCAAACACGAGGGTGGACGTATTGCCCTTTTGTACCTGCTCGCCATTGACGTAGCCGTGGACGTCGAAATCAGCCGGTGCCTCGTCCGCTGTTAGCATGACGGGACCCAGCGGAGTGGTGGCATCAAAGGCTTTTCCTTGGAACCACTGAAGGGTGCGGTTCTGCCAGTCCCGCATCGAGATGTCGTTCGCGACGGTGTAGCCGGCGATGCCGGCCAAAGCCCGGCCCTCGTCGACGCGGTACAGGTTGGAACCAATAACAACCGCCAGCTCGGCTTCCCAGTCGACTTTCTCGCTGCCTTGAACATAGACGGGGTCTGAGGCCCCGACCAGGGTGTCAGCGTACTTGGCAAACAACGTCGGGTAGTCGGGGAGGGCGCGGCCCATCTCCTGGATGTGGTCCCCATAATTGAGACCGCAGCAGATGACTTTGACTGCCGCGGGCAGCAGGGGAGCCAGTTCCACTTGGGAACCATGCAGGGGCACTGCGCCCGCGTTCCTGCCGGACACGGCATCCTCGGCGACTTCCCTCCAGCCATTGTCCATCAGCATTGATCCCACGCTGGCGTAGGGCAGCGGGATGTAGTTGTCCTCACCAACCGCCACGGCAGCAGTCGTTCCGTGCCGTCCGGACCTAAGAGTGGCCAGCTTCATTGTTTTCCCTCCAATCAGATATGTCGACTTTTTTACGATCGTCACATAAGCTCAAGGTAGCACGAGGAAAATGATCTGACCAGATGCTTTCCAAACATCCGTAGGAGGAACCGGCATGACCAACAAAACGATCAACCCTGCAGCGCTTCCGAAGCCATCCGGGTACGCGCACGGCGTACTTTCCGGGAACACCGTCTTCCTTGGGGGCCAGACCGCCTTGGACAAGGACATGAACATCGTTCCCGGGGGTATCGTCGCCCAGTTTCGTCAGGCCTTCTCCAACGTGCTCACGACCCTGCGGGAAGCCGGCGGACAACCGCAGGACCTCGTCAATGTCACGATCTACCTCACCGACGTGGACGACTACATGGCCAACGGCAAGGAAATCGGCAGAATCTGGCGGGAGATGGCCGGCACCGAGTACCCAGCAATGGCCGGAATCGGCGTGACGCGCCTGTGGCAGAAAGAAGCACTGATCGAGATTCAGGGCATTGCCGTCATCCAGGCTCCGTAAGCCTTAAGCAGACCGCCACCGCCCCGCCCTGCACTTAGTAACGGGCGGGGCGGGCAGCAGAGGGACGGCAGGCAGAATTCTGGTTGCCGGCGAGGAGTGACAGGAGACAGGCCTTGACCGTTGTCCAGGGCGTCGTCGAACCCGGCGACCAACGAGGCCGTGAGATGGGTTTTCCCACGGCCAATATCCAGATCAGTGGATCTCCTGAACTGGACGGCGTGTGGGCGGGCCTGGTGGAAATCGGTGATGATACCCACGCTATTGCAGCCATTTCCATAGGCAGACGTCGTACCTTCTACTCCAGTGACGGTCCCCGGCTGCTCGAAGCCCACCTCCTGAACGTCAACCAAAACCTCTATGGAAGACTGATTCGCGTTCACCTTCTTCAACGGCTTCGCCCTCAGATCGCATTCGACAGCGCCGAGGAGCTGGTCGTACAGATGCGCTTGGACGTGGAACAAACCAAAGTTTGGGCGGTTAAAAACTACCCCAGCCTGGTGGTCTCCGACCGCTAACCAGCTGGAATCGCCGCTTGGCCTCAAGCTGGAACTATGGAGCCGAGTACCCGGGGGAGCGGACTTCCCTTGGCTGGCTGTCAGGTGACTATGCTGCGGTGTAGCCGCCATCAACGGGCAAGGAGACACCGGTGATGTAGTTGGCCTTCTCGGAAGCTAGAAAGGCCACCGCAGCAGCCACATCTTCAACCTTCGCGACGCGCCGAAGGGGTATGCCGGCGACTACCTCCTCTTCAGCAGAGAGAGGATCAGGCAGTGAAGCCAACCAATCTTCGTAGAGGGGCGTCCGCGTCATTCCAGGTGCTACCGCGTTCACGCGGATGTTGTGGGGTGCGAGCTCTACGGCTGCCGATTTGGTCATGGCCAATACAGCACCTTTTGAAGCTGCGTACACACCCATCGTTGCAACGCCTACAGATGCCAGGCGTGAAGTGATGTTGATAATGGAACCGCCGCGGCCGGTGGACATGGCACACGCCGCTGCCTGCAGCATGGCGAGAGCAGCGAAGGTGTTTGTCTCAAACACTTCCCTGACCTCTTCAATTGGTGCGCCGAGAATATCGCCGGTGTGGTCGATGCCAGCGTTGTTTACAAGGACGTCCACCCGACCGGCGAAAGTAAGTGCTTGATCGACGATGAACTGTGGTCTGCCCGGCTCGGTTATGTCCGCTTGGAGGAACCGGGCCCGTTCTCCGAGACAATCGGTCAGCGCCTCTCCACGAACCTGCGAACGCCCCACTAGCAAGGTGTGGTAGCCCTCGGCGTAGAGGCTCCTGGCCACAGCTTCGCCGATACCTCCGGTGGCGCCGGTTATGACGGCAGCTCGCACTGCCGATTGTTTTTCGGCTCTCATCGGGATTGGTTCTTCATTTCTTGTCCTTGTGGTCCTCTTGCTTCGGTCGATCCTCACTACGGAAGGCCGGCGCTTCTCGTGCAGCCGCAACTGGATGTACAAAGATGTGTGCTGCGATTTTGGTCAACTCACCTGGGCCCTGCCCCCTGTTCAACAGCCGTTACCCGAGGGAAACTAGCTCAGAAAACCCGTGGTTCTGGAAGATCAGTGGATTGGCGGCACCGGAGCTGAAACCGAGAACGCGTGCCAACACAAAGTCATGGTCACCGACTTGAGTTATGGCGTCGACCTGGCATTCCATTGACAGCACCGAGTCCGTTACCAGGGGGGCGCCATAAACGCCGCGGGTCCAGTAGCTGTCAGCGAAACGGTCGGCCTCCTTCTTTCCGAGCTTTCGGCAGAATTCCTTCTGTGATGAGGCAAGTGTGCTTATGCCGAGTACGGCGGCAGTGTTCAGTTTTGGCCAGCTGGTGGACTCTCGGCCAATAAAAAAGCCCACGAGGCAAGGGTCGAGGGAGATGACGACGAATGAGCCGACAATCATGGCGGCTTTCTCGTCGCTGAGTTCGGGATCGCCGGCTACAACAGTGACGCTGGTGGGCAGCGTCGCCATGATGTCGCGGGCTTCGGTTGAACTGATGAGGGTGGGCCGCTCGGTGATGATGGTCATCGTAACTCCTTGGCTGCCTGGGATATCCAAAGTAGGGGAGGCCAATTGCGCTAGCCCTGGCGGTGGCTGGCGGGACCTATACGCGGCTTTTCTCTTACAACATCTTTGCCGTGTTAGCGCTGGTCCAAAGCTCGAACCTGAGCGGTCGCTCAAGTCTAGCGTGAGTTGCATCACCCTGCAAGGGTCAACATTTGTGCGGGAAGCCTTGGAGGCCAACGGATTTCGTTGCGAAATTCTGCGTGAAGAAGACCGGGCAAGAGGCCTAGGGCCGGAAGTTTTTGATCAAGCGCTTATTTCGAGTGCTCAGAACTTTCTCCTGTTTTGAGCGGGTGCGCAGGTACACTGGGAAGGAGATTTGACAGCTTGCCCGCGCCGGGAGCGCTTGCTTGTATACGCTTTGGAGGAACGATGGCTCAGCCCCACATGCCGGTCGAGCAGCGGCGACGACAGTTCGTCAGCGCAGCCATCGACGTCATCACCCGGGAGGGGTTAGCTAAAGCAACTACGCGGCGAATAGCAGAAGTGGCGGGTCTTCCGGCTCCCAATCTCCACTACTGCTTCGCCACTAAAGAAGACCTGCTGCAGGCAGTCTACGAGTCGGCTGCCTCGAACGCCTTTGCAGAAATAGGCCGCCAGGTGACTCCCGGCGTAGGCCTCCAACAGGGCATCGACGACATCATGCGGTCGTTCGTGCGATGGAACAGCGGAAGCCAGGACGTCCAATTGGCGATGTATGAGCTCACCCTGTGGTCCCTTCGGAATCCGGGGTCCAGCCACTTGGCGGGCCGGGTTTACCGCAGGTACTTCGACGGCTTCATGCAGCTGCTGCGGGAGGTCATGACGGACGGTGACACGGAAACGGACCTTGGGACCATGGCCCAGCTTCTTATAGGAGCCATTGACGGGTTCACTCTTCAACGGCTGACCCTGAAGGACATGGCTGGGCCGAGGCTTCTCGACATGTCTATTCGGACTCTCCAGGCGGCTGTTCCGGCTGCTCAGGGAGTGCGGAGCTGATTGCGCCGACGCGCGTCCTCTAGCGACTCATTGCCGTTTTTCCTCACAGATTATCTCCTTCACTTCCTGCGCCCTTGAGCGATGAGACCATAACGCGACCGTGCGGAGGGTTCCTGCCGCCGCAGCATGTCCAAGCGTTGCACGAGGCGCTGCGGCTGCTTTAACGAGGCTCCAGCGTACAGCGCCCGCAATTTCTAAGGACGGAAATGACAACCATGAGCCCCATCTCACGCATCCGGCTCCCGTAGTGGTTGACTGTGCTCTCGGCAGCTGCATCTACACCACGGACGACAATCAGACTCGGGACTTTACCGCCCGCGCCGGCGGTGTGACCGGCACGAACTACTTCCCCAAGGTCGTCGAAGCAGCACTCGAACAATGCGGCAAAGCCGTACACGACCACTACACCGCCGTCGTGCATAAGCCGCTAGGCGAAATCACGGAAAAGCTAGGCGAGGTGCTTTATGCCGGCTTGGACCCCGTCTTCAACCCAAACTCCGGATTAGAGGCAGTCGAATCATCCATTCGCCTCGCCTCGATGGCAACCGGCAGGCCGAAAACCGTCGTCCTTCGAGGCGGAATTACGGCCCATGGCGTGACCGGAAGGGAAGTTATGGCGAGGCTGGAACACTTCGAAACGGCTGCGGCTGCCGTAACAGGTGCAAACTGCGCAGGATACGGGGTGCAGCCGTCATGACCGAAGACATCCTCGCCGCCACTGACCGGGCAGCGGCTTTATCGCGCCTGGAGCAGCGCGGTATTCCTGTTGAAACATCTGGGCACCGCCTCGCGGCCTACGCCTACGACGCTTCGAACTACCGGGTAGCGCCGCTTGGTGTCGTTTTCCCGCGGAGCGTCGGCGATGTCATTGCTGCCGTGGATGTATGTCGGGAAACAGGAACACCACTCATCAGCCGCGGCGGAGGGACTTCCATGGCCGGTAACGCGATCGGCCCTGGCCTCGTGCTGGACTTTTCCCGGCACATGCACCGCATCCGCAACATCGACGCGCATTCATCGACAGTTGATGTTGAGCCCGGGGTAATCCTTTCCACCCTCACACGCGAAGTTGAGAAGGGTACCGAAGGGCGGATGACGTTTGCCCCTGATCCATCATCGAAAACCCGCGCTACCGTCGGGGGATCCATCGGTAATGACGCGTGTGGGAACCACTCGGTGCGGTACGGCCGGACTTCGGACCACATCCGCGAAGTCGATGTCATAACCACAGACGGTGCGGTGCTAACGGCGACAACCCACGGCCTGTGTGCGACGGATGCTTCTGACGCCTACTCGGTGTCACGGGCCTTCGAGTTGTCAGAGGACCTGAAGGCGCTGGCCCAGGCAAATCTTGCTCCCTTCCGAACAGAGCTTGGCCGCATTCAGCGCCAGGTATCCGGTTACCACCTCGCCAATTTGCTGCCCGAAAACGGGTTTAACGTCGCACGTGCACTGGCCGGCTCGGAGGGAACCTGCGCTATCGTAGTTGGGGCCCGCATGAAGCTGGTCCCGAAGCCCGCGAGTGCACTCTTGGTTTGTCTCGGATACCCGGATGTTGTTGAAGCGGCACGCGACATCGAGACCATCCTCGATTTTTCACCAGCGGCCGTTGAGGGCATCGACGAAGTCATTGTTGACACCATGCGGCTGCGCCGGGGCCACGACTCAGTGTTGGGCCTACCAAAGGGCAAGGCATTTCTCTATGTCGACCTTGATGGCGACCACCCCGAGGAGGTGGCAGGAAAAGCGGAGCAGTTGCTCGAGCGACTGTACGCGAACGGCCGGCTCTCCGACGGCCGCACAATTGCCGACCCCGTGGAACGAGCCACTCTGTGGCGCGTCCGAGAAGACGGTGCAGGGTTGTCCTCCAGACCAGCCACCGGTGGCGAATCCTGGCCCGGGTGGGAAGACTCCGCAGTCGCCCCGGAAAACCTCGCAAACTATCTCGCCGATTTCAGGAAGCTACTGGCCAACTACGGGCTGACTGGCATCATGTACGGGCACTTCGGGGCAGGTTGCATGCACATCCGCATCACTTACGACCTGCGTAGCGAATCGGGCCGTTCCGTCTTCAAAAAATTCACCGAGGCAGCTGCGGCGCTCGTGGTTTCCCATGGAGGTTCCCTTTCGGGTGAACATGGCGACGGCCGGGCGCGGTCAGCGCTCCTGCCTGTCATGTATTCCCCGACGATGATCCAGGCGTTTGAGGACTACCGGCAGATCTGGGATCCGGCCGTGATCCTGAACCCCGGTTCCATGACCCACCCGGATCCCATCGACGAACAGCTGGCTCTCAATGAGATCCCGGACCGCGAATGGCGCACCAACTTCGATCTGCGCTCCGTGGGGTCCGCCGGATCAGGCTCCAACCCTTGGGTGCACGCAGTCCAGGCCTGCATCGGCGTAGGCCGGTGCCGTTCCGACGTCGGTGGTGTCATGTGTCCCAGCTACCGTGCCACCGGAGATGAGAAAGACTCCACCCGAGGCCGTTCCAGGGCGCTGCAGGACATGGTGAGAGGCGCGAGAACCATTGATGAAGGCTGGAAATCCGAGGACGTCCGGGAAACACTGGATCTATGCTTGGCATGCAAAGCCTGCTCCAACGACTGCCCTGCCGGGGTCGACATGGCGACGTACAAGTCGGAGTTCTTCTCGCACTACTACGCACGACGCCTCCGCCCCGTGTCGCACTTTTCACTGGGTTGGCTACCACGCTGGCTGAAAATCACCACGCTCATGAGTCCCATCATTAACGCAATAATGTGGACGCCTCTAGGAAAAGTCATTTCGACGATGGGCGGGCTAACCACAAAACGGGTGCTGCCCCGGTTTGCCTCGCGTCGGGAACTTCGCAAAGAGCTTGGCGGTTTCGAACCAAAGGCCGGCACGGCCGACGCTGTGCTTTTCGTGGACTCCTTCACGAAAGGTTTCCGCCCGAAAGTGGCCGGGGCAGCTGCGCGGGTCCTGGCCGACACCGGTCGGCAGATCAAATGCGAAACGGAAGCCTGCTGCGGCTTAACCTGGATATCGACCGGCCAGTTGGACATCGCAAAGAAGATCCTGTCGAAGACCGTCTCAAGGCTGGATGACGGCACTGACGCTCCGATCATCGTGATCGAACCCAGCTGTGCGGCGGCACTAAGAAAGGACGCCCCCGAACTGTTGGGCACCGAAGCCTCCGCTAGAGTATCTGCCCGGATCCAAAGTTTCGCAGGTGCGATCTCCGGCTGGACCGAGCAGGGTTGGAGACCGTCGGTGGAAATTCCCGCAGCCGTAACTGTGCAGACCCATTGCCACGAGTACTCCACGTTTGGGGCCACAGTCCAGCGCAAGGCCCTGGCAGCCCTGGGAGTGGCAGAGGTACGGGAAGCCACCGGTTGCTGTGGAGTTGCAGGGACCTTCGGCTTCGAAGCCAACCACTACGACATTTCCATGAAAGTCGCCGGACAGGCCCTTTCACCGGCCCTGAAAGCAACCAGCTCAGATGTACCCGTTCTTGCCGATGGATTCAGCTGTGCAATGCAGGTCAAGCAACTGGAACCGGACCGGGCAAGTCTGCACATCGCGGAAATCATTGATCCCGGGAAAAAGAAAACCGAACGACCCTCATGAACACCACCCCAGGCGATCTTGTCTACACCGGCAACCCTGGTGCTGCTCCATCGGAAGGAGTCCGAAGCCCGCTTTGACCCTGAGTTAAGAAGTGGTCCGGCAAGGTTGCCGGAGAAGCTGAGGGGCACGTCAATGCACGAAATTTGCGATGGCCTGTGGGCAGAGCGAACGGTCAAGACTCTACGCGGAAGCCCGACAAGAAGGTTCTTGTACGTTCCGGCTGCGGCCATGGCCGGTGAAGCGCGAGTCGTTGCCTGTTAGGAGCAGCCTGACCATGGGTGCCCTCGAAGCACGGGCAAGGGGATTTACCCCAGGGGCTGGCCTACGCGATCTCAATCAATTGCGGTTAAGTGATGGCATGGCTGCCCCATCGCTGCTTTTCGGATTTCCAATCAGGCCCCTCTCTCCCGACACGGCAGCGTGGGCGGGCTCTGATTCCTCCGGCCTAACTCTCCTTCGCAGTTCAACGGCGGCTATGGGCAAGGCGACCCGCTCTGGCGGGACCACGGATCCCGGCGACAGGGACCCGCGGGCCGGCACAACCCAAGGGCTTGGGCGCGGCAGCAACCGCCAAATGACTAGAGCCAGTCGACCCACCGGGAGCGGGGCCACTGGCCGGTTTTGAGCGGTCAGGCGGAGCGGCTGCGCAGGACTTCTTCGACACGGGAGGCATTGCCCTGGATGTGCTCAGCAACCACGGCCGTTGCCAGATCCACGTCACGGGCCTTGATGGCGTCAAGAATTATCCGGTGCTCGTCAATGATGAGCCCAGGCCTCGCATATTCCTTCTCGCCGATTGAGAGAACCATCAGGTAGAACTCAAGTTCGCGAACGAGCTGTGAAAAATAATCGCTGATGCGCGAACTCTCCAGCATTTCGACTATGGCGGAGTGGAAGGCAAGGTCCTTGGACACGATCGCGCGGGGCTCTCCCGCCCCAGCTGCAGCCACGAGCTCCTCAAAGGCTTTTTCCAGTGCCTTGATACGAGGTTCGCCTGGGTTCTTGGTTCCAGCAGCAGCAACCTCCAGAATTCCTCTTGCCCTGTAGAGCTCCATGACATCGGCGGGCGTGGGGTCCCTGACCACTGCTCCTCTATTGAACTCATAGGTGACTAGGGAGCTGCGTTCAAGAAGTCTTACGGCTTCGCGGACGCTGTTGCGTGAGACCCCCAGGGCACTTGCTATGGCGCTCTCCCTCAGAGGGTCACCCGAGCGAATTTCCCCGCGCATGATTTTTCCCATGAGGCCTGAGGCGACCTGCTCCGCCGTGCTCGCCCTATGCAGGTCGATGTCATCAAAAGTCGTCACCTTACGAGTATAGACAGCGGCAAGGAACAGTTCTACTGTAGAAATGTCCTACAATTAATGAGAGCCCAACTTTCACTTGAGGAGAATAAGATGTCACCGAACGAAGCTCCGGGTGCCGCCCTGTGGAGCGCGCAAGCCCATATGCCGTCCATAAAGGACCGACGCGTCGTCATTACCAGTGGTTCTGGCGCCTATGTGGAGACTTCGGACGGTGCTAGGCTCCTCGACGCAACAGCAGGGCTGTGGCACGCTAACCTGGGTCACGGCCGCGAGGATCTTGCGAAAGCTGCGTACGATCAGCTCCGCAAAATTGAGACTTATCACGTGTTCAACCGCTTCGCGAACGACAAGGCGCTGGCGCTGGCTGACCGATTGGCTCCCTTTGCCCCCTTCAAGAACGCCAAGGTCATCTTCGGCAGCGGTGGGTCCGAGGCTGTCGAAACCGCCTGCAAACTTGCCCGCCGCCATTGGCAGCTCGAAGGCAAGCCGCAGAAAATGATGATACTCAGCCGTGCCAACTCCTACCACGGCATCCATGCCTACGGCACCAGCATTGCCGGTATCGAAACCAACAGGGAGGGCTACGGAACCGATTCGCTCATTCCGGAAACCGCCCGAATCCACCACCTCGACATCGAATCAGTCAAGCTGCAGGTAGCCGAAATCGGGGCGGACAACATTGCAGCCATCATTGCCGAACCCATCATGGGAACAGGAGGAGTTTTCCCGCCCCCACCTGGCTACCTTGAAGGCCTGCAGAAGATCGCGAAGGATAACGACATCCTGCTGATCGCCGATGAAGTCATCACCGGGTTCGGTCGAACCGGTGAAATGTTCGCTAGTACTTTCTTCGGGTTCACCCCGGACATGCTCCTGATGGCTAAGGGCATCACCTCCGGATACTTCCCCATGGGCGGTATTCTCGTCGCTCCAAGGATCTGGTCACGCTTTTACGAGGGCAAGGATGCGCCCATCTACCGGCATGGCACTACCTACGCCGGCCACGCGGCCGGATGCGCTGTTGCATGGGTCCATCAGGACATCATGGAGCAGGAAGAAATCCTGCCCCGAGTCAGCGCACTCTCAACAACGTTGGGCCGCGAACTAAAGCGACTGGCCCCTCTTGGCGAAGTCAAGGACATCCGCAACAGCGGCCTTATCGGCGGCGTGGAATTGGTCGAGGGCGTATCTGCCGATTTCGTGGCCGACCAGGCCTTGGAGGCCGGGGTTATTCTGCGCGCTCTGCGCGGAAACACTGTGCAGATCAGCCCTCCCTTCATCGTTACCGAAGCAGAAATCGCCCGCATCATCGATGTCATCGGAGAGTGCGTGCACAAGGCAGGAGAAAAAGCGTGACAAATATATCTGCAAATCCGGCGCTGTTGGCAGCATCCGATCGCATTCTCACCTCTCTCGATGGTCATTTGCGGATCGGCGCTGGCCTGGAAACAACTGGTAACCAGATTGCCGTTACAGATCCAGGTACGGGCGCACGCATCGCCACCGTGGCCGACGCCGACGTGTCCATTGCAGCCGATACCGTGACCGTCGCCTATGAAGCCGGTCGGGCATGGGCAGCGACAAGCACCCGGCACCGAAGCGATGTCCTGCGTCGTGCCTACGACCTCCTTATGGACCGCAGCGAGGAATTCGCACTGCTGATCGCCCGCGAAATGGGCAAACCCCTTGCCGAGGCGCGCGGTGAGGTCACTTACGGAGGCGACTTCCTGCGCTGGTACGCAGACGAAGCAGTCCGTCCCGGCGGCAATTACCGGCCCAGCCCGTACGGAGATGCCCGTCTTATCTCCAGCAGATCTCCGGTCGGGGTCTGCTTGCTGATCACTCCCTGGAACTTCCCGCTGGCAATGGCGACCCGGAAGATCGGTCCGGCCCTGGCGGCGGGATGCTCTGTCATTCTAAAACCCGCGTCACTGACACCCCTTACGAGTTTGCTTTTTGCAGACCTTCTCGTAGAGGCCGGGGTGCCAGCCGGGGTGGTTAACGTCGTCACTACCAGCAGCTCGGGCGCACTGAGTTCTGCAGTGATGTCGGATCCACGCGTGCGAAAGGTGTCCTTTACCGGATCAACAGAAGTGGGCGTCCGGCTAATGGAGCAGGCTGCCAGGAATGTGCTCCGCAGCTCGATGGAGCTGGGCGGAAACGCTCCCTTTCTGGTGTTTGACGATGCCGATCTGGAGCACACGGTGGCCAGCGCCATGCGTGCAAAGCTGCGCAACTGTGGCCAATCCTGCATCGCAGCAAACCGGTTCCTGGTCCAGGACGGGATTGCTGACGCCTTCACAGAAGCTTTCACCGAAGCCATGTCCAAAATTGAAACAGGACACGCGCTCGGCGACGGAGTAGGACTCGGTGCGCTGATTGATGACCGCGCTGTCGCATCGATGCAGAAGCTCGTCGAATCAGCCATCGCGGAAGGCGCAGTCCTGCGCACCGGCGGAAGCGCCCTCGAAGGGGACGGCAACTTCTTCGAGGCCACCGTCCTTGACAGGGTGAACGCAGGCAGCGCCATAACCCAAACTGAAATCTTTGGCCCCATTGCGCCCATTACCCGGTTCGGCTCAGAAGCCGAGGGCATTACCTTGGCAAACAGCACGCCGTTTGGCCTAGCAGGTTATGTCTTCAGCCAGGACGTGGACCGCACTTTCCGAGTGGCGGACGCCCTGGAAGTGGGGATGGTGGGCCTCAACCAAGGGGTCGTCTCAAACGTCGCCGCCCCATTCGGAGGCATCAAGCACTCGGGGCTCGGCCGCGAAGGCGGCGCCGAAGGCCTCGAGGAATACCAAAACACCCGTTTTTACAACCTCGCTACCAAGTAGCTCATACTCAGGAAGGTCCACCCATGAAGGTTGGAGTTGTAAAAGAAATCAAGCCCTCGGAGAACAGGGTCGGCCTAACCCCCGCGGGAGTCAGCGCACTGACCGCGGACGGGCACAAGGTCCTCGTCGAGTCAGGAGCCGGGGTAGGATCCGGCTACAACGACGAAGTGTATGTAGCGGCCGGGGCACAGCTCGGTTCCGCGGACGAAGTTTGGGGTGAAAGCGATCTCCTGGTCAAGGTCAAGGAGCCCATTGCCCAGGAATACCGCCAACTGCGCGCAGGTCAGACGCTTTTCACCTACCTTCACCTGGCCGCGGACCAGCCCCTCACCGAAGCGCTTATGGCTGCGAACACCACGGCCATCGCCTACGAAACCGTTCAGGACCATAGTGGTTTGCCGCTCTTGGCGCCTATGAGCGAGGTAGCAGGACGTCTTGCCGCACAGGCCGCGGCCCACCAATTGCTGCACGTCTCCGGCGGTCCTGGCCTGCTGCTCGGTGGCAGCCCGGGCGTACCTGCCGCCAAAGTCGTAATCATCGGCGGCGGTGTCGTAGGGACCCAGGCTGCAATCGTCGCAGCAGGACTGCAGGCCGAGGTGACCATCCTGGACACCTCCCATACCAGGATCAGGCAGCTTACAGAGCTGTTCGGAACACGCGTGCGGGTGCTCTCATCGGATCCGCTTACGTTGGCAGATGAAATCTCCACCGCAGACGTGGTCATCGGGGCCGTCCTCGTCCCGGGGGCCGTCGCTCCCAAGGTCATCCGGCGCGAACACCTTGACCTCATGAAACCCGAAGCTCTGCTCATCGACGTCGCAATTGACCAGGGCGGGTCCTTTGAGACCTCAAGGCCCACGACGTACGACAACCCGACCTTCGAAGTAGACGGCCGCACCCATTACTGCGTGGCCAACATGCCCGGGGGAGTCCCGCGTACCTCAACTCGGGCTCTCACCAACGCCACATTGCCCTATGTCCGGAAGCTCGCCGCACTGGGAACACGGAAAGCAGTGGAGACAGATCCTGCGTTGGCCAGGGGGCTCAATGTCGATCAAGGTGCACTGGTTTACCCCGGCGTCAGGGAAGCTTTCCCCCAGCTCGTAGGTTAGGGCTTTTCTGAAGTTAGAACGTGATGGTCCCCCCGCACCTGCGGGGGACCTCGCGTTCTGCCATTCTGACCAAGCGCGGATAGGGCCATCTGCCCGCCTTCCGGTGCTACTGAGCCGGGAGCACCTCATTACCAGCGCGCTTAACTTTCGGTAGGAGCTTGTAGTGCCTAAAAGCTGTCTCCAGCAACCTACGCTGGAACCGAAGGGGCGCGCCGAGCGCCAATCGTCTCCTGGAGGGAAAAGGCATGATGCCCGCTGCCATTCGAGGCGCGTCGGACTGGACTACCAGGATCGGCTTCGCCTTTATCGGTGTTCTGCTCATCGCAGTCAACCTTCGGGTGTCCCTTGTCACCGTGGGACCGGTACTCGCGAACATTACCAGCGAACTTGGCCTATCCAGTGCCGCAGCAGGGTTCCTCACAGGTCTTCCACTCATTGCTTTCGCCATCTTCTCACCCGTCGCTCCCGGCTTCGCTTCCCGGCTGGGTCTCGACCGGGCGCTGTGGACGTCACTGCTGATCCTCGCCTCGGGCATCATGCTTCGCTCCTTACCGGTGCCCGGCTTCATCTGGGCGGGCACCGCACTGATCGGCTTGGCTATCGCGTTCCTCAATGTACTAGTGCCTTCCCTCGTCAAGCGGGACTTTCCGATGAGGGTCAGCCAGGTCACCGGAAGCTACTCCGCCACGCAAGCCGCCTTCGCCGCGATCGGGGCCGCCGTCGTCGTTCCCGTGGCACAAACGTCCCAGGAGGGATGGCGTTTTGCTCTCGGAATGTGGGTGGGACTTGCTCTTATTGCCATGGCGGTGCTCCTGCCGTGGCTGCGCCGGCACGGCTCACACACCCTGACCACCACCAAGCCAGAGGTTTCCTACCGGTCGCCCTGGGCCTCAGCCCTGGGCTGGCAGGTGACCATCTTCATGGGGCTGCAGTCGATCGCTTTCTATGTTCTGATGGCCTGGCTGCCCACCATCGAACAAAGCCGCGGGGTCCCGGCCACTACTGCCGGCATCCATCTGTCCGTTTTCCTGCTTATCAGCGTCTTCGCCAGCCTTGCCACTGGGGGAATCCTGCACCGCGGTTCAGACCAACGGCTTGTATCGCTCGCCAGCGGCGCACTGATGTTCGTGACTTTTCTCGGGCTGGCATTTGCGCCGGACCTTATATTGCTGTGGGTCCTTCTGGGCGCAATCGGGTGCGGGAGCCTTATTGTCATCGCTCTGTCACTGTTCAGCCTCCGGACCGTGAATTACCCTCAGGCAGCCTCATTGTCGGGAATGGCGCAATCTGTCGGCTATGGTCTAGGTGCTGTCGGGCCGGTAATGTTCGGCGGTCTTCGCGACCTCAGCGGAGACTGGACGCTGCCGCTCCTCGTCACCGCAGGCATCATGGCTGCTGTTTCCGTGACCGGTGTGCTCGCCGGACGCGACCTGGTCATCGGCGGTCAAAGTCACACATGAGGTATGATCTTCTGTTTGGCTGTGAGGCGCCACCTTGAACCGGCGTACCTTTGTCCGAGTCGGCGCCTAGTTCGACAAGCGACCGGAAGTTCATGTCTTCCCTCCGGGTCCTTCAGGGATTCTTTCTATCCACGCGTATTCCTACGCCAGTTGCGGAAAGCGGACGTGAAGGACGGCGATCGCCGTAGCGGCGCCCTCGGGCTTAGCGGATCGCGGCTGGTGAGTGAGGTCTATAACTGCAACGCTTCAATGATTACTGGCCCTGCCCCGAAGTCTTTGGACTTCGTCAGAGGTGGTATCTCAGTACGAAGCCGCTCACTGCATTCTTAGTTTTCTCAGGCCTAAGGCATTTAGCTGTTTATGGTGCCTCCGGGAGCTGTAGTTCGAGCAACAGGACACTGAACCTGATTGCCCGATCGGGGCCTTCGTAAGCCGGCGTACCAGACATCGTCGTCTCCTTCAGCGATAAAGGTCGATCTCGAGGGGCAACGAGAGCATCCTCTAACTGTCCATGCGGGCCCTTTTGGAAGAAGAGTTCAAGGCGGTCTTTGGCGGCACGACGTGCACCACTACTGCTTGGGCGGTTTGATATTCAACTGATGCAACTGCCCAAGTGGACGCCGAGCCTCGGTCTGGTCTTCCCCGAGGCAAGGGCTCACGAAGGTGCCGCCTAGGTAGCCGGTGCTGGTCCGAACACTCGAGGGCCCAATCACGGATATCCGCTTCCCGAAGATGTACCGGATCCGCATCGAGAAGGCCGACTACGCTTCCGTCACAGTTATGGCAACGCACTTGGCTCCCTTGTTTGAAGGTTGGGCGCTCCCGCGATCTGAGAGCTGAGGGCTTCGTCGGCAAGTACTAGGGGAGACCCTCAGGGTCAGTCGCGTTTCCGTCTACCGTTGACTGGCCTGACTACGGCGAACCGGTTTGAACGAGGGTTCGGCCCCCGGGCCTACAAAGTGCTCGTTCACTTCCACTTCCTGTAAACAGCCTTATTCAACGCCTCACAAAGATAGTCCGCAGGTAAGGTGGAAGGAGTTTATTGAAAAACTGGGCAGGGCGACGTCATGCGTCCGCTAATGTTTCCCGCTGGTCGCGCCGCAGGGGGTGATCACTGGGAATCTCAACCAGCACGATGCGCACGCCGTCCGGGTCCGTGATCCACATTTCCACTAACCCCCATGGCTCCTTCTGCGGCTCGCGTATCACTGCTACGCCAGCTGCAAGTAGTCGCTGGTGCTCGAGCTGCACGTCGCGAACCTGGATCCAGATCGCCATCGTGCCGCCTGATGGATGGGCCGAATGCCCACTGACCTCAAGGAAACCGCTACCGAGGAAAAACACCAGGCCCGGAACATCATCGTTCCCGAATTCCCGGTAAATCGCCAGGCCCAGCGTGTCCCGGTAGAAACGGTGGCTGCGCTCAAGGTCGGACGGACAAAGCAGAATGCGGCTTGCAAGGACTTCCATAGTTTCCATCTTGCCCTCGAAGGCCCGAGCTTTGACGGCAGCACGCCGGCGAATTCTGTGTCGAAACCAACTCCAGCTGCCTTACGCTTAGACAGTTCGTGCCTTCGGGCAGGCTTGTCACAGGTACCCCTTAGGCCTCGTGGGCAAGCCGGCGTTCGCTAGCTGTCAGATGCCTGGTAAGACTTTCCTCTGCAGGATTCACTTTTGTCCTTGCAGTACGTTCAGAAGTGCTCGCCAGTTGGCGTAGATTGACCGCAAGTCCGCCCCAGGCGCCGACTCAACTCAGCTGGCCGCTTCGGGATACTCCCCCGCCTATTTTCAAGCGCCGATAATGGAGATTCTGTAAAGCTGCTTATGACGTCATTGTTAGGGGTCGCTTGTCGGCGCGGAACGAGACGGCCTCGGATTTGGGCCGTTGTGCATCAGAAGGTTTAGTAGGGAACTTCCACGTGGATGTCTTCCGAGGCCTGTCCTGTCAGGCGCGCCGCTTCGGTTCGCACGGCGTCGGCTATGGCGTCGATGTTCCGCGCCGTGGCGCGGAGGGCTGGCAGTTCTTCTGTGCCGAGGAGTAGTTGTCCGTCCGCGGCGCTGATGATGTGGGCGGTGAGCTGCAAGGGGATCCTCTGTTTCGTCAGAAGTCTCTGTCGAGGGTGCCGGTTTCGGTTACGGGGGCGGTGGAGGACGGGTTTCCCTGGGCTGTGGTGACAGTGGATGTCGGTGTCCAGACCATGGCTGCGGCAGTGCTGGAAGTGCGCAGGCTGCTGCTGCCGCTGGCAGGGCTGCCGAGGGTGATGGTGACGACGGTGCTGGGTACGCCAGAGATGGTGGAGTTGGCGGCTGTCATTGTTGCGTTGAAGGTGATGGTTTTCCGGCTCCGTGCCAGGTTGTTCTTGGTGTTTACGGATCCGAGGTTGATGGTGCTGCCGGGGCGTTGGATATCGAGGGTGTCACCGCTGTTGCCCAGGCCCAGCAGGTTTCCGTCGCGAAGCCGTACGGTCACCGGCAGGGCATTGCCGGTCCAGCCCGGGGTGACGGTGGCCGGGTTCACGGCTTGGCTGTAGGTAAAGGTCATGGTGTCGCCCGTGCTGAGCCGGCCGGCGGTCCCGGAGCCGTTGGCGGCCTGGATATCGGTTCCGCGCAGGGGGCTGTTGTCCACTCGTCGGCCGGTCACGGTGGCGGAGGTGGTTTCCCTGCCTGCGGTGTCGGTGAGGACGGCGCGGATGTCGTACGTCCCGTCGGTGATGGTGCGGGTGTCCCAGGTGCAGGTGTACGGGGCGGCGTTAAGTGTGCAGCGGGTGGTCCAAGTGCTGGTGCCTGCCGGCGCCGTCTGGATCCTGACAGTGCCGATCCCGGCGCTGGAGTTGGCGGCAGCAGTCAACGACACGTTGCCTGTCAGGTAAGCGCCTGGGTCGTCGACGGAAACGGAGGCGATCGTGTTGTCCACGGTCCGGTTGCTGACCGCAGCGGAGGTGGTGGACGATCCTGCCTCATCTGTTGCAATGGCGCGGAAGCTGTACGTGCCGTTGGGCACGGTTGTCGTGTCGAACCGGCAGGAGTATGGAGCGGTGTCGGCCGTGCACAGGGTGGCCCAGGTTGTGGTTCCGGTGCGGGCGTATTGCAGCTGGACATGGGCGATCCCGGAATGGGCGTCACTGGCCTGGGCGGTGATACTGCGGACACCGCTGAGCGGGGTGCCCGGATCAGTCATGGTTACCGCTGGTGCCTGGTTATCGACCAGCACATCAGTGATGGTCTCGGAGTAGGTGACCGAGCTGCCGGACACGGCTGCCGAGCGGAGGTCGTAGGCCTGATTGGTGAAGGCCGTCGTGTTCCAGGTGCAGTTGTACGGAGCAGCAAGGTTGCTGCAGAGCGTGTTCCACCTGTTGCTGCCGGCCACGGAGTATTCGACCCTGACGGTGTAGTTGCCACCGGCGGGGTTGTTGATCGTCGTGGCCAGCGTGACGGTGCCGCGCTGGAATTCGCCCGGGTCGGTCAGGTCCACGCTGAAGGTGTTCGCCACCCGCGTTTCCATGGTCGCTGAGGTGCTGGTCAAGCCGGTGTTGTCTGTTGCCAGGGCCCGGAGGTCGTACCCGCCATCCGGTGTGGTGGCCGTGTTCCACGCACATGAGTAAGGGGGAGCAGCTACGGTGCAGAGCTGCGTCCAGGTGCTGCTGCCCGCGGGGGAGTACTGGATAGAGACTGTGCGGATGCCCGTTTCGGCGTCGGCGGCCTCGGCGGTCAGGGTGACGGTGCCCTGCACCGTGGCTCCGGGCGAGGTCAGGGAAACAGACGGCGGTGTCCAGTCCGGTGCGGCGCTGAAGGTGTTGACGGCGTTGGCAGTGGCCGCCGTGAACGCCGCCGAGGAAAACACTGCGGCCCCTGCGAAAACCATGACAGTGAGGGCCGCTACGATTGCGGCGGCGGCCCCCGCCCGCACCGACAGCCGCGGGATGTCATTGACAGGACCGGGAGTTCCGGCGCCATCTGGCCTTTCCGGACCGCCTGGCCCGGCGCCGGGCTTTTCCGATCCCGATTCTCCGGGCCCGGGGTCTTCCGGTCCTGGTTCATTGGCCGGGTAGCCGGCGAAGAGTGCGGCGGCCACGGCCAGCAGCGTAAGCACCGTCCAGAGCACCAGGGCAGGGAGATTGCCTTTGGCCAGCCAGAGACCCGGTAGCCCGATGGAGGGGATGAGCAGCCGTGCCTGCCCGGTGATTTGTTCGCGGACCAGCGGGGTGCTGTCCAGGTCGGCGTTGGCGTCACCGGCGGTGACGTAGGTCCCGTCCTGGTTTGCCGCGACGATCCTGTGCAGGCGGGTCTTTTCGACACCACCTGGTTCGGCCGTTGCGGGGCTGGTGAATTCCACGACCCCGCCCACCGGAACGGGTGCAGTGTTTTCGAGGGCGGATGCCAGGACGACATCTCCGGGGCTGATGTGCGGTTCCATGGATCCGCTCTGCACCACGGTGCCGTGCCAACCTGCCAGGGCGGGCAGGACAGCGATCAGGGCAAGGCTGAGCATCACGCCCAGGTACAGCCGGGAAGCCAGGCAGGCAAGGAAAAGCGCCCAGCCGTCCGCGGAAAACAACGCGCCCACGCCGGAGAAGACCGGGTGAGCGCCGGTCCTCTCCGGAGTCACAGGATGGTCAGCGCCGTCTGCGGGTTACGGGGTCGGCGCGTCGTCCGACTGCAGTTCCCAGACCAGATCGATGCCAACCCGGGCGCCCTGCAGGGCGTTGATCGCGTCCTGGCTCATGCCGGTGGTGTCGAAACGCCATGTGCCGCGGTAGCTCTGGGTCTCACCCGGGGTGCCGGTGGTCTGCCACGGCGCGCCGCCGGTGGCGAAGTCACGGTTCACCGAAGCCAGGGTCGACAACGGCAGTTCGGGGACCTGGTTGGCGGTCGGGGTGAAGCCGGTGCAGTCATTGAAGGACCCGCCGGTGCCCTGTTCCAGGTCAAAGAAGATCCTGTCTTCCATGCCGCGGGAGGTGATCAGGTTCTGGGTGTAAGCGCGGACTTCGCCGGCGACGTTGGACTGGGACGTGACCACGATGCATTTCTGGCCCGTCTGGCCGGGAACGATGTTTTCCACCGTGAACGCTGCAGCGCCCTGGTCATCGTCGGTGAGAACGACGTTCCCCGTGCTCCAGGAGTTGCCAGCGTTACGGGTGTTGGCGGTAAAGGCTGCCTGCGAACCTTGCCAGACCATGCCGCCCGCGACCAGGACGGCGAGGGGGCCGGCGGCGAACATCGCGAGTTTACGGGTGCGTGCAGAAGGAGTTTTCATGACTGAGACCTTGTCTTTGAACCGATGTGAAGTATTGGACTACTTGCCCTATCCGCCTGTCGGACCCTCCCCAGGTATCCGTCAGCCCCAAGCACTGACCAGCTTAGATTACGCCTACGACAAGCTACTTGACAGTATCTGTCATGACAGAGGCTTCGAGTCGCCCGCACCAAGATGAATGGAGAAGGCGCAGGTCACGAGAGGCTTAGAAAAATTGTCTGGGGTAACTCCGCGGGGGAGCGGCAATAGCAGCGGCAAGGGTTTCCTCCGGAGGTTGAGGGAAATTGCGTTGCTAGGGAGCTGTTGGGGTAACTTCCTGTGTGATGGGAGGGCAACGGGGACGGGGCCCTCCCTAAGTGCTAGTTCCTGGCGGCCAGAGCTGTGGCGAGAGCGTTGGCGGAGGTAGTGGAGCTGTTGATCCGCCAGTCGACTTCCTTGTTGTGGTGGAACCAGACGAAGCCGGTGACATCGGATTGTGCTGCCAGGTAGGAGACCAGGGCTGTGTTCCAGCTGGCCTTTGATCCTCCGGCTTCAGCTGAAGCAATCTCCGAGATGATGATCTTCTTGCCGGGTGCCAGGCTGCGCAGCGCTGCCAGGCCGTCGCCGAGCAGGGCGGAGGGTGAGGTCCAGGAGCTCCACGACTGTGACGTGCCCCAGTTGTAACCGTCCAGGGCTACGGTGTCGACGTATCCGGCACCGGGATAGAGCCCGGTCAGCGGGGTCGACCCCCAGTAGGGTACGTTCGGGCTCCAGACCCACTGCACGTTGGAAGCACCTGTTGCGGCCACAACGTCGTGGACGTGGCGCCAGGCAGCAACGTAGTCACCGGCACCGTTTCCGTTTGCCGCTTCGGCCCAGGGGTACCAGTTACCGTTCATTTCGTGGGCGAAGCGCAGCATGACCGGTTTGCCCCAGTTCCTCAGGGCAGTGCCCCACTGCTGAAGGTAGGTGTCGAAGTCTCCGGCCGTGATGCGGTCCAGTGCGTAGGCCGGCTGGTTGGCACCGTTTCCGCTCCACAACCAGGGCTCCCACGTGATGAGGCTCGTGGCGCCGCGGGCGTTTACGGCGTTCAGGTCCGCGATCGGGGCCGCCTGGCTGAAGTCCTTGTAGGACATGATGATGGACGGGTTTTCGTTGACCAGGGCGGCGACCGCGTCCAGCTCGCCCGTGGCCAGTGGGCCACCGGGTGTCGATACTCCGAAGCGCAGCGGGTCCGAACTTATCGGCGGGGCGACTGTTGTTGTCGTTTGGGTTTGCGCGGACATCGTCATCAGGGCTCGTGGGTCCGCTGTCGCGCTTGGGGAGCCGGCTCGCAGGGAGGCGGGGCTGTACGTGACGGCGTAGGGAGCCGAGGCCGTCACCTTACGCGCCTTGGCCGTTACTGTGACCGAGGCTGAGCTCGTCTGCGGGATAGTCACAGCGGCCGTGAAGGTGCCGTTGGATGTGGTGGTGAATTCAACGATGGTCGAACCTGCCGTGATCGTCCCGGAGGCATGAGGACCGAAGCCAGCGCCATTGACTGTTACCGAGGCCCCTGTCGGCCCGGAAGTAGCACCAAGGGAAATTTCGGCCCGGCCTGCGGCCCCAGCAGGTACTGCAATGCTGAACAACACGGCCAGTGACAGGACAATGCCCGTAACGATTGATTGAAAAAGACGTTTTTTACCCACAGATACTCCCCAACATTTTTCTTAGAATCACTGCCCTGCATGGTGGCTTGGCTCAGCCCCCGCGATGCTTTGTCTATGGCGCCTGGCAATGTTCTGCCAAACCGACGAACCGGAAGCCCTTTTTCGCGCGCCCAAGTCTCAGAGGAGGCGTTGAAAAGGCGTCCCAGATAATTCTCTAGGCAGGAATCGGGAAGAGACACCGTTTCAACCTTTCCTCGGTGAACCCTGCGCAGATCCTGTGATTGTGTCCGGAAATCCTGCGTCAAATGTCTTGGCGCCACTGGTGAAACTCCGCAGCGAAGGTGACGGGGGCCGCTATGAGCCCGGCGGGAAAAACACCACGAACGATGGCAGGAACAGCCCCTTCTAAAGGCACTCCCCTGCCCGTTTTAAAACGCCGATAACCGACGTTATGTAAGGCTAGCGCTGAAAGGGGCTTTCCCGAAGGCTTCGGCAGCCTCTGCGGACCATACCTTGCGCCGCACACCACGACCGCGACAAATGATTCAGCGGCAACCCAGATCGCGACTCTTTTACCACCTGTTCGGGGCACGGCGGCTTTGGGCCTGCTCAATCAGAAGGGCCCACGGAAGGATCCGATCAGAAGTATCCGACCGGATCCTTTTGCCGCTTTGGACTGCCTATTCCGTTGGCAGCATGTTGTTGAGGCGAGTGAATAGCCTCGAAAAACGCGCTATGTCTTCCTCTGTAAGTTTGTCGATGAAAGTTGGGTTGCGGCTGAGGACGCTGGCAGGATGGTAATGATCGAATCTATTGCCCAATAGTTTCTCGACCTGGGGCATGATGCGGCCAGGGTTCAGGCTATCGGCAGTGAAGGTGCCGATGCCGGACTCATCCAGAAGGTTCAAGTACCAAGCGCGGTCAAAGAGATCCTCTATGTCTGCTTCTCGGGTGTTGGTGAACTCGGTCAGGCGAATAATGGCCGAATGCTCGATGAGTCCCTTGCTGATGATGTCGTCGATTCGCTGGTTGCCCTTAGCTGCGACGTCAATCATGGCGGCAATGTTGAGGTTGCTGCCAGTGAAGAGACTGATAAAGGCAGGCATCTTTTCGATGCCGCCGGCAGGGACAACGCTCCATCGGGGGTCCAGCCCCGCCATAGGATTATCTGTCCGCGTCTTCACAGCTTCTGACATGACGGCTAGGTACAGCAGATCGCTCGGTCCCTCGACGAGCAGTTGGTGTGGACCTATGAGGAGTGTCTGTGCCAGATCAACACCGATTGCCGCGAGCAGAGGAAACATTGTTTCTTGTCCGGCGCGAAGGACGTCGGCAGTTATCTTTGTGCCCTCGTATTGCCGGTCTTCCACGGTTCGGCATCGTTCGATGTGTGAGGCATCGATCATGAACGGCGAGTGCGTCGTGTAGATCACCTGGTGGTGAGGGGCGAGTTCTTCTTCGATGTACCGAAGAAGGTCAGCCTGTGCCGTTGCATGAAGGCTTAGTCCCGGCTCGTCGAGCAGAATGATTTTGGGTGTCTTGTCTCTTGCGTACTCGCTGAAGGCGGCGAGAAAAGAGAAGAACCAGAGAAACCCTCGGGAGCGTTGGCCGATATCCAGAGTGACCTGATGGCGATTGTTGAATACGCCTATCTTCAAGTAGGGGTCAAAGTCGTACTGGGGAATACTCATGCCTTGGTTGCTTACGATCGGGTCAATCTCGGTCTTGCGCATGTCGACGTCTAGAGTGATGCGAAGGTCCTGGTTCTGGCTCCAGTACTTGAAAAGTTTTCGGGTGAGGCTGTTTGCGGCGCCTTCCATCGAGGCCTTCCGCATCGTGTAGTTTTCCTCTGTGAATCGCCCGGCGTCGGCTTTCGCGACCCTGAGCAGTGACAGCGCCGTCCGCTCGGATGGAGTTAGATCGGCCTCATCGTCTAAGAGGCGGTTGATAGGGATGTCGTCGCCGATCGTCCCCCATTCGTCGAAGTAGACAAACTTGGGGATCCGCGGCCGAATGAACTTTCGGACTACCGCACTGAAGTCCATTGAGGCTAACTTTTCACCAAGTTCAATGACCGCAGCAGCCTCAGCTTCGCCTTGGAGCCGATCAATTATGGCCTTTACTGACGTTCCCGCAGCGTACTTTTTTTCATCGACACCCGCGGCCGTGACCAGGTGCTTAGCCATCGCCAGTTCATCGATCTCTACACCCATAAATATCGTGTCGTCGTTATAGCGGCGACTGACGGAGATCACATCAGCTTTTAGCGTCTTAGGCCCAAATTGTTCAGCGATGGCTTCCTTGTCACCATCATCCAGTTTAAAGATAGCCGTAACAGGTGACAGTCCGGCGATGTTTCCATCCGCCTCGTCCTCGTTGTAATCCCCTCGAGGATAGTCCCTGAGCGCGTCAAACTTGCGCGAGTAACCGGACGCGACCGGGTTGACTCGATAGAGGGCTTGCAGAGCGGCCGTCTTTCCGGACTCGTTTTTCCCGACCAACGCTGTTACATCAGGTTCTAAATCGAAGTTCCCAGAATCATCTACGCTTTTGAACCGCTTGATGTGGACAGAAACAAGCCTCATTTGTACCCCCGTTTAAGTTGACCTAGTGAGTGCAAGTCTCGCACGTGGGACTGACATGTCCCGCGGTATGAAACTCCCCCCTGCTAGTTCCCAAGGAGTTCCGTATCTGAGGGCACTACCCCCTGTGTTGACTTTCTTCGCAGAAGGGCCTAGAACTCAACCTGACAGGATGAGGGTGGGAGGCGCAGGTGGCTGGACAGCGAATCGGTTACGTGCGTGTGAGCACGCTCGACCAGAACGAGAAGCGCCAACTCGAGGGCCAGGTTTTGGACCGGGTCTTCAGGGACAAGGCTTCGGGCCGGGACACCGAGCGGCCGCAGCTCACTGAACTGCTTCGGTTTGCCCGCGACGGGGACACTGTTGTTGTCCACAGCATGGATCGGCTCGCCCGCAACCTCGACGACCTGCGTGCTCTTGTCCAAGGACTAACACGCAAAGGTGTGCGGGTGGAGTTCATCAAAGAGAGCCTGGTCTTCACTGGCGAGGACTCCCCCATGGCCAACCTCATGCTCTCTGTCATGGGAGCCTTCGCCGAATTCGAACGCTCCCTGATCAGAGAACGCCAGCGCGAAGGTATCGCCCTGGCCAAGCAACGCGGCGCCTACAAAGGACGGAAAAAGACCCTCGCCCCCGAACGCGCCGCCGAACTCGTCCAGCGCGCAGGCACGGGTGTCCCCAAAACCCTCCTTGCCCGCGACTACGGGATTAGCCGGGAAACGGTCTACCAGTACCTCCGGCACGCAAAGCTGGAGGAATAAGCCTTTCCCCGCCGGGGCCGTCGTCATAACGGCAGTGCCGGCTCGACCTAGTCGGGTCGGGCAAACGTGCACGGAGGACCGTCACAGAGCTTGTTTCGATTACGGGCGGTTCCGCATGATCCAGCGGGTCGCGGGGTTCAAATCACGGCTCTTCACCGTCCGTATGGTGGGGTGTGGCACGTATAAAAGAAGGGTCTGAGAAACTTCGTTCTCAGACCCTGTCTTTTACCGCTAGTTCAGGAAGCCAGTAGGCCACCAAGGCTCCGGCGCCAATCGCCCAAATTGTTTCGCATAGGTACTGCACGAAGGTTCTCTGGCCTATGTTACCGTTATTGTTCTTTCCGGTCATTTTGTTCCTTTCCTGTTGCCTCGACGTTTGAAGTGGATTTTTCTTTCACTTAGCAGACGTAAAAGCGCCAGAACCAGGATCGCTACAGCCATCCCCAATAGAGTGCCGAATTGAACGGCACCTACTAGCAGGCTCAGCTAGCGGAGTCAACAATTATATTCGATAGTTGACCTTAATGCAAAATTTGCTGGGAAAGAGGAGTCTGCCCCGACAAAGAACCCGCCGGACTTCCTCCATGACCCCGTGTCCTCTCTACCCGGCACGTAGCTTCATGTGAGCATTACCCCATGACAAGAACCCTGCCGGAAACAGATGCTTGGCTCAGCGATGATCCTATAAGCCCGGAAAATCCGGCTTTGGATTTGCTTGACCGGCAGGGTTTTGCCGATTCCTCCGTTTCGATGCTGGACCGCCTCCGAGAACAAAGCGAATCGTCCGTAGTTGCACTCATTGGCCCATGGGGGGCGGGCAAGTCCAGCGTTTTAAACATGATTCGCAATAGGCTTCCAACAGCAAATGGCAACGTAACTTGGCGCACGGTGGACTTCAATCCGTGGAACTATCAAGACCTCGCGTCTCTGCAAGCAGGCTTCTTCACCGAACTCCAATCTGCACTGCCGCCTGGGACGGCCTGGTCACGTGCCAGAGACGCGCTGTCAAAGATTGGCCGCCGAGTAGCTCCGCTGGGTTCTTTGGGGTCGATCGTCGGCGTGGACGCTGCTCCGGTGGTGGAAGCCATCGCAGACCTGGTCGGAGGCGACCAAAGCTTGGCTGCTGCTCGTCAGGAAGCCGAAGCAGCCCTTCGCGAAGCAGGCCAACCTGTTTTAGTTATAGTCGATGATCTCGACCGGCTAGCACCGGAAGAACTTTTACTCGTATTCAAACTCATCCGCTTAACCGGCCGTTTGCCACATCTGTACTACCTAGTGTCCTATGACGAGGACACTCTTCTCGACGCTCTGAGCAGGACCGGTCTTGTAGGCAAGGAAGATCCCCGTAGAGCGGTTGACTATCTCGAAAAAATCGTCCAAATTCGGCTCGACCTTCCGCCATTGCGTGAACACCAAGTGTCGACCTGGGTCGATAATGCGCTGAACAGCTTCGCGAATAGATTTAGCATCAGCTTGGGTTCAGAGGATAGCTCTCGTTTCAGCCGTGCATACCACGCACATATACGTGCACGACTTAATACGCCACGGTCCATCAAACGCTACTTTAGTCAGGTTGAGGCTTTCTTCGAGCCAGTGAGGACCGAAGTTGATGTTGTCGACTTCCTTCTAGTGACCTGGCTACGTACCGCAGAGCCGCTGGTGTATGAACTCCTGGTCACCCGAAGGGCAGAACTCCTTGGCACCAACTCGGCATGGAGCGTCCAGTCTATTCTTGGAAAAGAAGACCCCAAGGAGAAAAAGAAGGTATGGCATGACCGTTTAGAGGAGGCACGCGTCACTGAGGCAAATTTATCGGGTGTTGCTGATGTGCTGAGCCAGCTCTTTCCCAGATTTGAGGATGCATGGAAAGAAGTGGAATCAAGAAGTAGATCTCACTCCCCATCTCCCGGCAGGATCTCCCATCCGGACTACTTTGATCGATATTTCGCATTTGGAGTTCCGCCTGAGGACATCGCCGACACGGTGGTTGAACTCGCCTTTCACCAGATTATTGCCCGCCAGGACGGGTGGGAAAAGAGCCGTGTTGAAACGGAGTTTCCCACCAAGACTTCCATGATCGTCGACAAGATGGAGAACTTGTCTAATTCTCGTGCAGAGGACTTGCTACCGCTTCTCGAGTGGTTTCTGCCCCGCTACCACGAATTGGAAGATGAACTGGCCTTCGTCACGCCTAGGCACCACGTCCGCTGGACTACGCAACGCTTGTTTATTCAGTTGGATAGTAACTCGGCGGTGAAGGCAATCGACGCGGCGGACCATGTAGAGGAGGGCCTTTCCTTAGCCGCTCACTGGATCGACGCTGCGGCGCGAAACGTTACTGCCAGTCAGCCGCAAGCTGATACCTTCGCTTCGGCACGCAAGCGGTTCATCCAACTCATTGCAGAAACTTTAAACAGGTATCGGCAGACGAACCCTCTGGAAGTTCCGGATTATGTTTGGGCTCTCGTCTGGGAATGGCGAAGGCTTGAGCCATCCGGAGTTGGCGGTTGGATGGCAGAGCTAGTCCGAGACAATTCGTGGCCCGTACTCGATATAGTCGCCCGGCTCGTCGGGGCGCAGGCGCCACTAGGAACGCCCGAACCAACATGGACCTTGGACGCCTTGGACTTGGAAGCCGTTGAGGACTTAGTCGGGCTGGATTTCGCCATTAGCTCTCTCTCGGAAGAATTAGACGAATTTCAGGGAACGCTCCCTATGTCGAGGACAGTTCGCGCGACGCCCGACTCACGCCGGGCTTTTGCATTGGCATCTTTGAAACTGGAACGTTCCCGGCGCGCACCGAGTGATCCAGCGGAGCCTACGTGAATGAGAGACCAGGGGGCCCGGGTCCACTCTTGGCATACCAAGCGAGGAAGGAGCCTCGCCGCCCGAGCTAATGGTCAGAGGGTCACCCCTGACTCTAAAAACGGGGTATATCAGTTGTGACCGGGAAAGGACCGTCCGGAGTCGCGAAGGGAGACTAGCCAAATACCCTCACCCAGCCTCGCCTCTAGCTGGAGAACGGTGATCCGACCACTCCCCCAGATTGACGGAATATCCGTTATCGGCATTTGATGGATGGGCGGTGGAGCACTAGAGAGCGCTCCATCGCTCGGAAACGGCAAGAGGAATCACCAAAGAATGCCCTTGTGTCAGGGCTCAGGGCCTCTGGTTGATGATAAGTATCACTAAGCCTGTAAACAGGTAGTCGGTACTCGTGTGTCGGGCGTTGCATGGAGTTTACTGTGGTGCGACAGGGCGGTCGGAACCGGAGCTGCAGGCTCGGGATAAATGCCGGCTACCCCCTTTAGGGGATTCCAGGGGCCTCACAACGGGGGGATGCCGGGGATTGTTTTTGATGTTCCAGCACCTAACACTGATCGAACTGGGCATTGCCTGTGAAATTCAACTCCGGGGAGCGACGTGGACCATCCATTTCTTCACAAGGGCGGGCGTGATAGGGGTCCCAGGGCTTCCTGGCTTTTGGCAAGGCGGGGAGTTGACCGCCAGGCCGACCTTCGTTTCCGCGGGTCGCGGGTTTGGCGGCTGCAGGCACTGCTGACAGCACTGCTTGTCGCGCTGGCTGGTTTCGTGGTGCCGGTTTCAGCGTCGGCTGCTGAGGGTGATGTGGGGGTTGAGGGTCCTTCGCATTCGGGAACGGGGACGCCAACAGGTACAAAGCGGTCGACGAACGCGTTGTGGTTTCATGACGGGATCTGGTGGGGGAATCTCTGGGACACGGCAAGTTCGGATTTCGAAATCTTCCGGTTCAATGCCTCGACGAGCACGTGGGCCAGTACAGGTGTGACCACGGACACGCGGGCAAGCACTCATCACGACGTCCTCTGGGACGGCAGCACTCTGTACGTGGCGAGCTACCGGTTCGTCAACGACGGCCTGCCGGCAGAACCAAACTTCCCAACCACGCTACGGCGTTACAGCTACAACTCCAGCACGAAGACGTACACGAGCCTCGGCTCTTCCCAAATCAACAACTACCGTGTGGAGGCGCTGTCCATCGACAAGGACTCGACCGGTCGGGTGTGGGCAACGTGGCAGCAGGGGAACCGGATCTACATGAACGTCACTGGCACGGATGGCGCGACGTGGGGCACGCCATTCGCGCATCCTGCATCATTGAGCAATGTGTCCGTTGACGACACGTCTTCGGTCATCGCGTTCGGCGGGAACAAGATCGGCGTGATGTGGAGCCGGCAGGTTGGTGACTCTACAGACGGCATGTACTGGAGCGTCCACAATGATGGAGCGGCGAGCAATACCTGGAGCACTCCCGTCGCGGCGGTGTCGGGGCAGCGCAGCGGGGATGACCATATGAACTTGAAATGGCTGGACGCTTCCTCCGACAAGGTGTTCGCCGCCATCAAGACCTCGTTCACGTCATCGTCACAACCGCTGATCCAGCTGCTGGCACTGAACACATCGACGTCCACGTGGACGGCGCACACAATTGCCACCGTCGCGGAATGCCCCAACCGTGTGATTGTAATGATTGACGAAAGCACCCAGAGGCTCCGAACATTTGCTACCTATCCCAAGCCGAGCGGCACAACGAACGCCGGTGTCTGTACCACCTCGGGCGGCGCGATTTACGAGAAGTCCACACCCCTGGACAGCATCAGCTTCACCACCACGAAGACGCCTCGCATCGTGGATGCGGACCAGTATGTCCACAACGTGACCTCGACCAAACAGAACCTCAATAGTTCGGCACGGGGTACGGCGAACAGCGGACTGCTGCTGTTGGCTGATGTGAACGCCACAAGCCGGTACTGGCACTACTATGGCGGCACGGGCGGTGGCGGCACTGCGCCGACGGATATGACGGCTCCTACGGTGACGGGTACCTCTCCGGTTGCTGACGCGGCGGATGTGGCGGTGGGTGCGGATGTGACCGGGACGTTCTCGGAGGCGATGACTTCCTCAACGGTCACGCCGGCTACGTTCACGCTGACCGCGGCGGGCGCGACGGCGCCGGTATCGGCAGCTGTGACGTACGCGGGCAGCGTTGCGACGTTGAACCCGGGCGCGGACCTGGCGGCGGATACCCGGTACACGGCGACGATCAAGGGCGGCGCTGAAGGTGTGAAGGATGCCGCCGGTAACCCCTTGGCGTTGGACAAGACCTGGACGTTCACCACGGCCGCTGCCCCGGTTGGCGGCGGCACATCGGAGACCGTCACGCTTACGGCCACCGCTGACAGCTATGTCTCGGGCGGGTCGACGGGGACGAACTACGGCACCAGCACCATGCTGGGTGTGGACAACAGCCCGGTGGAGATCGCGTACTTGAAGTTCGACCTGTCCGCGTATGCGGGCAGGACGCTGGAGAGCGCGACGCTGCAGCTGCGCAGCGCCGGAAGCGGGTCAACGGGCAGGCAAAACATCAAACTGGCCGGAGTGGACGACTGGACCGAGGGCGGAATCACCTACACCAACCGCCCGACGCTCGGCGCCATCCTCGGCACGCTCGGCCCGACAACCGCCAACACCAACTACAACGTCCCGCTGACCGCCAGCGGCCTGGCCGGTGAACTCGGCCAACAGCTTTCACTGGGCCTGGACACCACCAGCGGCGACGGCCTGGACCTGAACTCAAAGGAAGCCAACGGAGGCACATACGCACCCAAACTCGTCCTCACCCTCAAGTAGGAGGTACATGGACGTTCTGGGTTAGGGGTAGGGCGTGGGCGTACGTTCCCTCAAGATCTGCGCAGTTATTCCCTTCGGTGAATGAAATCTCTTCCTTCGAGTTCTGTCGATATCTAATGTGGTTGCACCAGGTGCGTCCAGGGGGAGCAATGAAAACTTCAGACACACGTCCGGCGAATTTGGAGCACGAAGATACGCCAATACTTACCGCTCCGCAACAGCTCGAGGCGGGGCTAAGATCGCTTGCTGAGTGGATGAGTGATCCCCTGTTGGCACTCCGGGAGTCCCCACAATTTAGACCTGCAGACTGGCCGTGACGCCGCGGGGGTGGGGACCGCCGGCGGGGTTGAAGGCTTCAGACCGGCGGCGGGAACCGCCGTCGAGACGGCAACCACCGTCCACATGACCACGGCCGGAAGGGCTGCTCGCAGGACTGGGCGAGCGGAAATTCCGAGAGTCCTTCCGGACGGGTGGGGATGGCAGGCCTGAAGGCGGTTCCAATCGGGGTTTTGGGGCAATTAGTTTGGAAACCGTCGGAAAACCGGACCCTGGGCTGCGATAAACGCTCCGCAAAAACTGAGCAGGTGTTCAGATGGCTGCTATCTGTGATTGTCGCCGGTCCTAGGCCAGTTCATCACAGCGCTTATCTTCGCCAGCAGGTCTTTCGGGCGGAAAGGCTTGGTGACATAGCCGTCAGCACCCAGGGACAAAGCGGTGAGTTGCGATGTGTTCCCTGTCCGCCCACTAAGAATAAAGATAGGACTGGCAGTTAGTGGCCGGATGCGGCTCAGGACCTCGAGTCCGTCAAGATCGGGCAGCCCAAGGTCAAGAATGACGACGTCGGGAACCGCGCCAGAGACGAGTTCAATCCCGCCGCTGCCGGTCGGCGCGGTATGGACCATGTACCCTTGCTGCACGAGCATGCCCGTAAGCAGATTCCGGATATCTGCATCATCCTCTATGAGCACCACAACGCCAGGCCCGGCCAACTTACCTCCCCCTTAAAGCGCTGCTCCCAAAGCAGGAATACGTGCATCCCTTTGCTCTGATGTTCTGCAGGACGACTATGCGGCAATACTCGCACACATAGAAATCTGCCGATATGCCACCACTCAGAACAGATTTCCCCGCATCGTGGATCACCTGCCTCTTCAGAGTTCCCACCTTTTTGGGTAAGGGCGCAGCACTGCAGCCGAAGCGATTTGGGGGGAGCAGGGAGATGTCCAGGTCCCTCGCTTATAGGGGTTCTCCTGTTCGACTATGAGCATGCGGTCTGGGAAACATCAGAAGCCGGCTCATTATTGGTGGAACTTTGCGTGAGATCACCAACGACTATGAATAAATGACGTCCTCGAAAAGCCGGACGAACTGCGACTGCGCAACCCTGCAGCGATGCCCCTAGATGGCGCGCATTATGTACTTCGCATCGAAACTTTCCGCCGTGTATTGGACGTCGACAATGTCGAAACCGGCGCGTTGCATCATGGGTTCGAGAAGCCACCGGAACGTTGAGTGCTCGTCCCTTACATGTTCTTCGAACTCATCACGGCTCCACTCACCATCGACGCTGGCGCTTCCCTGGGAACACCATGCCTCAATTTGTCCTGTGGCCTCCGCGGGGTCGAAGTCGTAGACGACATCCCACAAGCGGCAAATGCCCCCGAGGGAGAGGAGTTTCCGCATCCGCCACAGCGCGATCGCTTTCCAGAAATCCGGAAGGTGATGCAGCGCGTAGCGGGAGTACACGAAGCCGGCCGGACTCCCACGGTGGATGTAACTGAGGAACCCAGCGTTCACCAGGGTCACGTTCGTCAGATCCTGGTCCGCGAGTTTCTTCTCCAGATAACCGAGCATCGGTGAGGAGATGTCGACAGCAACTACACGGGCGCAGGCTCGCGCCGCCTCGACCGTAAACTGTCCTGTACCTGCCCCAAATTCGATAACAGTCGACTGCGCGCTGAGCCCGTACCTTCTCAAAATTGAGAGCTCATCCTTGGCACTGGAGTCCATCTTCCCGTCGTACCGGGCGACATGCTCCACGTCCAAGTTCTCTCGGCCCGCGAGAGCGACTTCATTGGGATACCAGCCAGGAGAGTCCATAACGGCCAGCATCTCATGTTCACGGAACGGGATGGTCGGGTGGCCTCTCGGACGGGAAGCCCTCAGGCGGGCTACCGGGTTGGCGGTTACGCGAGCGGTCAGGACCATTGCAGGGGCCGGCCTGGTTCAGGACGACGAGTACTACGCGCCACATTCCATTACCGCGTCCTGTTGCAGCACACCCCAACCTGACGTAAAGGCGGTTTCACAAGGGAGGATTCACCTGCCGGTGGGGCTTGGGTCTTGTTCTCAGACACCTGTCGAGCCGCAAGAGGGGACTTCGTCAGCTCCGGCCGCAAACGAGTCTCATCGAGTCCCGATTCTTTGGCCTATTTCGACGATTCTCGGGCTACCGCACCTCGGTTTACTGCCATTCGACTGTCAGGGTGGGATTTGAGAACATCATGAGCGACTGTCAATCAAACGGCAATTTCGCCCTATTCTGACGCCACGCCGATCGTTGCTTCGAGTTTCGCTTGCCAGGTGAAGCCGGCCGATCGGCGGCCGCAAGTGGCCACGCGCTGTCTGCCAGGCCGTCCAACGCGACTCTTCGGCGAGGCGATCTCCGAGACCCTGTCAGCCGCGGTTCTTTTGGCCTTCCTTTGGCCTGACCGGACTCGTGACTATAACGGGCACAAGAAAAGCCCCGGACCATGGTCCGGGGCTTTGGGGCCGGCTATCGCTCGATCGTGACGCTGAGGTCCAGATGGATGTCAACAGTGGCGAGACGGTCCTGAAGGAAGCGTGCAAGGCTCGCATCAGTCACGGTGTGTACGCCCTTCGGCACGGCACCGCGGAAAACAGCCTGGGTATTCGTGGACCTGAGCACGTCCAGGGGCGCCCAGTGCCGGTGTCCAGCGCTCAGTCGTTCAATGTCAGTGCGGAAGGTGCCGCGGTGGTCATTACGGGCTGACGCGCGCATGGTGAAGGGAATGAAAGCTGTGGGCAAGAGGGTCTTTTCGAATGAGGCAGCCAACGGTCAGCGGCCCCATCAGCAACAAGGCGCTGGAAGGCATCCCTATTCCTTTTTCGCTCCAAGAGAGTCGAGCCTCACGTGCACTGCGGAAGATCAGAACCCAAAACCAGCTGAAGAGCTCGAATCATGCACGCCTGGCCAAAGAGAGTAGCCATCAAGGCGTCAGCGTCGTTTTTCGACCGGGCAGTGCCTGTCTGCGAAAGCAGCGAGGGAGCTCGGGAGCAGCGTCATGCTGTCCAGCATGTCCACGGGCCTGGAGCACGCCCCGACTGACAGCGGGCTGACCATCCACGCCGCGAACACGTTGTGCGGGACCTTCAGCGCCATGGCGTGGTCAAAGAGCCGCAGTACGGGTTCGTGGAGAACCCCGTCTTTGAGCTGCAAGCCCGGGCAGAAGGTTTCCTCGCCGATAAACACCCGGACGGTCCGGCGCATCCCTTCGGGCTCGCCGAGAGACCGGAAGTGGGTCTCCATGTCTGCCGCGGTTGGCAGGGTAAATTCTTCGCGGATGCTATCCCAGACCTGCTCCGGGACAGCCGGCCAGTAGTGGGGCTCAGCCCTCACATTCGACACAGTAGGCATGGCCGTCCTTCTCGCGCGCCTTCTGCGAACGGTGGCGGACCAGGAAGCACGAGTTGCAGGTGAACTCATCCTCAGCCTGCGGAATGACCTGCACAACGAGCTCTTCGGCAATGAACTCGCCGCCCGGGGTGAGGCCGTCGAGGGTGTCAGCCTCGTCGAGCTCCTGAACTACAGACTTGGCATCCGGTGCTTTGGCGGACTTCAGGGCCTCCAGCGAATTTTCCTGGGACTCCTTAACGTCGGTGCACAGTCGTCGTAATCGGTTGCCACGGCGGTGCATCTCTTCTCTGCTGGGGTGGGTTACCGGTCCTGCAACGTACAGGACATGAGAAGAATTCCGCAAAAAAGCGGTGCTGTTCCTCCCCCTTCCCTATTGATCGGGAAGAGGAAAGGCCTATGCCAACGCCCGGGCGACGTCGTAGCCGACCGACTTGGCCGAGAGAGGCAAGTTAACGGAATCACGGTTATCGGCTAACGGTTCTGGCCGGGGGAGTGGCGGCAAAGACCCTTCAGCCGGCATTTCAGCGGCCCAATGAGCATGCGCGCGGCAACTGAGGGTTTCGCGAATCGAGCCTTCATCACACGCCGTGGAAACCAACTCGACTAATTCCCTTTCGAATGCACGGCGGCGGCTAAGAGCGGCACGTTCAATCTCGCTATTACCCCGTAAACGCCACAAAAGGGTGACGGTGGTCACCACTCTTGACTTTGTTCTGAGAAGAGCTTAGAACTCAGCCTGACATGACGAGGGTTGGAGGCGCAGGGTGGCGGGACAACGGATCGGCTATGTGCGGGTCAGCACACTGGACCAGAACGAGAAACGCCAGCTCGAAGGCCAGGTGCTGGACCGGGTCTTCACGGACAAAGCTTCTGGCAGGGACACCGTCAGGCCAGAGCTCACCGAACTCCTGCGCTTCGCCCGTGAAGGCGACACTGTGGTTGTGCACAGCATGGACCGGCTCGCCCGCAACCTCGATGACCTGCGTGCCCTGGTCCAGGGACTCACCCGCAAAGGCGTCGGGGTGGAGTTCGTCAAAGAAAGCCTGGTGTTCACGGGCGAGGACTCCCCCATGGCCAACCTCATGCTCTCCGTCATGGGAGCCTTCGCCGAATTCGAACGCTCACTCATCAGGGAACGCCAGCGGGAAGGCATCGCCCTGGCCAAGCAGCGCGGCGCCTACAAAGGACGGAAAAAGACCCTTACGCCGGAACGGGCCGCCGAACTGGTCCAGCGTGCCGGCACCGGTGTTCCAAAAGCCCTCCTTGCCCGTGACTACGGGATCAGCCGGGAGACTGTCTACCAGTACCTCCGCCACGCAAAACTGGGATGAGAGCGCTTCCCGCAGGGATCGTCGTTATGCCCTATAGACGTCGCCTTAGCTTGAGGAAAGGTCATTATCGGCTCTTCAAAAAGGCGGGGGGTGGCTGCAAGAACTGCCGATTCACTGCGATTTCGGCGTTTCTGAGAACTAAAGTTGAGCCGTCGCGGAGGTGTAGGCCTGAGACCACGTGCACCTCCCCCAAGCGCCGCAGGCCCCATCACTTCCTCCTGGTCGAACGCCCAGACGAGAGCTTTACCTAGTCATACGAATTGCGGACAAATGCCCCAGCGGCTTCCCGAGTTTCCTCCAGGCGGGAGTCCATGTATCGCCGGCATACATTCCCATGTCTTTGGCAATCTGCACCTTGTCCTGGACTAGCTCTGGTTCGGGAGTTCAAGCCAGAGTAGCGTCGTTTGGAGAAGCGGCGGTGAATGGGGCAGCGCTCAAAGATAACGGCACCGGTTAGTTGCTCTGAGAGGTCTTCGATGGCAGGTTGGAACGCTGATACGGCCGCCGGCCCCCTCGGGGCGGGGACTATCACTTTGGTCGAAGGTTCGTCCTTCTGCATTTCTTTGCCGAATGGGGACATCAATACGGAACATCCACATGGCCTTTTCGTCCACGACGCCCGAATTCTCTCGGGCTGGAGCCTTACAGTTGATGACCAACCGCTTGAACCGCTGGCGGCGGAGACCAAGGAGCCGTACCGGGCGTTGTTTGTCGGAAGGGTCAGCCGCTCTGACGGCTACGCCGACAGCACACTGCTGGTAGAGCGGTTACGGGAAGTCGGGGCCGGCATTCAGGAGCAGGTCATCGTTCGCAACTACTCCGCTGAACCGGCCGAATGCGTAATTGCGCTGAGCGTAGAGGCGGATTTTGCAGACCTTTTCGAGGTGAAAGAGGCACGGATTCAGCGGCGCTGGGACGAAACCCGCCAGGCCTACAGGGACATGCTCACTATCCAGGCTGTCTGGCAAGACGTCACGAAGGGCATGGTCGTCCACGCAACCGGTGCAGAGATTAGCGAAGATGCCGTGGTCTATCGGGTGTCTCTCCCGGCGCACGGATACTGGAGTACAGTTCTGACCGTGCTGCCCAACAAGGAGGGAGCAGTGGCGGCATTTGTTCATCCTGACCGGGACGGCTTGTCCCCCCGGGACCAGCGCCGGAGAGAATGGGTGGCTAAGATTCCGGTGCTGCAGATGGGCAACCGATTGATCGAAAGGACCCTGCGCCGGAGCTATGACGACTTGGGCGCCCTTCGCATTGAGGACCCGAACCACCCTGACCGGGTGGTGGTGGCCGCCGGCGCGCCCTGGTTCATGACCCTGTTTGGGCGTGATTCCTTGTGGGCTTCGGTAATGGCGATGCCCGTGGACCCTTCCCTGGCCTTGGGCACTCTGCAGACGTTAGCGGACCGCCAAGGTACCGTAGTTGACCCAATGACCGAGGAGGAGCCGGGAAAAATCCTCCACGAAGTCCGGCTCGACGTCTCCAGCGGGCTCTCTTTGGGTGGCAAATCCAACTATTACGGCAGCATCGATGCCACACCCCTGTTCCTGATGGTCCTAGGTGCTGTCAGCCGCTGGGGATTCGCCGAGGAGACCATCGCCGCACTGCTGCCCCATGCAGACCGCGCACTGGAATGGATCCTGAAGTACGGGGACAGGGACGGCGACGGATTTGTCGAGTACGAGCGCCTCAATGACCACGGTCTGATTAACCAGGGCTGGAAGGATTCCTGGGACGGCATCAACTTCGCCGACGGGACACTGGCCGAGCCGCCGATCGCGCTCTGCGAGGTCCAAGCCTACGTCTACGTAGCCTACCTGTCGCGTGCGTGGTTAGCCTACGATACCGGGGACACAGCCCTTGGAAATGAGCTCGCCGACCGGGCTGCGAAACTGAAAAAACAGTTCAACGAGCAGTTCTGGATGCCAGAGCGCGGCTACTATGCCATCGCCTTGGACGGCAAGAAGCGCCAGGTCGACGCGTGCGCTTCAAACATGGGCCACTGCCTGTTGCAGGGACTCATTGACGAGGACAAGGCCCCCCAGGTGGCCGAACGCCTGATGTCCCCGGAAATGTTCAGCGGCTGGGGCGTGCGCACATTGGCCAGCGACATGGGCGCCTACAACCCCGCCAGTTATCACAATGGATCGGTCTGGCCCCACGATAACGCAATCGTCGCAGCCGGACTTCTCCGCTACGGGTTCGTGGCTGAAGCCCAGCAAATAGCTACGGGCATACTGGACGCGGCCGAATACTCTGACGGCCGCCTCCCGGAGCTGTTCTGCGGGTTCAGCCGGAAGCAGCTCGCCGTTCCTGTCCCCTATCCGACGGCATGCTCACCGCAAGCGTGGGCAGCGACGGCTCCGATCCAGTTGGTTACGAGCCTGATGCGCTACGATCCTGTCGTGTCCGCAGGAGGCGTGTGGATGGATCCCGTTCTCCCGGAGTCGTATGGCCGCCTGCACATCACCAACGCTCCATTGGGAGGTGGCCGCGTCACCATCGACATCACCGATTCCGTTCCGTCCGTCCAAGGACTGCCAGAAGGGATGATGTTCCACCGGGGACACCGTCCATGGATGTCTGAATTGGTCGAGCAGGCCGCTCAGCGGCGGGCGGAAGCGCGGTCCCAGGAGGTACCCAAGGGACAGTAAGGATAAGGAGCATAGCTCGGCTTCACCCAGGACCAGGACGGCGTTGAAGTGCTTGTCGGACGGCGCCGGTTCAATGACAGTGCGATCGTCGAGGTTCCGTCGACTCCTAGGGCAAAGCCGCCCGCAGCCGCTTCGACAAGTCCTCAAGGAGTCGCCCCCTTCAGGGTTCGTGGGGTGTCGTCCCAAAGCTCGGCCAATTCGGATTCCTCCCTGCCACCCGACCTACTGCCTCCAGCGCCAGCTCCACGTCCTCGACGCCGATCTCAGCACTGTGGGGTGCCCAGGTAGCCACGTTCTCGGGCAAGTAGCTGCGAGAACTCCCGCACCAGCAGGGCTAACCAAAGGTGATGATGACAGCGCTCATGGTCGAGGCGGCTACGCAGGCCCGGCGCGGGCTCTGTGCGCTTTTTAGAGGGTCATGGGTCTTCGCAACGGCTGGCAGGGCTGGAATCATAACCTAGGTCTTCACTCCATCACGATCGGCGGGGGTGCCTTAAGTTCGAATTGCCCCTCAACGCTTTGACCTTCTTTGAGCCAAACTGTATCGCCCTCGACCCGGTCCAGCTCATCCGATGCAAAGTACGCGTGACCGGCCAGAAACCCGGACCGGTCAACTTTCACATAGCCGACCCGCAGCAACTTCTCGACGATGTGGTGAGGCAACTTTGACGTAGCAGCAAAAGCCGCAATTCCGGTGTTAACGAGTGCCCCTGTTTCGGGGCTCGTTTGACCTTCGACAGTTATTGCCTCCGGATCACCCATCTTCAGGGCCTCGACCTTGCCGACCTTTTTCCCATCCGCAGCTACGACGTGCATTCCTTCTCGGACTAGTTCGATGACCGCCATGGCTTTCTCCTTCATCCCCTGCGATCGCTGAGTTCAAGCAAGTGTAGATCTGAGAAGCCGCTTATAACAGAGGGAGAACTGGCCGGATACAGCGGCGGGGTCGCCTTCTAAGGTTTCCGCTGCAACCGTCAACGGCAGAGAAGCGACAGCAACGCGAGCAAGCCCCGGATTGACCGGCAGTGGTCATCGTTCAGTGATCACCGCCGGACAATCTTGTTTCACCGCACCGTTACGTTTCAGCCAGAGGATCGACTGGTCGTGCCTGACTACTTCAACGGACCCCTGTCAGTTATCTTGCCGCTGTCCTATACGGCGACGTCCATGCCACCAGCAGCTTCCAGTCATCAACCAGCCGCCGGTCAAAATTGTCGGCCGGGTTCTTGAGGTCACCATGCGATGGAAACATTTAGCCTTCAGAGGGCGTCGACGAAGCTTGTTGCGGATAGGTGCCGACCTTCAGCCAGCTGCTTTACTCAAGCTCCTGATCAGGATCGTCAGGTCAGAGGCAGGATCAGGATGTCTTCCCCCAACAGGTTTCAGGAGCGGAACATTAAGACACCGCGGACCCCGCCTGGTATGGAAAAACCCGGGATGGCCGGGCCATGAGGTTGGACCCGGTCAGGTTCTTGCTGTTTTGTGTCCCTCAGCTAGAGGACAGATTTCAGATACCGAACGGAGGCGTAAAAGTCCTCTTCCATGTGGGGCTGACACGCAGCTTCCAGCGTGAGTTTTCCTTGGTAGCCGTCGGCTTTGAGGGCGGAGACCTGACCGGCGATGTCGGTGACGCCGGTGCCGAAGTGTTGCCAGGTCATGATCCCGTCGATGAACTGGCCGTCTTTGAGGTGGACGTTTCTGATGTAGGGCTTGAGGATTTCGTAGCTGTCGTGGAAGTGCTTCTGCTCGGCTTCGTAGAGGTTGCCGGTGTCCCATACGTAGCCGAAGTTGTCCCGGCCCACGCCTTTGAGCAGGGCGAGGCAGTTCTCTCCGGTGTCCGCCCAAGAACCGGGGATGTTCTCAAGCTGGACGGAGAACCCGCGCTTGTCCGCACGGTCGGAAGTGTCGCCAAGGATGTCGATGACTTTTTGCTGGTCCGCCTCGGTGTCCTCCGGGCTCCTAGTTGCAGCGAATACGATGATCTTGTCAATTTCCAGCCGTTCCGCCAGGTCAAGGCTCATGTCTAACAACCCGTTGAGATGCAGCGACATCAGCTCACTGTTGAGGGGTGCTCGGAAGAGGCCGGGCGACACAGCGGAAAAAGCGACTCCGTGGTTGCGCGCCGCTGACTTCAGGCGCTCCCATGCATCCGGGTCGACGAGGGGGAAACGCTTCCCTTCCACCACCCGGATTTCGATGTCTTTGATCCCTTCGACGCTGATAGCTTCGAAGATGCGGGGAAATGCGGCAGGAGATACGTCCGGCAGTACTTCATTGGTCACTGTCGACAAAATCATTGTGAGGCTTCTTCTTTCAATTGGTTGGTGAAGGCTTTTGAGCGCGCTTGTCTCTGGAGTCGCCGCTTAAAGGACTTGATCAGCCCAGGTGGTGGCGAGAGTCAAAAGAAATGTGCGTGAGCTGACTTCCACGAATTCTGACTCCTCAATGATGTTCATCTGAGCTCGGTATCGAATCTACCTGCCAATGTTGCCCTCGTGAGCGGCGTCACCATACGGCATTAAGATGCCCTTATCTCGCTTTCCGATGCACCCTTCTCCGCAGGCCCCGTGCCTGTGCTTTCCGCTGGGAGAGGCAAAAGGAGGCGATTGTTCGGAAGCTTGAAGAGCATAGAGAGAATTCCGCTGGGCCATCAGGCCTATGCGGGTAATGCTGCCCACGCCAAGGGATTGTGCTCTTTCGAAGCTCCACGTTGGAATGCTCTGCACTTTGGGCCACACTTCTGCAGGGCCGGACGATTTGCCCTATGCAGATGCTTTGCCTAGCCCCCGAGCGAAGGGTCGTGTGGCTTCCTGGGGGCTGACTCCCCATGTCATTTTCCCTACGTAAGCCGGATTAAGGCCACTCAGGGACGCCAGTTCGTAATCGTCCATCAGGCCCTTCCGCCGAACCTGGGCTATGACCTTGAGCCGCTCCTCTTCAACTGCCAGCCTGTCGGCTTCGAGAGCACTCAGCTCGTCTCTTAGATCTGCGATTCTTGCCAGATGATCCTTTGATCGTGTTCCCGAGGGGTAGAGGTCCTCAAACGACAGGGCTATCCTGCGGACGTCTACTCGTGTCAGCTGTGCAGCCTGTGCCAGCGCAGTAATTTTGACGCCGTCCACGTACGCTTGGGCAATATGCTCGTTCATTCGGGATGAGATGTTACGAAGGTTGCTGGACTTGAATGAAAGCAACTGGCGATTTTCTCTCAGACGTTCGCGGACTTTCTCAGCCTTCTGCGCTGGCGACTCTATTTTCCGTGCTCCTCGGTACCGGTAGCCCGATGAAATTGTTGCGGGGCGAGCCGACGGTTCCGAATCCTTTGTTTTATGTCTAGCCATTGCTGCCTTACACCTTGTCATCGGAAAAAGCGGTTGCATGTTTGGGGCTGGGCCCTTGTGACCTTCGGCTCCACATGAGCGGAGAGGTGCGGCGGCGCACCAGCCCGCCCGGCACCCTGATGCCGTTCCTGCCAATCAGGGCTACTTCAACACCGGTCCGTCTCCGCTCTCCCTCATCATGTTGCGGTTCCCACACTGGGTGGAGGCCCGTGGCAGAAGTCGGTGGCCCCATGTACCCTAGGTACGCGCGGGCGAGGTCACGCCATTCTTCAGGCGCTGCGTGAGGGGCCCAAATGTCGAAAAGGTGCTCCAAGTCCACTCCTCTGGAGGAAAACAAGTCCTCGAAAGCTTCCGTGCTAAGCGGTACAGGATTACCTTGGAGCCGTAGCGACCTGCCATGAAAGAGGACAGCGGGGTGCGCGCAGCCGGGGGCCAGTGAGCCCATGAGCGGGAAAAAGCGCTTTCAAAGGCGGCTGGTCCGACGCTGAAATCTTCAACACCCAGCGATGCCAGTCCACCAATAAAGCCATGGGTGACCTCTGTGATGAGATCCTCCTGGGCCGGTGGCAGAGATATTCTGCGAATTCCTCCGTCACCTCTGCGTCCACCACTGCCAGTCATGGAAACCATCCCGCTAGCGGACTAGTTGCTTGCCCTCGAGTTGAGCAAGGATCTGGTTCACAATGGCGTCCGGGCTGTTGTTGATATCCACGGTGATATGGGCTTCGTCGGTGTCCGGGGCTTCGAGTGTTGCCAGTTGGGACTCCAGTAGAGTACTGGGCATGTATTCGTGAGCCCGCCCGTTGATTCGTTCGGTGATGGTTTCCGTTTCGCCCGCCAGGTGGATGAAGACGACGTCCGGAGCATGGGTCCGCAGAAAGTCACGGTATCTGCGCTTCAGGGCGGAACAGGCGATAACGCCGGTCCTGTTATCTGCGGTGTTTGCCAGAGCGTGCCCGATCTCTGCGAGCCACGGCCACCGATCCTCGTCAGTAAGCGGTACTCCCCTGCCCATTTTCATTTTGTTCGCTGGTGAGTGGTAATCGTCGCCGTCCGCGAAGGGGATGCCGAGTCGTGCTCCGAGGAGTGTACCGATCGTCGATTTGCCACATCCCGAGACGCCCATGACTACGAGAGGTGGTATTTGCCTGTCCATGTCTTTCCTGTTCTATGGTCAATGCTGGCTTGATCAGTCAATAAGCAGTGGGTCTTCTTATTGGAGATAGCGGAAGGCGCTGGTTGTCACTGTGACCACGGGGCAGTGCCTTTTATGGCTGACTGCGAAGACTGGTTTTCGGTTACCGGACCGAGCCCTGAAATGGGCAGGACCCTGGCAGGCTGGGCAGACCAGGTGTCCTCGCCTGTCCCGCCGCCAAGTTCTGTCCCGTTTGCTGTAGTCAGCAACGTTCCATATCTTCCGGTCGTAGGTGCTGAGTGCCCAGTTCATGTCATGATCTTGCGTCGAAACTCTAGTTGTCGGTGCTGTCTGAGAAATCCAGGAGGACCTTTCCGGATTCAGCCGAGTTACGGGCTACTTCGAAGGCTTCAAGTGCCTTCTCCAGGGGGTACTGGTGGGTGATTACCGGGTCAAGTTCCAGTGTGCCGTCGGCCAGGGCAGCAATTACTTCATCGATCTCGTCGTTGAAGCGGAAAGATCCTACAAGCTGCAGCTCCCTGGTGATCGCCAAGGAAATGAGAACTGGCTGCGCCCCGGTGGGCAGAAGACCGACCATGACCACTGTTCCGCCCCGGGCTGCACCCCGGATAGCCGAAGCCAGTCCATGGTGGTTTCCGGAGGATTCGACGACGACGTCGGCCTCCACCGCCTCGATAGCGTCGACATCGGCGGCGGCGAGAACTTCATCGGCTCCAAGGGCGCTGGCAATCTCCAATGGCTTGGAATGCATATCGACAGCGACAATTCTGGTTGCGCCGGCGCGTTTAAGGACAGCTACGACCATGGCACCGATTGGACCGCAGCCGATGACCAGCGCCGTCTTACCTTCTACGTCTCCCGCGCGGGAAATGGCGTGCCAGGCAACGCTGGCAGGCTCGATCAGGGCAGCGGTCCGAAGATCAACATTCTCCGGAAGGACGCGCAGCATCCGGGTCGGCAGTTTGACATAGCGGCTGAAGGCACCGTCCTTGTGTGGAAACCGTGCGGCACTGCCAAGATAGGTGCACCCTGGTGAAAGATTGGGCCGGTCAAGTGGATAGCGTTCCTTCCCTGGAGCCGGGGTGGCGGGATGAACCGTGACCGGGGTTCCAGCAGCTGGGCCGGTGCCGTCCGCTGCTGCCCGGACAACAACCCCCGATATTTCGTGCCCTAGAACAAGGGGTGCTTTCAGGATCGACTCGCCCGCGGCCCCGTGCATCCAGTAATGCAAATCTGAACCGCAGATGCCGCCGAACGCAACTTCGATGACGGCTTCGTCCTGCTCTGGGGTCTCCAAGGGAACCGTATCGATTCTCAGGTCACCGGCGGCGTGGGCGACAACGGCAGGCCCGGACTGCGGAAGTTCTCGCGATGTCAGCATTACACAACCACCGTCATTCCGCCGTCGATAAAAATGGTCTGGCCGTTGACGAAGTCCGATCCGCTGGATGCAAGCCATACGGCGGGTCCCGCCAGGTCCTGCACGGTGCCCCACCGGTTCGCCGGGGTCCGGCCCAGGATCCAGGAGTTGAAGGCCTCATCGTCTACCAGGTTCTGCGTCATCTCGGTGTGGATGTAGCCGGGTGCGATCCCGTTGATCTGCAGTCCGGACGAAGCCCACTCAGCAGTCATCGCCCGGGTCAGGTTCCTCAGCCCGCCCTTGGCCGCAATATACGGGGCGATGGTGGGCCGGGCCAGGTCGGTCTGGACCGAGCAGATGTTGATGATCTTGCCGCGTCCGCGGGGAATCATGTGCCGGGCTGCTTCCCGGCCCACCAGGAACGCGCTGGTGAGGTCGGTGCTGATGACCCGATCCCAGTCGGCAACGTCCAGGTCCAGCATGGGCACCCGGTGCTGGATCCCGGCGTTGTTGACCAGGATGTCCAGCGGACCCACGTTTTCTTCGATCCAGGTGACGCCCCGCGCGGCGGCTTCGGCGTCGGTGACGTCGAAGCTACAGCTGGCGATCCGGCCGGGTGGGAAATCCGCGGCCAGTGCCGTTTCGGCTGCCTTCAGCCGCTCAGTGTTGACGCCGTTGAGCACCACGGTGGCTCCGGCGTCCGCCAGTGCCCTTGCCAAGGCAGAACCGATGCCGCGGCTGGAGCCGGTGACAAGGGCAACGCGACCGGTAAGGTCGAACAGTCCGTTCATGAGAACGCCCCCTGCCGGACGAGGTTCGCCGGGGTTTCCCCTGCAGCAAGGGCTTCGAGCTGGCGGCGGAGGAGTTTGAGGATCCGCGGTTCAAAGGCTGAAGCGTTGCCGCCCACGTGCGGGGTGATAAGCGCGTTCTCCGCCGACCACAGTGCGTGGCCTGCCGGCAGCGGTTCGGGATCGATGACATCCACGGCGCAGTTCAGGCGGCCGGACACCACTTCCCGGGTGAGGGCATCGGTGCTGATCACAGCTCCACGGCCGACGTTGACCACCAGGGCACCGTCCGGCAACGCGGCAAGGACCTTCTCATCCACCAGGTGATGGGTCTTGTCGTTCAGCGGCAGAACGGACACCAGGATGTCGTGGTCCGCGGCCAAGGCAAGAAGATCCTCAGAGGAGTGGACCTGGCCGTCGGCGTCGGTCCGGGCGGAGCTTCCTACCCGGGTAACCGTCACTTCGAACGGCTCCAGACGGCGGGCCAGCTCTTTACCGATGCCGCCAATGCCCAGCAGCAGGATCCGCCGGTCGGCAAGGGACTGGCGGCGCTGGGGCTTCCAGCTCTCGATCTGCTGGTCGCGAACGGCCTGGTCAATCCCCCGCAACTTGGCCAGGATGAGTCCCACCGCCAGCTCAGCAGTGGCAGCAGCGTGGACGCCCGAGGCAGTAGCAACTGCCGCCGCCGGACCGGCTGCCTCCGGAACCCCGTCGTAGCCCGTTGACTGCGTCTGCACGAATTTGAGGTTCGGGACGTGCGCGAGGGAGCCCAGCACCGCCGACGCGTCAATGTACGGCAGGATCACGCCATCGATCTTGCCCAGTGCCGAGTCCGGCTTGTCCTTCATGTCCCACACCACTCCCCGGAGCCCAGAAGGAAGCGGGGACAGGTCTGCCAGGAGCTGGGCATCGGGGAAACTGACGGTTTGCACTAACTGCATGGGAAGGCCTATCGGTTGTTAATTAGAGGGGAACTGGCGGCGACGGAATCAGACGGTCTCTACGCGGCGGTCAAAGGTCAGACCGCCCGGGACCTGGAACGTGGGCATCAGTTCGAGCATGCCAACGTTCACGTGGCGTGGTGTTTCGACGGCGTAGTCCAAGGCGTTGACGATGTCATCAGTGGTAAGCGATTCGTAGCCCTCGTAGTAGGTCTTCCACGCCTCCTCCATGGCTTCCGGGGTGCCGCCCATGTTCCGGCCAAAAATTTCGGTCTCGACGCGTCCGGGGCAAATCTCAGTGACGCGGATGCGCTTGCCCACGGTATCGTTGCGGAGCTGACGGGAAATCTGGTGCACCGCAGCCTTGGTCGCGTGGTACACCGTATGGCCGTAGAAGTTGTAAACGCCAGCAATAGAGCTGATGTTCACTATGTGGCCGTTGTCCCGTTCCACCATGCCCGGAAGCACCAGGCGTGTCAGCTGCAGCAGAGCGCGGAGGTTGACGTCTACCAGTTCGTCAATGTCGCTTTCGCTGGAATCCAGGATGTTGCCGGGGCGTGAGACGCCTGCACAGTTGACCAAAACATCCACTTTAAGGCCGGAAACTGCTTCTGTCAGTGCGGCGGTGTCGGTCAGGTCAATGGCGAGCGGGATGGCTCCGGTCCTGTCCGCGAGCTCCTTCAGCCGCTCTTCATTGCGGGCAACCGCGTGGACCGTCAGGCCCCTCTTGGTCAGCAGCTCCACAATCGCGGCGCCCATTCCTGTGGAGGCACCGGTCACCAAGGCGGTTGAATATTCTGAAAAGGACATGGAAGTCTCCAATAGCTGGGTTGAATTCGAAGTTGAGAGTTGAGTGGTAGTGCTTCACGCCGGCGGTAGCCGGCGTGTGTTTTAGGCGTCGCGGAGGGGCTGGTGCGCCCGGTCCTTGACGGTGCTGACGGCGGCAAGCGTGCCCAGCGCGGTGATCACTGCGTAGAAGGCCGGCATGTAGATGTTGCCGGTGGAGGAGATCAGCCAGGTCATCAGCAGCGGCGCGGTGCCGCCGAAGAGCGCTGAGGAGACGTTGTAGCCCAGGCCATAAGCGGAGTAGCGCACACGGGTGGGGAAGAGTTCGACGATCAGGATATGGATCACTGCCGTGTGGCCGGCGAAGACCACTGCCATGATGCTGGCGCCCAGAATGGCGAATGCCATCTCGCCGGTGGCGATGAGCGCGTAGGACGGAATGCCCAGGACAGCCATGGCGATGGCCGAGCCGGCAATGACCTTCTTGCGGCCGATACGGTCAGAGAGCGCGCCCATGAACGGGATGGCGATGCAGATGACCACCAGGCTGCAGGCGGTGACCAGCAGCGCTTCGCCGATGGTGAAGTTCAGCTGCTTGCCCTTCAGGAACGTGGGCATGTAGGAGAACAGGACGTAGTAGCCGGAGCCGTTCATCAGCGGGATGAACAGGGCCAGCAGCATGGCGCGGCGGTGTTCGGCGGAGGCGAAGGCTTCCTTGAGCGGGTTCTTGGACAGCCCGCCTTCTTCCTTGAGCTTTTCAAAGTTCGGGGTGTCGCTGATGGCTTTGCGGATGTACCAGCCGATGATGCCCATCGGGATGGCCACCAGGAACGGAATGCGCCAGGCGAACGCGCCGAACCCGCCGCCGTCGATGGCTGCCTGGGTGAGCCACGGTGACATGGAGTAGGCAACGAGGGTGCCGGTGAGCAGTGCTGCGAAGGAGGCGATCTGGGCGTAGGAGGTGATGATGCCGCGCTTGCCCTCGGGTGCGTGCTCGGCGAGGAAGGTCATGGCACCGGCGGCTTCACCGCCCACGGAGAAGCCCTGCAGCATGCGGAGCAGCACCAGCAGGATGGGTGCCGCGATGCCGATCGCTGCGTAACCGGGCAGCAGCCCGATGCCCGCGGTCGCCACGCTGATCAGCAGGATGACAAAGACGAGCAGCTTTTGCCGCCCGATGATGTCACCCAGGTATCCGCAGACCACGGCGCCGAGGGGCCGCACGAAGAAGGACACGGCATAGCCGGCGAAGACAAACAGCAGTGCGTTATCCGGGTTTCCCGGTGCCAGGAACACGAGGGCCAGCGTTCCCGCCATGAAGGCGAAAATGCCGTTGTCGTAGAGTTCCACGAAGATTCCCACGCACCCGGCGGTGACAACCTTCCGGGTTTGCTTGGAATCCAAGGGATCGTGTTGCGCGCCAGTCGCTCGCGTTTGTGTTGACATCTTTGTTTCCTTACTTCTTTGTACAAAAGCTGTTTGTTGCGTTCTTAGGTGCCCGAGGCGGGTACAAGGTCCTGCCATGTGGCGGGAGCCCCGACGCCTAACAGGGCAAAGACTGTGCATACTGTCGCGCGAAGGCTCTCGAGTTGGCGGATCGCTGCCCGGTGCTGTGCAGTGGCCTCGGCTACGGTGGTTTTCCGAAACTGGACTCTGTCACCTGGCCTGGCTTGGGCCAACACATCCAAGGACGTGCTGGTGACGACGGCGAGGACGGGGTAACCTGCTGTCACTCCCCGGCCGCGGTGCAGCACCAGGAGCTCTTCCCTCGAGGGCACTTCTACCGCGCCGACCGGCACACCACGGGACAGGACTTCCCCGGTTGACTGCCGCTCGGGAAGCTCGCCGCCAAGGCGCAAACCAATGTGGTTGCTGCGACCGCTGACCGTGTAGGTGCCCGTAAAGAGCAATTCCCCGGTTTCCCCAAATTCTTCAACATCGGGGCCGTCTGTCACTTCAACGATCGGAGCACTGCTCAGAGATGGTTTGGTCAGTCCCAAGCGGAACAGCGGCAAGTCGAAGTACGGCTGGCGTATTGGCTTGACGCTCTTGAGAGTCTTGAGAACCAATCCTTCCGAAAGCCTGAGTCCGAAACCTACGACGGTATCGGGTGCGCAGCTTCCAAGCAGGACTGGGGCTTCGACGGAGCCGTGTACAGCGATGTAGGCACGTAGTCCGGTGTGAATGCTGTGCAGGGCGACAGTTTCGCCGGCTTTTACCGAAACAGGTTGCCATTGCGGGCATTCGCGGCCGCCCACGACGAGGGTGAGGGGTGCCCCCGTGACGGCGATCAGGAGATCTGTGCTTGCGCGCATGCGGAAATCGAGCGCCGTCACCTCAATCAGGGGGTCGTTGTCGGCGTTGCCGGCCAAGATATTTGCGGCCCGTGCCGAAAACTGATCCAGCGCCCCGTTCACCGGCAGCCCATAGCGTGGGCCGGCGAAACGGCCCAGGTCGGTGACGACGGAGTGGCCGGCGAGTTCGACCCTCAACGAACCGTTCATCGGGATGCCTTCAGCTCTTGACCGGCGTAGCGGGTGAAGTCGCTGGCCGGAATTTGATGGAACCGGATGATATCTCCGGGCAGGTATGGGACCAGCGGTTGGCTATCCACGTTGAGCACGCTCAGCGGGGTTTGCCCGATGACGCACCAGCCCCCTGGCGCTACTGCAGGGGCGATGACCGCCTGCCTGCCGGCAACTGACACCGCACCTGCAGGGACGGATAGTCGTGGGTCCTTCAGACGGGGTACCGGCAGGGGGAAGTCCGGGCCGTCCATCATCGGTGATCCTGCAGGTGCTCCCAAACAGCGGATGATGTAGGTCTTAGTGGTGTGAAGCTTGATCACTTCGGCTACAGACAGGCCCTCATGCTCAGCAACCTTCTCGAGGTCCGGGCCGTATTCCCCGCCGTAGACTACCGGAACACTGAAATCCCGCGGTTCCCTTAGCGGAGAGCCCATGTAGTCCAGTTGGCGCATGCCCAAGAGGACGAACGCCCGGATTTGCCGGGCCGAAGTGAGGTAGGGGTCGAACTCCAACAGGACCGAATCATAGGTTGGTACAGCGCCATGTACGCCGTCGACGCCCGCGGTTTCTAGCCAGCTGGCGAGTGCGTGGACGGTATTCCAGTTTTGTTCCCTGTCGGGTGAAACAGCGACAACACGAAGTGCCGCGTCCCCGGATTCGTGGATCTCGACTGGTGTCCGATTTGATTCAGTCATGTCAGGCCGCCGTTTCCTTGTCAGCAAGGACGGTGGCCAGCGGTGCAATAGTGACCCCGGCGGCGGTGAGTTCCTGGCGGATCAGCCGGGCGAGCTGCACGGCTCCGGGGTTGTCGCCGTGAAGCAGAACAGTGTCCGCCACAATGGGGATGTCCGTACCGGCTACGGACTCGATGACGCCCTCGCACACCATACGGATAGTGCGGTCCACGATGATCAAGGGCTCGTGGATGACAGCTCCTGGCTGGTTGCGCGGTACCAAGGTGCCGTCTTCCATGTAGGCGCGGTCAGCGATGCCCACGATGCCTACAGGTAACTGGCGCGACCGGGCCGCCGTGGCCAATTCGCCGTCCTGGGCCAGGACGATCAAGCCCGGATTGATGCGGGCGGCGGCGTCTGCCACGGCTTCTGCGTAGTCGGGCCGGGTGGCGACGAGGTTGCCCAGGCGGCCGTGCGGTGCAAGGTGGACGACGCTGGCGCCGTGGTAGGCGGCGAAGGCGCTCAGGGCGCCGAACTGGTACAGGACGTCGTTGCGGACTTCATCTGCGGTGAGGTCCATGGTGCGCCGGCCGAAGCCGCGGAGATCCGGGAAGCTTGGGTGGGCTCCGATACTGACTCCCCGTCGAACACACTCGGTGACAGTCCGGTCCATGATGTCCGGGTCTCCGGCGTGAAATCCGCAGGCGATGTTAGCGCTCGAGACTACATCCAGCAGAGCGTTGTCGTCGCCTAGCGTGTAGGCACCGAAGCCTTCGCCCAGATCTGCAACGAGATCAACCGTGGGACTCATGATTAGCCTTTCTTGTCGTGTGCGTACCAGGGACAGGCTGCAGCAGAACCCTAGAAACGGAAGATGCCGGGAAGGGCTGCGGCTGGAGGTGGGAGACGGAGAGTAGCCTCAGTGGCCCATAGAAAGTCTTTCACTGAGATTTGTCACACACAAAGACGTAATCGGTGTCACCCTATAGGTCCCTGTTATGACATCAGCCCAGTTGAGGCCACCCTCCGACTGTTGTTAGCGCAGGGCCTTCCGGAGCCCCATGACCCGTTCGACGATGACCACTACCGCCAGGGAGATCAGGATGAGGATCACGGACAGGGCGGCGACGGCGGCATCCGCGGAGTTTTCCACATACCGAAGTACCTGTACGGGCAGGGTGGGCAGGCCCGATTCGGCCACGAAGAGCGAGATCACGGCTTCGTCGAAGGAGACGATGAAGGCGATAACGCCGCCGGCGATCACACCCGGCTGGATGATGGGCAGGGTCACGCGCCGGAACACGGTCCAGGAGCCGGCACCGAGGATGCGGGCCGCCGCTTCACAGGACGTGTCCGTGGTGGCAAGGCTCATCAGTGTGGTCCGGATGACGAACGGGATGGTGATGGCCACGTGGCCGATGATGATGCCGGCATAGGTGTTGTTCAGCTCCAGCGGCCCGAAGAGCAGTACCATGCCCAGGGCCAGGACGATGCTGGGGATCAGCAGCGGCGAGAGGAAGAACGACTGGACGGCTGCCTTGGCCTTGAACTCGAACCGGTCCAGCGCCAGCGCTGCCGGTACGCCCAGCGCGAGGACGATGAGCGTGACGATGACGGCCACGATCAGGCTGACTTTCATGCCTTCCATGAAGGTGCTTTCCTGTGGCAGCATCTCGTACCACTTCAGGGTGAATCCTTCGGGCGGGAAGGACAGGTACTGGTTGGAGGCGAAGGACACTACGAAGACGATCAGCAGGGGTGCCAGCAGGAACAGGTAGAGCACGAACACCAGCAGCCCGAAGGCGGGTTTGGCGGGGTTGAAGCGCGGTTTGAATACCTTGACGTCGCTCATGGTCAGCCTCCGATCTTTTTGGTGAGTCGCTGGTAGATGGCGATGATGAGCCCGAAGAGCACCAGCAGGATGACGGACAGGGCGGCTGCGAATGGCCAGTTGAGCAGGCCGGTGGTCTGGTCGTAGATCTCGGTGGCCAGTACCTGTACGCTGCCACCGCCCAGGAGCCGCGGAGTGATGAAGGTGCTGATGGAGAGTACGAACACGAGCAGGAACGCGGTCAGCAGTCCGGGGAGGCACAGCGGGAGCGTGACCCTGGTGAACACCTTGAACTTGCTGGCGCCCAGGGAGCCGGCCGCTTCCTCCAATTGGGGGCTGAGCCGGCCGAAGCCGGAGATCATGGCCAGGATGGCGTAGGGCATAAAGATTTCCACCAGGCCAATGGTCACGCCGGTCATGTTGTTGGTGAGCTTCAACGGGGCGTCGATCAAGCCCAGTCCATCCAGCGAGGAGTTGACCAGCCCGTTGGTTCCGAGGAGCACCATCCACCCGTAGGTGCGGACCACTGCCGAGGTGAGCAGCGGAGCGATGGCGATGGCGATGAGCAGTCCCCGGTACTTGCTGGTGCTGCGGGCAAGGAAGAGGGCCACCGGGTAGGACACAATGACGCAGAGGATGCCCACGGTGACACCCATCTGGAACGTGTCCAGCGTGACCTTCCAGTAGTACGGGTCGGTCAGGGGCTGGATGTAGGTGTCCAGGGTGAACGTCTCAACAATGACCCCGTCCGGGGAGCCCTGGTTGAAGGACATCCGGACCATGTAGGCCAGCGGGAAAACGAAGCTGACCAGCAGGCCGAGGAGCCCAGGCAGGAGCAAGGCCAGGTAGGTGCGGCGGTTCCTCCGCTCGGTGGCCCGTTCCAGCTGCCCCTCATCCTGCGCCTGGCTCTTGGCCGGGGCGGAAGGGGGCCGCAGGAGTGTCATGCCGCCAGCCTTTGCTGCGCCGCAGGCTCAGGGAGCAGGTAGGCGTCCTCCGCTGACCACGAGAGGTACGCGGCGTCCCCGATACAGGGCAGCTCGCCGCTGCCGGTCAGCATCTGCGCCTGCAGCTGCTGGTCACCCACGCGGACAGCAACGGACAAAGCGTCCCCGGTATAGCTGACCCGCTCAATAGTGCCCGCCATGGCTCCCTGCGTTGCCCCGGCGTGAAGGGAGACGTTGAGCCGGTGCGGACGAATGACCAGTTCGTGGGTTCCGCCGGCCATGCCTGCAGTCCCGACAGCGCCGAACTGGCCCAGGCCTTCGACATCCACCTTGTAGAAGCTTTCCCCGGCGGTGTCCGCCGGTCCGGCTTCCGCCGTCACCCGGGCGGGAAGAAAGTTTGCCTGTCCGATGAAGTTGGCCACAAAGTGGGTGCGTGGGCGCTGGTACACCTCGGTGGGGGAACCGAACTGCTCAATGAGGCCGCCGTTCATGACGGCGATCCGGTCGGCCATGTCCAGGGCTTCGTCCTGGTCGTGGGTGACGAACAGGGTGGTTGCCTTGGTGCGCTGCTGGATGGACCTGATTTCGGTGCGCATGGTCTCGCGGAGTTTTGCATCCAGGTTCGAGAGTGGTTCGTCCAAGAGGAGGAGGGTCGGCTCCACCACCAGTGCACGTGCCAGCGCGATGCGCTGCTGTTGACCGCCGGAGAGTTCTTTGGTCTGGCGTTTGCCGAGGTGGCCGAGCTGGACCATGTCCAGGGCCGCGGCAACACGGGCCTTCTGCTCGGCTTTCGGGGTCTGGCGCATTTCCAGGCCGAAGGCGACGTTTTGTTCAACGTTCATGTGCGGGAACAGGGCGTAGGACTGGAACACCATGCCCATGCCGCGCTTGTTGACGGGCGTGTGGGTGATTTCCTTGCCGTCCACCACGATGGAGCCGGCGGTGGGGTCCATGAGGCCTGCCACCATCCGCAAGGTGGTGGTCTTGCCGCAGCCGGAAGGGCCGAGGAGCGCCACCAGGTGCCCCTCCTCCACTTTCATGTTCAGGCGGTCGACGGCGGGGTCCAGACCGGCTGCATACCTTTTGGTCAGATCTTCGATCGACAGTTTTGATTCATTCACGGGTTCAGTTCTCCTGAAGGGAGGGTGGGGAGGGGTGCCGGGGGGGCTATTTGGTGATGATTTCGCGCTTCCAGGTGTCGGTCCACTTGTCGCGGGCCGAGGAAAGGAATTCAACATCCAAGGGAACGATGTTCAGGGAGCCGTCGGTGGGGACCACACGGTCCTTCACATCTGCGGGCAGCTCAGCGTTGGTGACGGAAGGTGCGTAGAAGAGGGCTTTGGCAAATGCCGTTTGCGCCTCAGCGGACAGCGCGTAGTCAATAAACGTCTTGGCGGCAGCGGATTGGGGTGCGTCCTTGACCAGGTTGATGGTGTTGATCTGGTAGACCGTTCCTTCCTCGGGGAAGGTGACGCCCATCTTCTTGTTGCTCTGGTCGCTGTAGAACTGGCCGCGCGCATTTTGGCCCAGCCCAAGCACGGTCTGGCCCGTAATGACGTTCTGGTACTCGTCCGGGTTGGGTGCGAAGGTCTGCACGCCCGGCGCCATCTCCTTAAGGCGGGCCACGGCGGCGTCAATGCCCTTCGTGTAGTCCTCGCCCTCCATCTTCGAGGTGATGGCCGTCAGGGACAGCCCCAGGAGGGACGGCGGGGCGTTGACGTTGATCTTGCCCGCGTACGCCGGATCCCAGAGCACTTTCCAGCTTTCCGGGGCCTGGGGGAAGGTGGCTGTGTCGTAGAGGAGGCCGACGGCGTCGAGCATGGCGACCGGGCCGTACCCTTCCTTGTCCCGGAACTTCTCAGGGACATTCGCGAGGTTAGGGACCGCTGCCTCGTCCACCTTCTCGAAAAGACCCTGCTTGTTGCCCGTGGCGGAGACGGAATTGTCCATGATGGCGACGTCGGTGGCCGGGTTGTTCTTCTGGCCCTGCAGCGCGCTAAGCATCTCAGCCGAGGACCGCTTGGACGCGTAGTTAATCTTGATGTCCGGGTATTTCGCCTTGAAGGGCTCGATCACCGCGGCGGTGTACTGGTCCTGCCACACACCGGAGTAGGCAATCAGGTTAACTTCGCCTGACGTTGCACTGCCGGTGTTGCTGGTGGTGGAACCGCCACCACACCCGGTTAATACAAGCGTCGCCGTGGCGGCCACAGCCAGCGCCATTTTGCCCTTGGTGAAGAAATTCATTACTCGGCTCTTTCCATGAGTGGGAAGCATTCTGACATCGTCATCAGATAACTTCCATGAAGGTACAAAGCATTTATTTCGCTTATGTAAAAAAGAGCAGCTAAAAGTCTGGAACCATGTATTTATGCATAAGGCCTATGGTGTCATCGGAAATCCCTATGTCTCCACGGGTATAATCTAGGTGCCACATAGAAGTGCTCTGGATCTCAACCTAGTGGTCGAGATATGTGTCACACAAAGACCAAATGCATATCCCGCCATATGTTTCCCGTATGACCCGGCGCCGCTTCAGAACCAGTAGAGGGAGAGGTCGCCCGGTTTGGACACCAGGAAACTCGCGTATTTCGTCAAGATCGTAGACTCCGGAAGCATCACCAGGGCGGCGGCAGCACTGCACGTCGCCCAGCCCGCCTTGAGCCAGCAGGTCTCGGCACTCGAAAGCGAGCTGAAGCAACGGCTCCTCATCCGCAGCAAACAAGGAGTCGTCCCAACCGCGGCGGGACGCACCCTCTACCGCCACGCGCAAACGATCCTCCGGCAAGTCGAACAGGCGCGCGAGGACGTGGCTTCTTCCGGGGCAGCACCCTCCGGGAGGGTGTCGATCGCCATCGCGCCGTACAGTATGGCTTCCAGCCTGACACCCCGGATCATCAGCGAAGTTGGCCGGCGATACCCGGACATCGTGGTGCACCTTACGGAGATTTACGGCGGTGTGCTGAGTGAAGCTATTAAGAATGGCCGGTTGGACATGGCCCTGATCTACGAGCCGGGCCCCATCCGGGGCGTTCAATTCACCACAATGATCGTAGAGGACCTGCACCTGGTGGTGGACGGGACCAACAGGGCCGCCCCTGAGTCCGGGGAGATTTCGCTTGAAGATGCTGCGCGATACGGTCTCTTCCTTCCCGAGCAGATTCACACGCTGCGCCAGATTGTCGAGAAGGGACTTGAGAGGAAGGGGCTGACCCTGCAGCTGGTCGGAGAAGTGGAGTCAGTGCCGTCCCTGACGAAGCTCTTACGTGCAGATTTGGGCGCGACCATCCTGCCTAAGTCTGCCGCTGACGCCCTTTTCCACGAAGAAAACTTCCATGTTCTGCGTATCACCGACCCTGAATTGCAGTGCAAGATCGCTCTGTGCACGCCGGATCACGAACCCCTGTCGGAGGCCGCCTCGGCTGTCCTTTTGGTCCTCCAGGAGATGCTCCAGGAGATGCTCAGCGCTAAATATGGGAAGTAGTCCGGCATCTGTCATCGCTTTGCCTTATAAGGGCATCTGAATTTCGTCTTAGCAATTCGCCGGTTCGGAATCTAATGTGGAAAACACAAAGGCAAACGGCCTTGGCAGGTGAATTTCCACAAAATATGATTTGGAGCCTATCGTGAAGAAGATCCGCAGCGGTCACCGGAAATCGTTGGGGGCCAGCCCACGACTAGTAGCCAGAACGGGGACCCATTGCCCAAGCAACGGATTCTGGTTGCCGGAGGGAACCAATGGGCAGCCGGTTTTCGTTTTTCAAGGCAGCGTGATGCCGATGGGCGAATCAGGCGCTGTCGTATGGCATCTTCAGGACGATTTTGTCGGGCCGCCCGCCTACCCGCTGCCGGGCGGGCGGCCTAGCGCCACTTTAGTCTCGCGATGACGAACCTAAAAAATTCAGGAGGGTCTTTCCGCTGAGAAAGGTCCTCCCGATCGTGTCCCCAGCCACTGCACTTGCCTGCCGGATGCAGGGCGGCCGGAGCTTGATACGGATCACAACAGTCAAAAATTGAATGAAAGCAAAGGGAGGGTCCGCGTCAATCAGACGCGGACCCTCCCTGCTGTTGTCCCCTGCTGTTGTCGCTCAGAACCTGCTAGACGGCGTCCTCAACGAGTAAGCCTTTGGCTTTAAGCACGTCGGTGAGGTTGCACAGCTCAATGGTGGTGCTCCCCTCGTGGTACCGCCTGATGAGGTCCCGTTCGGCGTCGTCCCGCTCCTGTGAAAGGCGGACTACTTCCTCGGCTTCTTCCCTGCGAACGACTACAACACCATCTGCATCGCCTCTGAGTATGTCTCCGGGGTAGATGATTTCGTCTCCGAAGACGATGGGGTGGTTGATGGGCCCGATGGTTTCCTTCACCGTGCCTTTAATGCTGATGCTGCCAGAGAAAACGGGCAGCCCGAGTTCGATGAGGTCCTGCGTGTCACGGACGCCGGAGTCCGTCACCATTGCGGCCAGACCCTTGGCTTTCATGGCATTACCCAACACGTCCCCGAAGGTGCCTGCTTCTTCAAATTCGCCGGCAGACACCAGGACGACATCTCCAGCCTGTGCGTAATGGATAGCCACCTGAAGCATCAAATTGTCCCGGGGCGCACAACGTACCGTAAGGGCCGGACCACAAAAGGACATGGAACGGTCGATGGGCTTGATTTTGGAGCTCAAGGCTCCCTTTCGGCCCTGGGCTTCGTGAATGGTAGCGGACGAGAACTTGCTGAGCCTGCTGACCACATCTTCAGAGGGGCGTTCGATGTTGGTTTTGACATGAATCATAAGAGTTTCCTTTGGTACTGGTGTCAGATGAGTGCTTGAACGGCTTTGTCGATGGCGGCGATGGCCTCTTCAATTACCGAGTGGCTTGTGGCATATGAGATGCGGAAGTAAGGCCCCAGTCCATAGGCTGATCCCGGAATTGCGGCAACGGATGCGTTGTTCAGGAGGTAAAGAACAAAGTCCTGATCGTTATTGATCACGGTTCCGTCGGGGGTCTTCTTGCCCATGACGCCTGTGCAGTTGACGTAGGCGTAGAAGGCGCCCTCGGGGGTTGAGCAGGCGAGCCCGTCAATGCTGTTGAGACCGTTTACTGCAAGGTCCCTGCGGCTCCGGTAGATCTCTGTGTTGGTTCGAATGAAGGACTGATCGCCGGTCATTGCTGCAGCGGCAGCGGCTTGGCTGATCGAAGAAGGGCAGGAAGAGATCTGGGACTGAAGTTTGTTGATGGCGCCGATAACTCCGGCGGGGCCAGCGGCGTAACCAAGCCTCCAGCCCGTCATGGCGTACGCCTTGGATACGCCGTTGACTACAAGGACCCGGTTTTTGAGTTCTGATGCTACTTCCACCAGGCTGCAGAGCCGGCCCTCCCCGAAGTAGATCTGGTCGTAGATTTCATCCGTCAGGACGTAGACCTGCGGGAAGCGCACCAGAACGTCTGCCAGCGCGCGCAGTTCATCGCGGGTGTAGACAGCTCCGGTCGGGTTCGATGGGGTGTTAAGGATTAACCATTTGGTTTGGTCGGTAACGGCTGCTTCGAGGGCACCTGGAGTCAGCTTGAAGCCGTCTTCCTCGGGACACTGGACGATGACGGGTGTGCCATCATTAGCGAGGACCATGTCGGGGTATGAGACCCAGTACGGCGCGGGAACGATGACCTCGTCTCCGGCGTCGAGTGAGGCCATGAATGCTGTGAAGATGACCTGCTTTGCACCACCACCGATGGTGATCTCGTTGGTCGAGTAGTGCAGCCCTGTACGCAGCTCCAGCGTCTGCAGGATTGCCTTCTGCAGCGCAGGAGTTCCGATGACGGACGTGTACTTCGTGTCACCGGCGTCGATGGCCGCCGCTGCTGCCGCCTTTATGCTGTCCGGGGTGTCAAAATCAGGTTCACCCACGGTGAGGTCCAGGACGAGGCGACCCTCTGCCTTAAGTTCCCGGACACGTGCGGCGGCGGCCACGCTCGCCGATGACTTGATACGGGAGACGCGTGAAGCGGGTATGAATTCAGACATGTTCTCTTCCAAGGTTTGGAGTCAGGACTTAATCTCCTTTTGAGCCTAGGGAGTGAAATGCAGTTATGGATAAGACCTAAAGTGCGTGGACGGATAAGCATTGCTTATGACACCGAACTTCCTGCACGCGGCCCTCACGGAGGATGATCTGGGGACTGGGCGGAAGGGCTTATACCCGTGACAGCGCTTATGCCCCCACCTGAAACAGGTATTTCTGATGATCAGTTGCAGCAGGCTAACGTCTTTTAAGGCTTCCGTCCTGTAGGTGCTCGACCCGGTACGGGCGAGGCAAGGAGGGCCCTGATAGACATTCAAACCCGGAGAGGGGCAAACGAAGATGCCGGAGTCTTTTGGGAGTCCACTCTTTCTGAACCCCTTTGAAGGAACGGAACCGGCGGAAGCCGAACGCCCGCAACGGCCCACTGCCAGCCGCCGGCCGATGAGGGGTAGCAGGCGCAAAAGTTCGCCCCTTACCCGATCAGGAGCACTGAGCCTAGTGGAAAAGGACCTTCGGGAACTCCAGCTGCGCTGCGCCAATGCGGATCAGGCTACGCAGACTTAGCCTCAAGCATCCGTAGCCGGCTGGTGCGCCGCTGTGATGCCGGCCCGCTTGGCCAGCAGTTCCTTAAGGATGAGTTCGACGACGCGGGCCTGCTCAGACAAAGGCTGGTGACTGCCAGTGCACAGGGCAAGGCCTATCTCGGTAATCGGGTCCTCCAGTTCGTGGAGCTGGACGTCGGGATACTTCTCCAGCGACGGAAATGCTGACAACGGCAGGATGGTTGCCCCCAGGTCCCTGCCAATCGCTTCAAGCAGGGTGGGCATCGATTCGACCTCACCTAGCAGCCGCGGGAAGAGATTGTGCTGCTGGAAGGCGGCGTCTACGGCAAGTCGGATGGAGTGCTGGCGCGAGGGCAAAAAGACACCCACGTCAGTGAGGGCTGTGAAGGAGACAGTATCCGGGAGATCGGACCGTACATTCGTCGCCAGGTAGAGGCGTTCCCGGTGAAGTGGCTCGACGTGCACGGCGCGCAGAGGAACCGGGGTGTACAGGATGCCCAAATCCATCTGCCCAGTTGCAATTGCTTCACTCAAAATTGAGCCGAAATTTTCCCTGACATGAAGGACGATTTTTGGCGCTGCCTCCCGCACGGCTTCAATGAGCGGGACCGCCAGCTCGGTGGCAAGGCTGTACGGGGCCAAACCAACAGAAACCCGTCCGCTGGGGCCATCTGATACCGCTTTGACCTCCTGCACGGCGTTATCTACTCCCCGGACGATCAGTTGAGCATGCCTATACAGCACTCGCCCCGCTGCGGTGGGTTCCACGCCATGCTTGGTTCTGACCAGCAGCTTCACACCCAGCCTGGTTTCGAGATTCGACAGGTGCTGGCTCAGGGCAGATTGGGCTAGGTGAAGGGCGATGGCGGCGCGTGAAATGCTGCCCAGGTCGACCGTCTTCACAAAGGCTTCAAGCTTCCAGGTGTCCATGTACTCCCTTTGGTGCGGATCACCAGTATCCCAGAGCAAAGGTATCCATCGGAAAGCACGATATGGGCATCTTGAGTGCGTATGGTGATGCCGCTCACAAAGGCCCCTTTGCTGGGTACAGTCGGTTCCAGCCTCAGATTGAGGGCCTCCATGCTGGAGGAAGAGCCGAGGATCAACCCATGACTAAATTGACTCTTTTCCGCTCGCTTATGGCAGCGGGATGTTCGGTCGCTTTGATTTGCTCAGCAGGATGCTCGTCATCCCAACCGGCGAGCACCACCGATGACGGCCAGCCCTTGGAAGTCTGGTCGCGAAGCGGCCCGGAGGCCGCAAAGACTTACCAGGCGGTGCTTGACGCCTTCACGGAAAAGACCGGCATCAAGGTCGACTACCTGGCCACTGTGGAGTTCGAGACGCAGCTGCAGTCGCGCGCCGCAGCAAAGGACCTTCCCGACGTGATGATCTATGACCAGTCGAGCATGGCGAGCTACGCGGACAAGGGCATGCTTCGTCCAGTTGACCGGGACACCATCGAAGGAGCGGATCAGCTCAGCGACGCTTCCTGGGATTCTGTGCAGACGGCCGGCGGGAACTACTTCGGTGTGCCCTTCAGCCAGCACGCCCAAGTGACCTTCATCAGAAAGGATTGGAGGGAACGCCTCGGTAAGGAAGTACCCAAGAACCACGACGAACTTTTGGCCTTGGCTACAGCCTTCGCAACGGGCGACCCGGACGGCAACGGAGTCAACGGTGACACCTACGGGATGACCGTCCCAGGGACTACTGACCGCGGATTCTTCACGTGGTGGGCTTCGTCCTATCTGTGGCAGCGCGGGGGTGCCATTGTCAGCGGCAATGACGGCAAGTACGGCGTGGAAGTGGATAACCCGAAGACCGTCGAGGCAGTTTCCTGGTTGAAGCAGCTGTTCTGCACTCCGAACATGGTCCAGCCGGGCGCTCTGACTAATGCCAGCGCCACGCCGTTCTTCGCCGAAGGCAAGTCGGGAATCTACCAGACCGGGCCGTATGCCTTTGCCAATTTCGACAAGGCTCCCGGAAAGGACAAGTACGAGGTCATAACCGCACCTGAGGGCCCAGGCGGCAGCAAGACGCTGACAGAGCGCACCAGCATCTACTTCGGTGCTTCAACTAACAAGCCCGATAAGCAGGAAGCCCTCGCTGAATTCCTCATCTCCCCCGAGGCTCAGAAGCTGGGCATGACGGCGCCGGGGCAACCGGTGGTACGCCTCCCAGTCAACGACTCTGTTGACGCGGCGGAAGCTTATGGCGATCCGCGCTGGAACGTGGTGCAGGAGCAGCTCGCAGACTCGGAGCTGTTGCCCTCTGATATCGACTTCACGGTTATCCGCCAAGATGTTGCCGAAACGCTGAACTCCATGTTCGGGCAGTGCGCCTCTGATGTGCCTGGCGAACTGTCAGCTCTGGCAGACCGTATGACCGAAGACCTGTCGAGCAGGAACGCGCTGAAGTGACAAAGCACGTCGTCCGTCCCTCCGCAGCTGTAGCCGAGGTCCCTGTCGCGCCGGCGCAGCCAAAACAGGAGTTTCCGGGAGAATCAGCACCGCACATTGAGCGCCGGCGGCGGAAGTCGTTCCCTTGGATGATTTGGTTCCTGCTTTTCCCCGCCCTGCTGTTGTTCCTGTACTTCAAGTTCATTCCCATGTTCGCGGGCATATCGATGAGCTTTCACGAGGTGCGCCCGTTTCTCGGTGATGTCTGGGTTGGCCTGGACAACTACATAACGGTGTTCCAGGATCCCAAGTTTGGGAGTGCCGTCTGGCACACCCTGGTGCTCGGCCTGGGTCAGTCAACCGGGTCTGTCATAGGCGGACTGGCTCTGGCGATGATTCTTGAAGGAGCCAGTCGAAGCCTTGCCTTCGTGCGGACTCTGGCATTCCTGCCGGTCGTTACGGCAACCGCTGTGATCGGGGAGATCTGGCGAATTATCTACTACCCGGCTCCTGACGGTCTGATCAATTCGGTGTTGGGTTTGGTCGGAATCGGGCCGGTCCGGTTCCTCGAAGACGCTGACACTGCGCTGGCCTCGGTGATGGCAGTCGGAATCTGGCAGGGTGCGCCCTACAACATGGTGATTATCCTCGCCGGACTGGCAGCCGTCGACCGATCCCTGTACGAAGCCGGGGCTATCGACGGGGTCAGTACCTGGCAACGGCTCAGGTACATAGTCCTCCCGGCGCTCCGTCCTGCAATGACCATCGTCATCGTTCTCGCAGCCATCCGCAGCCTCAGAGTCTTCACAGACGTCTGGGTTCTGACCGGAGGCGGCCCCTCCGGTGCCACAGACGTCTGGATGACCAGGGTCTACTCCTTGGGCTTCGAACGAAACGACATCGGCGTGGCATCTGCCGCTTCGGTCCTGCTACTTCTCGCAACCCTGGCACTGACCTTAGGATCCGTGCTCGTCATGCGCCAACGGAAGGAACGCACCAACCATGTCCGTTGATAGCCACGCTCTGCGAAGGGGCACTTTCAAGTTCACTCGTAAACCGAAGCATGACGAAACCAGGTTCGAGACGGCTCTTGGCTGGCAGAACTCCCGTACATCTTCGGTCCTGCTTCGAATCGCGCTTGCCGTACTAGTGGTGGTCATCTTTGCCGGACCCATCCTCGCAATCATCGCCAGTGCATTCGACCTTAATTCGGACCCAACCAGGCTCAGCCTCATCCCGCAGAACCCCAGCCTTCGTAACTTCGAGGTGGCGACAGACCGGGGTGTTTGGGGATTCTTTATGAATTCGGTGCTGATAGCAGGCTTCGGTCTGCTTCTTCAGACGATCATCGCTGTCACTAGCGCCTATGCCCTTGCACGGCATCGCTTCCGCGGCCAGGCAGTGGTGCTTGGCCTGTTCCTTGCCACCATGATGCTGCCTGAGGAAGTAGTCGCTGTGCCTCTGGCTGTGGTCCTAGGGGATGTACCGCTGACGGGCATCAACATGCGAGGCACTATATGGGCCGTGGCGCTGCCTGTCGCTGCTTCAGCCTTCTCCATCCTGGTGATGACCGCATTCATGAAGGACATCCCGGATGAAATCGAGGAAGCAGCAAAGATCGATGGCGCCGGCGAGATTCGCATGCTGTTCCAAGTCATTCTTCCTCTGTGTAAGCCGGCACTGGGCGTCATTACGATCTTCGGCTTCATTGGTGTCTGGGACCAGTATCTGCTCCCGCTGATCGCAGCCAACAGCACCTCTGACTACACCATCACGGTGGCATTGGCCAGCCTGCGGGCAGACGTGCAAGTCGGCACCGGCGTACTGCTCGCCGGAGCTTTCCTGGCTCTTATACCGTCCCTCCTGGTCTATCTGCTCCTGCAAAAATCCCTGGTCCGGGGCATGACCACGGGCGCCGTCAAGGGCTAACAATCCTGTGCCACTGAGCCAAGAGTTTTCCTTCCATAACAACCAGAAAGAAGAACGCTGAATATGATTTTGTCGACCGTCACGGATGAGGTTACTCCGGACCGCTCCCCCGCGGCATTCCCCCGCATCTTTGAAGCCACGAAAGCCGAGGGGATCAGCGACATTGAGATCCGCATGGTCGAAGCAAAGCGGTTCCCGGTAGTGGAAGCGGCCGCGTGGGATCGCCTCAAGACATATGCAAAAGACTATGAGATCACTCTCTCCGCCGTTTCCCCCGGGCTTTACAAGGCGCCGCTCAACAGCGACCTTCTGTCCCTGCACTCCAACGGCATCCTGGACATGAGCCTGGACCTGGCCGAACGCATGGGTATCAATACGCTCATCGTCTTCGGCGTTGAGCGCAACCCGGGAGACACTGAAGCAGATTTGCAGCGGGTCATCGATATCCTCGGTGACACGGCTGACCGGGCCGGAAAGCGCGGGTTTACTGTCCAGCTCGAGAATATCCCGGGCTCATGGGCGGACACCGGAGAGAACTGCCTGGCTCTGCTCAAGGGCGTAGGGAGGGATAACTTCGGCTACGTGTGGGATACCGGCAACCTCTACGAGGCGGAACAGAAACACTTCCGCGAGAGCTATGAAATCCTCAAGCCCTACATCAGGAATGTCCACCTCAAAGACGGGCAGTTCATGGACGGTGTCATGACGTGGCAGCACTTCGGCACCGGCGTAACGGACATCGCCGGTCAGGTCTCTGCCCTGAAAGCCGACGGTTACACAGGCAAGCTCACCATGGAAGCAAAGTGCGAGCCCCACTTGGATGAGGACTTCATTAAGTCTGTCCGCTACCTGAAATCAGTCCTCTAGAAGCAACCAGCAAGCCGAGCACGACGGACCAGAGACAACCTCACAGCTGAGTCGCCCAGGCTTAGAACGGTCCGACACGTTTCCCTTGGTTGAAGCTGCCAGTGGCTGTAGCTGGCAGCTTCAACCCGTTATCCGGTTAGCCGCGGGGCTGCCATGTATCACAAGCTAAGGAAGAAAATTGAGTGGAGTAATAGTTGTCGGAGTCGACAGCAGCGAAACGGCCATGAAGGCGGCAGAGTACGCGCGGGGGCTTGCCAAAGCTTTGGGCGCCTCTCTTCACGTCGTGACAGTCTTTGACAACGAACGCGTTGAAGCCCTTGGCCGAGGCTCAGACCGGCTCCTTATCTCCGAGGCAGATAGCGCCGGAAAAGTCGCCAAGATGCTGACCAAAACCGGGGAGGACGGAGTGCACGTGACGCACTTTGCTGCTAAGGGTAAACCGGCGGAGGCACTAATCAAGGAGGCCATGCGCCTGGATGCAAGGATGATCGTGGTCGGCAACCGAAGAATGCGGGGCATTGGCCGACTGCTGGGCAGCGTAGCCAACAGTGTGGCGCACAACGCACCGTGTGACGTTTACATCGCCAATACCTACGAAGAGTAGACGGCTATTGTGTGAACGATCCATGCGCAGTCGCTCTGCGTAGCTGCGTGCCTGTTGGTAGGCATGTCCACCTGCGACAGGTTCCGCGGCGGTTTTGACACACTCGTTGATTGCCAGATCCACGACTCCACGAGCTGCCATGATCAACGTCGGTGGTGAGGGCGCTGATGCGCGTCTTCCTGATCTGAACGGAGCCCGCAATGGCCGCCAAAACCGCCGGGGAAGTCCCCGCCTATACACCCGGACAACTCCAATCGGTCCGGGAAACGCTTAAATCCCCCAGAAGGCTTAAGACTGAAGTCCTCGCCGGGCTCGTCGTCGGCCTGGCCCTGATCCCGGAAGCAATCGCCTTCTCGATCATCGCCGGCGTCGACCCGCGGCTTGGCCTGTTCGCGTCCTTCACCATGGCCGTCACCATCGCCTTTGTGGGCGGCAGGCCGGCCATGATTTCCGCCGCCACCGGAGCGATTGCCCTGGTCATTGCCCCACTCGTGAAGTCCCACGGCGTGGACTACTTCATCGCCGCCGTCATCCTCGGCGGGATTTTCCAGATCGTCCTGGGCCTGTCCGGGGTGGCGAAGCTGATGCGCTTCATTCCCCGGTCGGTGATGGTGGGCTTCGTCAACGCCCTGGCCATCCTGATCTTTATGTCCCAGGTCCCTGAACTGCTCGGCGTCCCGTGGCTCGTGTACCCGCTCGCGGCGCTGGCCCTGCTGATCGTGTTCGGCCTGCCCAGGCTCACCACGGCCGTCCCAGCCCCGCTCGTGGCAATCGTGGTCCTCACCCTCATCACCGTCCTGGCCTCCATCGCCGTCCCCACGGTAGGCGACAAGGGCGAGCTGCCGGACTCACTGCCGTCGCTGTTCATCCCGAACGTTCCGCTCTCTCTTGAGACCCTGCAGGTCATCTTCCCCTTCGCCCTTGCCGTGGCGTTCGTCGGGCTCCTCGAGTCCCTCATGACGGCCAAGCTCGTTGATGACATCACGGACACCCGCTCCCACAAGAGCCGTGAGGCCTGGGGCCAGGGCGTCGCGAATATCGTCACCGGCTTTACCGGCGGCATGGGCGGCTGCGCGATGATCGGCCAGACCATGATCAACGTCAAAGCCTCCGGTGTCCGCACCCGCATCTCCACCTTCCTTGCCGGCGTCTTCCTGCTCATCCTCGTGGTGGCCCTGGGCGGCGTTGTGTCGGTGATCCCGATGGCCGCCCTGGTTGCAGTGATGATCTTCGTCTCCTGGGCCACGTTCGACTGGCACAGCATCCACCCCCGCACCCTGAAAATGATGCCCAAGAGCGAAACCATCGTCATGGCCGCCACCGTCATCGTCACCGTCGCCACGCACAACCTCGCCATCGGCGTAGGCGTCGGCGTGCTGGTGGCCATGGTGCTGTTCGCCCGCCGCGTCGCGCACTTCGTGACCGTGGAGCGGACCGTCACCACCACCGAGGGCCACGAGACCGCCACCTACGTGGTGAACGGCGAGCTGTTCTTCGCCTCCTCCAACGACCTCTACACCCAGTTCCAGTACGCGCTGGATCCGGAAAACGTGGTCATCGACATGCACGCCTCCCACCTCTGGGACGCCTCCACCATCGCCGCCCTGGACGCGATCGCCGAGAAGTACCGCCACCACGGCAAGAACGTGAAAATCATCGGCCTCAACGACGCGAGCACCACCATGCGCGAGCGGCTCGGCGGCAAGCTGGGCGTCGGCCACTAATGTTCATTTTCCCTGCTGTTGAAGCCAGCTTGGGCCAGGTCCTGGATCGGGTCTTCTCGGACAATGCCTCCGGGGGGCAGCGACAGACCACAGCTCGGCCGAACTGCCGTGGCTCGCCCGCGACAGGAACACCCTGGTTGTGGACAGCTGGCCGTTCGCCCACAACCTCAATGACTTAGGTGCTCTCGTCCAGTTCCTTACCTAATGGGCAAGGCCGGTCGAATTTCCTCAGAGGATAGCTCAAGCGATGCCACGCTCCTGAAACCAGAAAGGGCCTCCCATCATCGCAACACGGGAGGTCCTTTTGGTCTGAAGGCAGCACTGTGTCGATTACTGGTACGCACGCGCGTATCCGATTCTGAACTACTCGTGCCTCATGAACAACGCTGCTGGACCACGCCTGCCTAGAGCCCCGGCGACATGGCCTCGGATGTAACCGACCCATACTCGGAAAGTTCGGAAACCCGGCGCCACGCAGTAGGGAGTTGGTTCGATTAGGGCACACCCCAACCTGACGTCAGGCCGCGACCCAAATACAGTCAAGATAGGGCGCAAATCGCTTTTTCCGTACATTTCTGACGAGCACTCTTACAGTCCAATCTGACAGAATGCCCGCGGCATACCTATGTGGTTCGTTGTTCCGAGGTTGCGAGAACATCTGTCTCCTTGGATCCAGATATCTCCTTGAGCGAAGAAGCCTGCCGCCACAGCTTTTCGTACGCATCGGAGATGAACTTGGACCCCATTGTGTCGAGAGGAGTGATGACCCCTTGACGGTGGGCGATTGAGTTCAAACTGCTTCCCAACACGGTTACGGAGCCTGCCTCTGAGATTACATACCTGTCATGGAGTGACTTTTGCTCCAAGTAGCGGATCTCGAAATCAGACCTGGAACGCATAACGATGCTGAATCTACCCTCAAGCTTATGGATATTGCGATTGCCAGTCAGGACCCTCTTTACTGTGTGTATTTGCGCCAAATCGATGGCCGTCTCAGCATTGAGATAGGGATCAACGACGAGAGATTGGCCGACCTGAGCAATCTTGTTCATAACTTGAGCGTAGGCAAACTGATTGCTGGGGTCGATCAGGACCTCAATGGTTGAATCGCTTTCTAGATTCGCGCTATTGGCGGCTTCAAGTACGGCCTTCCCTAGCTGGGTCAAGTGGACCGCACCGTCGCTGACCTCAATCCAATGCAGGCGCGAGAAGAAGTGGTCAAACCCTTCGTCATGAATCCACGGCTCATCGTTCTCGCTGCTGACCTGGGCGGATGTGAGAACGCCGCGACCAGCCTGGGCAGCATACATTTCATTGAAAATGATTCGCTCAGGTTGGTTACCATATGCGTTCAACGCCTCCACTGATAGCTTGCCTCCGCGGCTCTCAACCGCTGCTATGTATGTCAGTACGAGGTGCGAAAGTTCGTCGATGATGATCAATGGCTCAGACCTCCCCTTGCTTGGCATCGGTCAAATCCGGCTCGGCCCATTCCAGGGCTGCGACTATATGTCCCTCATCTGGCAAAGCTTGCTGCTCAACGAGGGGCAGCTTGTCGTAGGTGTAGGCAGCAACAGCCATAGGCGAGGCTGAGCGGCCGAGGCTGTACCTGACGCTGCGGTCGTTCTTGGTGCCGCAGATGAGGATGCCGATGGTTTCGTTGTGGTGTTCACGGCGGAGCATGTCATCGACGAGGGCGACGTAGAAGTTGAGTTTCCCAGCGTATTCGGGCTGGAACTTACCCGTCTTGAGTTCAATGACGACGTAGCCCGTTAACCGCACTAACGGGGTAAGGACGCCGACCGATGCAGGAACTCAGGCGTCGGCGAGACGGAGCAGCAGCTCAGCGTCGTGCCTCAGAACGTAATTGAGCCCTTCATCGATAATCTGGCGCCGGGATTTGGGACCTCCCGGTCTCGGTGCACTGCCGCTGTCATGGTCTTGGCCGGGACGCTGCAGGGACTGATCCGGACCCTCGTGTGCAGGTTCGGGACTCTTCATGGCCATGCCCCATGGTAGGTCGGTTCCGCCGCTGACGACGAGTTTCACCTGGCGTACCCTTGGCCTGTGGCCAGCATTATTACTCGCCCCCGCTCGAACGGGATTGTGGCTTTCTCGGTGCGGTGGCGGGACTATGGGAGCGGTCATCAGCACCGACTGACTCTGCGCTCCGAGGAGGAAGCCCGCGGCGTCGCCCGGTACATTAGCGACCACGGCACGATGCCGGCTCTCGCTCAGCTTCCTCCAGAACCGGGGCAGGGAAGTGTTCCTTCCGTTGCGGACTTAGTCCAGGAACACATTGACCTGCTGGTTCGCCCCTCTTCCGGGACTATCGGAACCTATCAGCGGATTCTCGACCTGCACATTCGGAAGTCGATTGGGCACATTCCGGTCGATGAATTCGGCTATCGGGAGGTCATGCGCTGGATCAAGGGCCTTACCGTCGAGGGTGTCGCGCCAAAGAGTATCCACAACATGCACGGGCTGCTGTCGGCAGCGATGAAGACCGCTGAGCTGCTTGGCTACGTCTCCCGCAATCCCTGCCGGGGCGTCCCCCTCCCCTCGGTTGACAGAGCAGAAGACGAAGCCATGTTCCTCACCCACGCCGAGTTCAGCATGCTCATTAAAGGCATTCACGAGCCGTACAAGACTTTCGTGCAATTCCTGGTCATGACAGGAGCCAGATTTGGCGAAGCAACGGCACTAAAGGTCGCCGATATCGATCTGCTCTCCACACCGCCGACCGCACGAATCAACAAAGCGTGGAAACGCGACGGGCAATCCCGCTACTACATCGGTCCAACCAAAACTGGGGCGGGAAAGCGCACAATCGGGCTCAACCCCGCCCTGGTGAACCTGCTCCTCCCCCTAGTTGCAGGCCGGCCGGGCAGCGAGCTGCTGTTTACAACTCCCCGTGGAAACCGGATCGCGCACAAACCTTTCTGGCAGCACCATTGGGTACCGGCCGTAGATGCCGCCCGCGCCCGCGGTCTTTCGAAGACCCCAAGAATCCACGACCTGCGCCACACCCACGCCTCCTGGCTCATTCAGGACGGCGTGATGTCCCTCTTCGCGATATCCCGCCGCTTGGGCCATGCCTCCGTTCGAACTACTGAGCAGGTGTACGGGCACCTGATGCCTCAAGCGCTCCAGGACGGCGCCGACGCCACGGAACGGTCCATTAGAGGCTTCATTTCATAGCTTGTGTATCCCGTTTTCAGTCATCGTCACTGGAGTCTGCCACTGTTCCCTGCTCAAGAGCGGCCGTAATTGCCTCTGGAGACGGCAGCGCCGCCCGTTCCTCCGGAGGAAGGGAGTCGTAGGTGTAGGAGGTGACGGCGACGGGCTGGGAGGACCCGTCCAGGGCGTACCTTACTGTCGGCTCATGCTTTGAGCCGCACACGAGTATGCCCACTGTGGGGGCCATCCCTGGGAACTTCACCAGGTCGTTGACGGCTGCCACGTAGAAGTTCAACTGTCCCAGGTGCTCGGGTCTGAACTTGCCGGACTTGAGCTCCACGACAACAAAGCGGTTGGTTGGCACGTGTACCAGGAGAAGGTCAATGTAGAAGTCCTCACCTTCTACATCGAGGTGGAACTGCCGGCCATAGAACGCGAAGCCTCGGCCGAACTCGGCCAACGTCTGAGACATCCGCTGGGTCATGGCCTCCTCCATGGCTAGTTCTTCGACTTCCTTGGTCAAGCCCAGAAAGTCGAAGACCAGGGGATCCTTGGCCACGCTGCGTGCCAAGGCCGCCCCATCCTCGGACAGACGTTCTTCAAGGTTGTTCGGTGCAGAGCCAGCCCTGCGATGAAGTCCTGTTGTGATCTGGTGCTCGAGGACTTCAAGCCTCCAGTTTTGCTCGCCTGCTCGTTCCGCATACCAATTGCGGATCTCGGGGTCTTTCAGTTTGAGCAGTTCGATGATGTGGCCCCAGGGCAGGCCGCCAACCCGGGCCTTGTCCTCGGGGTCGGACAAGTCCCAGGCTGCTGCGAATGCCCGCATATAGAAGAGGTTTGAACGGGAGAAGCCACGCATGTGCGGAAACGCTGATTTCAGGTCTGTTGCCAGTCGCTGCAGTATCTTGGTGCCCCAGGGCTGGGCTGCCTGTCGTTCCAGGATTGTGGATCCGATTTCCCAGTACATCTGGACCATGGCATTGCTTGCGGCCTGCTGAGCGCGCAATTGTGCCGAGCTGACGAGTTCCTTGAGGGAAACGAGGATGCCGGCATAGCCGTTGGGCAGTTCAGGTTCTATCGGGGGCACGCCCCCACCTTAGTCGTTGGAGCCGACAGGGCCCCTCGTCACGGTCGGCACCTGAATAGTCCAAAGAACTTTGGACAATTCAGAACCCGCTCCTGCGCCGCTCCCCATCCCTGCATCAAATAGTCCAAAGAACTCTGGACTATTGGGCGGGAGGCAGAGGATCAGCCGGCTTTGGCGCACAAGGGGCGGCCCACCCTAGGTTCCGCGCACGGCGGAGTGTCGTACAGCCGACGGCCTGCCGTTCTGCAAGGCTCAGCTATGGACTGGACCGATTCCCGTCAGGAGTCCCATTCTTCGCGTGTTCTACCGGGCGCGGACTTGCCCAAGGTCGGCCGCGTCACGAAGACCGCGGACAGGGCATTGCCATGGCGCGTCATTGGCCTGACCGCCGATGCCAAGGACATCGATGACTTCCTGCTCACGCTGGGCACTAATGACTGCAGTCCGCAGACCCTTCGTTCCTACGCATTCGACTTACTTCGCTGGTGGAGGTTCCTGGCCGCCGTCGGGATCCGCTGGGACGCCGCGACACGCGAGGACGTGCGCGACCTGGTCCTCTGGATGAGGCAGCCACATCAGGCAGGCAGTCGGGCGTACAGCCCCACCTCCATCAACCACATGCTCTCGGTACTTTTTGTGTTCTATGAACATCACGCCCGCCTGGGGCAGGGGCCGGTCGCGAATCCGGTACCTAGTGCTGCCATGGGGATGCGCCGATACGAACATCACAATCCGCTGGCCCCTTACCAGCCGCGGAAGCGGGCGCCATACCGGCAGCGCGTCGTCACCGGGGCACCCCGGGCGCTTTCACAAGACCTCGTAAACCGGGTCTTCACGACCCTGACCTCAACACGCGACAAAGCGCTGGTGGCGATGTACCTCGCCACAGGCGCCCGCGCAAGCGAACTGCTCGGAATGAAGACCCGGGACGTCGACTGGGGCAGCCAGACAATCGCGGTCGTATCCAAAGGGACTCGCGCTTACCAATGGGTGCCCACGTCCCCGGACTCATTGACCTGGCTGAGGCTCTACCTTGGCGAGATGCCCTTGAACTCGCCTGAGGACGCCCTGTGGCGTACCCTTCGACGGCCCTACCGCCCACTCCAATACTCTGCTTTGCGGGCAATGCTGGTACGAGTCAACAAGGCCCTGGGAACCGGCATAACGCTGCACGATTTCCGCCATACCTGCGCCTCCCGGCTGGCCAATGACCCGTCCATCCCTCTTACCGACGTACAGGCCGTCCTAAGGCACAAGCACCTCACCACGACATCCAAATACATCCACACCAACACCCAGGACATGGTTCAACGCATCCTGCAGCACCACGGGGCGCCCCCTGCCTCAACACCAACACACGCTTGGGGATACGACCCGTCCGACATGGCCGAACTCTTCGGTACCTTGCCATGACGGCCACCGTGACCGGCCCGGAAATCTCGACCCCTAGGGTGTCACGCTCCACCCCTGACGGCGCCCAATGGAGCCTGAACGAAATTACTGCCCGCTCCGCCGAACTGCTCCCAAGCACCAGGAAAAGGCAGGTGGAACGAGCAAAAGGTTTGGCCCAACTCCTGGAATGGCTCGGCTCTTTCCCCGGCGAGAACTGGCAGCAGCGTTGGATTGCGGCAGGTTGCGACCAGGCCGGCACGTCCTGGGGGCAACAGGAGCTCATTCCGTATAGGAAGTCGCTGCAAGGCAGTGCCGTGATCGCGCTTGTCGTTCTTGGCGTCGTCCGGCCGTCCATGTTTTGGCTGCGGACCGCCACCCCGCCGCACTTGTTCATCACGTACAGAAGGGTTGTCGACTCCGAAGCGTTTGCCCTGTTGGATGCAAAGCTCGGTACTTTTCGCCTGTCGAAAACCTCCAAAATGACAGCCCTGAACGCAATGACCCTCCTGCGGATCCGCACAGGCGTCCCGTTGCTGAGTGTCACGGCATCACAGTTCCTTAGTGCCGAAGCTGAATGGAAAGCCTTGGGCAGAACCCGGTCGGTCGGCGTGGTCTGGCAAGCACTCCAGGCCTGCGGGGCGCTTTTAGGGGAGCCCGTCGACTACCGTGCGCTGCTGCTGAAGGGACAACGCACGGTTCCACAGCTCGTCGACGCGTACGGGGTGAGTAACTCAAGGATCCGTTCGTTGCTCATCGACTACCTTACGGAGAGAGCTGCCGCTCTCGATTACTCGTCGCTGGTCGGACTGACCCGCATGCTGGTCCGGAACTTCTGGGCTGACGTTGAACGCCATCATCCAGGGCAGGACACCATCAGGCTCCCGCACGACACCGCGACAGCTTGGAAGCAGCGCCTTCGGTACCTGCCTGGAGGCCGGGAACGCCGAGACTACTTTGCGCACCTGACCGCGGTGCGGGCGTTCTACACCGACCTTGCCCAGTGGGCGATCGCAGAGCCCGAGCGGTGGGCGCTGTGGGCCTGTCCGTCGCCAGTCAGTGCGGGCGAAACCAGCAGCCTGGCCAAGCAAAAGCACCAACGGCAGTCGCATATGCATCAGCGCACCCGAACCCTTGCACCTTGGCTAAATTCCCTCGTCTCCGCGGCCGCGAAGGAGCGCACCGAAACGGCCGCTCTTCTCCAAGCAGCATCCCTGGCAGCGGAAGGTGAACTCCTGACCATTCAGGGGACGACGTACCGCCGCGTGGTCCGCGGCCACTACCGGGACAATGGGTGGCCATCGGTTGAGAACCTGGAGACTGGCGCGGTCATACGGTTGCACCGCGCGGAAGAAACGGCGTTTTGGAGCTGGGCGATTCTCGAGGTCCTCCGCCTGACAGGACTGCGTGTTGAGGAACTCGTTGAACTGACCCATACCTCCATCCGGCGTTACGATCCGACTGCTGGAGAAGCTACAGTCCTGCTGCACGTCGCTCCATCGAAAACCGACAGGGAACGGCTCATCCCGGCCTCCCCCGAACTAGCCTCAGTCCTGGCCACCATTATTCGCAGGGTGAAGGGACCGGATGACACGCTTCCCCTCGTGAGCCGCTTCGACCCGCTGGAACGCAGTTGGGGAGCCAAGCTTCCTCATCTCTTCCAGCTCAGGCTTGGCGGAGTCCCCCGGGTACTTTCCACAGCAGGTGCTCGGAGCCTCCTCCGGGCCTTGGCGGCCAAAACGGACTGCAGGGACGTCGACGGAACACCGCTGAGCTTCACCCCACACGACCTGCGCCGCATCTTCGCAACGGAAACCGTCAACAGTGGTCTTCCCGTCCACATTGCCCAGCACCTACTCGGCCACCTCAACCTCAATACGACGCAGGGCTACATCGCCGTCTACCCCGAGCAGGTCATCAAAAATTACCGCACCTTCATCGACAACCGACGAGTCTTCCGGCCCTCTCAGGAGTACCGGGATCCGACCTCGGAAGAATGGGCGGAATTCGAAAACCACTTCACCCTCAGGAGGGTTGCCCTCGGAACATGCCACCGCCCCTACGGCACTCCCTGCATCCATGAACATGCTTGTGTGCGCTGCCCCATGCTTCAAGTCGACCCGGCTCAGCTACCACGGCTGCACGAGCTGGAGACGAACGCGGTCGCCCGTCTCGAGGAGGCCAAGCGAAAGACGTGGCTCGGCGAAGTCGCCGCGCTCGAGGAATCACTGCGCCACATCCGGGAGAAGCAAGTCCAGGCAACCCAAATCAACGAACGGGTCAGCGATGGCGCCGAACTCTACAACGCACACTAGGTCAGGCAGCTAAAACAAACTCCTGCCCCAGCCCACACAAACCCTTAGTGCAGTTAAATCGGGATTGTTCGATGTGGAAGAACAGGAGATCGACGTAGAAGTCGTCCCCGTCGACGTCGAAGTGAACTTGGCGGCCGACGAAGGAGAATCCCGGGCCCAGTTCGCGGAGAGTTTCCGTGATTCTGCTGGTGAGGGCGTTTTCGAGGTCGCGTTCGGCTACTTCGCCGGAGAGGCCGAGGAATTCGAAGTTGTAGGGGTCCTTTGCCACCTGTTGCGCCAGTTCCGAGTCTGGTCCAACAAGCCGTTGGACAAAGTTGGAGGGCGCCGCCCCGGTGCGCTCCAGAGTTTTGTTCATGATCATGTTCAGTAGGACGTTCCGAGACCAGCCGTATTCAACCGCCGCCGAGGCGTACCAGGAGCGGGCCTCCGGCGAGTCAAGCTTGTCCAACAGCACCGTGATGTGACCCCATGGCAATTGTCCAACGGCCTGTTGGACAATTGGTTCCGGCCAAGCCGTGGCGAATCCGCGCATGTAGAACAAGTTGGAGCGGGAAAGGCCCTTCATATCAGGGAATTCCGCCCGAAGGTCATCGGCCAGCCGGCTCATGACCTTACTCCCCCACTCCTCGATCTCTTGGCGTTCCAAAATGGTTTTCCCGATGGACCAGTACAGCTCGATGAGCTGAGTATTCACGGTGCGCAGTGCCTGTATGCGGGCGGCCCGTACACGGTTCTTGAGCTCGCCGAGGAGGTCGGTGTAGCCGTTGGGAAGGGCCAGGTCACGGGCATCAGTCATGGTTTCGATCCTATCGATGGCCACGGACATGCCGGGTTGCTCCCCGTTCTGCCCTTGCCGGCGCGTATTCCGGGCTGCCGTACTCGCGTTGCTCCCTCACTTCGGGCCGCGCGCAGCCTAGCCCCGGGTCTGTGGTGTGCGCCGGTTGTTCTCCAGTGACTGTCCGCTGGCTGACGCAAGATGGGCGTGTTTGTTGCCTTTCCAGCATTGTTGGAAGGCCACGCGCGGGATCCCCTTATAGGTTGTTTGAAGGAGAACGTTAGGGGATGACCGTGGCTGAGTTTCACGAGGCATGAGGGACAGTCGACGCGCTGCTCCGCACCCTGAGTGGGTGGCCATGTACCGGAGGGGTATCCCTCCCTCGAGGATCGCGGTGCTGGACGCAGCTCCCGCCACCACAGTGCGCTATCACCTGCAGGTCGCGAAGAAGCTCGAACCGGAGCTCGAAGCCGAGCACGCGGCTGCGCTGCCGAAGCGTGTGGGACCATCCGCGGCGGCTCTGCGGATGATGCAAGACGTTGTCGACTTCTACAGCACCTTCGGCCGGCTGCCATCGGCCCATGTGAAGTCACCTAGTGAGGCGACGCTGGGCAGGTGGCTTTACCTCCGGCGCAGGGAAGCGCAGGCGGGCACCCTCTCCCCCGCTGTCCGGGACGGGCTGGATGTAATTCCCGGTTGGCACCTGGCGTCCAAGCGGAAGGCCGAGGACGAGGCCCGGTGGCAGCAGCGCTTGCAGCAGGTGAAGGACATCCGGGATGCCGGCGGTGAGTGGCCGCGTCATCAGAAGACCCCGGATGCGGACGAACGCCTCGTGGGCGTGTGGCTCCACGCCCAGCGGATCAACTACAACCAAGGAAAGCTGGCCCCGGAGAAGGGGTCTCTGCTGAATGAGGTCCTGCCAGGATGGCGCGCGGGCCGGCCACGTGGCCGCCGACCACGACGAACACCACAAATCCCTGGCGACAGGTAGACCATGCGAAACGGAGGCGCTGCGGGCCCCTCCCCCTTGTTTGCCTTCGCGTGTTTATCGGCTGGGTCCGCCCTTAGACCTTTCGGCTCCCACGGCTGCCCCCGCACGGCTCTTCCTGGCCTTGGCCGCGCCTTTGCCCATGGTGACGGCTGCGCTGGGGTGGGTGCCTTCGCTGCGTGCCGCAGTGAGCCGCCCCCGGATCTGGGCTTCGTTGGCGCCGGTGTTCTCGAGGGATTCCGCGAATTTTGCGTGGTGTTCGGCTGAGCCGTAGCCGGTAGCTGATGCGGTTTCTGCTTTGAGTGCCTGGTCTTTAACTTGGCTGCTGTCGTTGCCTGTGACGCTGTTTTCGATCTCTCGGCCGAGGCCTTCAAGGCGGGCGAAGAGTTCCTTTTCGGCCCGTTCATACCGCTGCTCGATTGATGCCACTTGAGAGCCTGTGAATCCGCCCTCGGCCAGGAGCTTGGCTTCGTGCATCTCCTTGGCTGCTTTCACGAACTGGGGATCGTTGAAGTGGGACTGGCCGGCGCCGCTGATGTTCGCGGTGGTTTCTTTGCGCAGCTGCTCAATGTCGGGGCCGTTGATGCCGTCCTTGCCGATGAGGAACAGGCGCTCTTCGATGTCCGCGTTTGCAGCCGCAGCAGCTTTGGGCGTTTTCGCGTTGTGGGCGCGCTGCAGGGCCTGTGCCAGCTCGGGGTTGGCCAGGTACTCCACGGGTACTTGGTGGCGCTCCATTTCAGGTGCCAGTTTCGTCGCCTGGGCTCGAAGTTCTTCTGCTTGCGCAGCCGCGATCAGCTGCATAGCTTTCTCGTGTTCGGCAGCGGCTTTCCGTGCTTCTTCCTGGCTGCGCGCCAGCTCGTCCAGCCGGGCCTTCTCGGTTGCGATAGTCGCAATCCCCGATTCAAGGTAGGCGGTGTCCGTGCCGACATCGTGCGTGTCGATACCGTACCGGGCGAGGACTTCCTCGCGGATTTTCGCAGAGGCTTCAAGGGCGGTGGGGTCATGGTCTTTCCAACCCTCAGCGACGGCGTGTGCTGCGGCGATGTCCGCCGGCTGGGCCTTGTCCCACCACTCATCCTTCTGTACGGGTGCGAGGACGGCGAGGGCTGAGCTGCGTTCAGCTCTAAGGCGCGCCTGTGCTTCTTGTGCCGCCTGGGAGTCCTGGTGTTCCTGCTGTCGCTGGGCTTCCTGTCTGCCGCGGGCCATCGTCTCTGCGATGCGTGAGGCGATCATCAGGGATTGCCGCATTCCGTTGTCGAGAACGTCGTCGATGCCGTCTGATTCACTCATGGTGTTCCCCTTGCACTGGTGGTGTGATTCTTATCGGTCGAGTCCCGGCCCGGTATCGCGGCTGGGCTGATAGGTCTTCGCTGGTGTTGCGGGTATGGGTGTCGTGGGAATCACCGAACCCGGGCGGATGGGTGCCATGCCGCGGCGGGCAATATCAACTGCCCTCGGCGGCACCGCAGCCGCTTCGGCCGGCTGCTGTCCCGCTCCCACAGGAACGGCCTTGGGCATCGTCGCAGTGAACGGGGCCAGCTGGTTTTCGACCACTGATCGGATGCGTTGGGCTTCCCGGGCCCGGCCGGACTGGGCGTGCATTTCGTACACCGCGAAGGCGGTGTTGATCAGCTGCACCATGAGCGCTGTTTGCGCGGCCGTTTTGTCCTTGCTCGACGCTGCCATGAACAACATGGCCGTGCCGGCAATGGAGGGTAGTGCGACCGGCTTCCCGTGCTGCCGGGGTGCCCGAAGTTGGGCTGTGCGGGACAGTTCGGCAGCTGTGGCGGCCAGCGGCCCTGGCGTAGCCTCCAGCCGGTATGACCATGCTGCAAAGGCACCGGACACCTCACGCGCTGCCTTCGCCCAGGTTGCGTGATCGTCCCGCGGAATGGTGCGCAGCTGGTCGGCCAGTGCTGTGACGTTGCGGGTGTATTCCACCCACACATCAGCTGAAGGGGTGGCGTTCTCGGGCCCGGTCCTGGAGACCTTGCGCTTGTTGCGCGCGGCCGCGTTCCATTCCGCTGCCGCCTCGGTAGCCAGGTGCGGTGAGTCCATCCATTCCCCACGCAATGCACCGAGCTTCAGGTCCGACGCGAGCGTGCCGCCGCCGAACCAGATAGGACGCTCCCCCGGCTTGGGGCGCTCGGCGACGGAGTAGCCAACGATGACGTCGGTGGTGTTCTTCGCATAGCGCGGACGGAGCAACAGTCCGGTGTCCCGGGCGCGGCGGACGAACTCCGCTTCGGTGGCTGACGCGCTGGCGCTGGCGCGCACCTTCCGGGCCAGGGAGGCACGGTGCATTTCGCGGTCGTCCCTGACGGCGGTAGCCTTCTCGGCCCGGTCGTAGCCGCGGGTGGCGTGCACACTGGAGAGCTCTTCGAGCCCGTACTTGGTTTCCAGTTCGCGGCAGGTCTGTTGGGCGCGTTTGTAGTCGCCGTGGGTGGAGACTTTGGTGCCGTCTTCGCGGACGAGGGACACGGCGATGTGGATGTGGTGGTTGCCGTTCTCAGACGTTCCGTGGTTGATAGCCACCCACCGGCACTGGGCTTTTCCGCTGGCCTCGGTGAACCCCATGGCGTCGACGAAGTCGTTCGCCATGTCGCCCCACTGCTGATCCGTCAGGGCCCCTTCTTCGGCGCGAAGGCTCAGGGAGCAGTGCCACACATCGGCCTGCTTGTGGCCGTTCGGTACGCGTTGTTTCGTAACCGGGTCCCAGCGGAAATCCTTCTGCAGCACCTCGACGCCGAAGGCCTTGCGGGGCTGGTCCAAATGCTTCGCGATGGCAATCGCGTCGTCCTTGTCCAGGACACCGTCGTCGTACCAGGCCATGATGGCCGCGTCCCCGGCCACCAGGTGCGGGTCGGTGTGCGCGTTCTTCGTCTTATCCGTGTCTGTGGAGGCCAGGTACAGCATGAGCCCTGACATCCGGGAGCCGCGGGTGATGTTCGGAATCATCGCCCTACATCAGCCCCTCGATCGTCTTGTCGATCCGCATCGCAACCTCGCACACATACGCCAGCGCAGCCTTGGCGTCCTGGGGGAACTCATCTCCGGCGTTCGCGTGCCGGGCGATCTGGTTCACGTTGTTCGACACCCGGGCCAACAACGTATGGATCGCCATCAGTTCGGCCATCGCAGCCCTGCGCTCGGTCGGCGTCTCCGAGCCTTCCGACAGAGCAGCGGTCAGCAGCAGGTTCGGGACCGTGACTTTCTGCCGGGCAGCCTTCGCGATCAGGGCCGCTTCCTCCTCCGCGGTCACCCAGACACCGCGGCGCTTCTTCGTCCCCGCCGGGGAATTCGCCCGCCGCCGCTTCGAGAGCCTGGAGCGCGACTTCTCATTCGCTTCAGACACGTATTCCCCCAATCCCTCAAACGGCTCAGCAGTTCAAAAGCCCAGCGCAGCGACCCCGAAACCGGGGACCACACAAGCCAGTGTGCCAAGCGAACAACTACAGGGCCGGGAGCGACACGCCAGTTACGACCCCGTAAATGTATAGCTTGCTCCGTCGAGGCGGCTCACCCGTGTTTCAGGGCTCCGGCTGGGGATCGTGGCTGCGAATTGGACCGCCGCTGCGCGTCGCTCCCCCACAACCGGCCTCCGCTGTGGTTACGGTGGGGGCATGCCAACCATCGATATTGAACGGACCCGCAACCAGGCCCGCGCCCTCCTGGACTCGCGCATCGAGTCCGTCACGAACCTGGTCAAGACCAGGCAGCGGATCACCGACCTGCGCGAGCAACTCGCCGACGCTGAACGTGAAGACAAGCGCGCCTACGTGCGCGCCACCAAGGACGGGTGGAGCCCCGAGGAATTGAAGAAGCTCGGGCTCGAGTCCGGCGCCGCAGCGCGCCGCCGGAAGCCGGCCACCACCCGCACCTCCGACGAGGGCTCCCCGTCCTCCGATGCTGGGGTTACCGGGGCTGAGTAGGCTTGCCCCTCGCCCACATGGGCACGGCAAAAGCTGAAACCTTCGGGCTTTTCCCGCACACATGTGGACGACCGGACCCACCTGACCGGCTGCACACAAACGCCAGGACACCACCAGCAGGCATGTCACCACCGGGACCGGCGAATGTGCACAGCCTGGGAACGCTGCAGTCACCAACGGAGCCCTCCCCCATGGACCAAGACCAGCGTCGCCGGCCAACCCGACCCGGGGGTCGGGTTGGCCGGCAGGGACAACACCCGTCCACCCAGCGCGGCGACTTTGGTAGCGAGGGGACTCTGGTCAGTGGGAGGCCCTTAAGGCGCTCAGGGGGCCACCTTCCGGGTCACCGGCGGTGGCAACCACAAGCTGCAGGGCGGTGCTCGTCACCACCAGGTACCGCAGGCCCGCGTGATCCAAGCAATGGCACCAACTGCACATCCCAGGCATCACAAACATCGACCAAGACGACGAAGGCCGGCACCCCGTGGGTGCCGGCCTTGATCCTTTATTGGGCGCTGGTTGGCTTAGCCGTCGCCGGGTGCATCGCCTTCCGGGATCTGCCCCGAGGCGATGCGTTCTGCGGTCTTCTCATAGGCGGCTTGAATGTAGGCCGCCAGGTCGTCTTCCCGTACCCGCCAGATGCCCCTGCCGCCGAATTGCGCGGCCCTCAGCTCGCCGCTTTTGACCAGCGCATAGACCAGTGGTTTGCCGAGGTTCAGGACCTCCTGAACCTCATCCAGCGTGAGCATCCTCGGGAACGGCACCGACGCCGGGACTTTCGCCTGGTTCATTTCTTCGGTCCACTTTCCCATCGCTACGCGTCCTCGTTCCGGCGCTGCATCTCATCCATAGTTCTTTGCCCGCGGCGCAACTCCCCGGCCTTCACCGGCGGCCACGGCTTGCCGCCGTTGTACTTACGCTGCAGGCGCTTCGCCTCACGCATGCTGGCCCGGACAATGAAGTCCGACACGCTCGCGTCACCCTCTTCGGGCTGGCCAGCATTCACGAAAGCGGCACGGACCTGCTCGGCCTGCTCCTCGGTGTAGTAGGGCGTGAAAGCCGCAATCTTCTTTGGCTTCGCCATCACCACACCCTGGCCTTACTGGACTGCACGCAGCACCGGCGGCCAAGGGTGCAGGCTGTCCAGGTAACCCTTCCCCAGTGACATGGACCCGTTCTGATTAGAGCGGACATCGGAGTGCTGGTGGCTGCCGCCGGCATGGGCGATAGCGGCCAGGACAAGGTTAAGGTTCTCCCTGTCGAGCCCCGAGACCACGTCTCCAAGCGCGACGGGAACGTCCTCCGCCAGCGAGGCAGCCAACGACAGGAACCGACGCTCCCCACCGGAGAGCACGCCCGTCTCCTCCGGGATAACTGCGAAGTCGATCCATGCGCTAGCTTGACCGGGTCCTTGCGGCTCAGAGCTGGTGTGCACCCACGGGTTACCGGGGCCAGCAAACTTCCCACCAAAGCCGCGTATCAGCAACTCTGTGGCTGCCTCGATTGCGTACATGCCCTTTGCCCAGGCGCGTAGGTCATCTGCATGAGTCATAGCTGTGTCCTTTGCTCGTAGTTTGTCAGCGGCCGGCACGGTCGAGGGCGGCTTTAGCCTGGGCGATGGCTTGCTTGGCTTCAGTGGCAGCTCGGCCTTGTTCCGCGGTAGGTCCAGTCCCGGGCTGCCAGTCTGAACGAAGCTCGTCCTCGGCGTCCCCCAGGAGCGCGAAAGCGCGGGCCCGCATTTCTTCAAAGGTGGGCAAGTTCTCGGCCATTCGGGATCCTGTCATTGAAGGGTAAGAGTGAAGCCTGTCGGGGTCAGCGTATCTGCTGACCCCGACAGGTGGAGCGGTTAGAACGGGGGTTCCGAGTCGGGGCCGTTGCCCCAGCCACCGCCGGCATTAGCGTTAGCAGTCGGCAGGCCCCACGGGTCATCCTGCGGCTGGGACTGACCCCCCTGACTGCCGTTCCCCGAACCACCGAAACCACCGCCAGCCTGTCCGCCCTGGTTGCTGCGCTGGCTGCGGTTGACCTTGGCTGTCCCGAATCCCGTGAGTTTATGTCGGAGTGCGGGATCCCCTGATCCGCGCGGATAATCGCCGAAACCACTCATTTTGCCTCGCTGTGTGATGTTTGAAATATTTTCATGATTCCTGAAGCTTCTGTGATATTCATGATCGGTGCGATGTATTGCCGAACCTAGGGGTGCATGATGGTGCTTGCCGCTGTCCGCTCCATCGGGTTCAGCCGGGCACTTCAATCTTCACAGGACGAGGAGGACTTCGAGCAGGAACTTGTGGATCAGTTTGCGCTGGCCCAGGTTGGTGCGGGTCTCACTGACCAGTTCGTCCGGACAGAGCGTTCGGTGATCTTCGAGTTCGCCCGATTTCTAGGGCAGCCTGTCTGGACGGCCTCGCCGTCCGATGCCGACCGGTTCCTGGCGTATCTGCGGCACCAGCGGCGACAGGCGCGGGGCACGCGGGAAAGCAAGGCAGGAACTCTTGCCCGGTTCTTCGATTTCCTGATCGCGAGATATCAGGGCGATGTCCATGCCCTGACCGGTTATGTGCTCACGCAGCCGATCGACGAGTTCAACCGTCCCTCGAGTTCCTCCTCACCGTCCGCCCGGGTCCCGCCCAGCGACCCTGAAGTTGAGGCTCTCTTCGCGCAGTGGCGTGATGCGTTGCCCACCGCACGAAAGTACCTGCCCGCTGCCCGTGACTATCTGGCCGCCTCCCTCTGGCGCCGGGCCGGACTGCGGATCAACGAGACTGTGATGCTCGACGTCAAGGACTGGCGCCCGGACCTCGGAGACCACGGCAAGCTCCACGTCCGTTTCGGGAAGGGCAGCCGCGGCCGCGGCCCGAAACCCCGGCTTGTTCCCGCGATCAATTCCGTCGATGGGCTGCTGGACTGGTGGTTCACGGATGTTCGTCACCAATTTGGCGACGACTACCTGGACCCTGATGCTCCGCTGCTTCCGAGCGAGCGGCGCGACCGTCACACGGGTGGCTGTGCCCGGGCCGGTGACGATGCTCTCCGTGCCGGGCTGGCCGGGGCCGTGGAACGCTGGCTACCTTCTTGGAAGGGGCGGCTGAGTCCGCACGGGCTGCGCCACTACTGCGCGTCTTCCCTCTATGCTCGCGGCCTTGACCTGAAGGCAGTGCAGGAACTGCTGGGACACGAATGGCTGTCGACCACAACCCGGTATATCCATGTCCATGAGAACCACATTAACCATGCATGGGCCGTCGCAAATGAACGAGTGGCCGCCCGGCTGACAGGAGAGTGACAGGATGCGTTGGAATCTACGGATGGTCGCCGCGGAGCGCGGAATCTGGAAGTCGACCGAGCTGCGCCGCCAGCTTGCCGATGCCGGCCTTGAAATCAGTGCGGGCAAAATGTCAGGTCTCTGGACCGGTACCCCTACCACGATCCGCCTTGAAGACCTCGACATCATCTGCTCCGTGCTCAACTGCTCGCCAACTGAACTGCTGATCCGTGAACCGGAGAAGGTCGCCGCTGCACGCCCACCAAAAGCGCACGCCGCAGCAGCCGGTTCGGTGCCATCCGTGGTTCCCCGGCTCGGGCGAAACCGGTCCAAGCCCCCGGCATGAGCGGATCCCATCCACCTCCCACATGCACGATCTGCGGTCAGCGGCCGGTCGCGTGGAGCGCCCCGCGGCGCACAAAGTTCTGCTACGGCTGTATGCCAGGAGGACCCTACACCCCGCCGCCATGCCGGCGCTGCGGACGCACTGACAGCTACTACTCCGCCGGCCTGTGCGACCGATGCCACCGCAGTGCACCTCAACAGGCGGGTGCTTGCAGGGACTGCCACGCCTGGGGCGTGACAAGTACCCATCAATGGCTCTGCGAAGCGTGCCGGCACTGGCGGAAGAAGCACCCACGAGGGAAATGCACAGCCTGCTCCGCGGACACCGCCATCAATGACGACCAGGCGTGTCGGCTCTGCTGGAGCCAGTTCATCACCAGCGGAGGCAGGAAAGGCGGCATTGATCTGTTGAAGGCAAACCGGTTCGGGCAGCAACTGTTCCTGGCCAACCTCCGACATGCCAGCGTGGGCCAACACCGCGGCACGCGCCGGAAGCGCGAAGAACCGCCCAACGCGGTCCACGCGCCAGCGTTCACGCCCGTCACCCATCGCCAGCTCACCCTGTTCCCGGCGGCCCGCGACCTTGCCAACGGCCTCGCCCACGGCTTCCCCCCGCCGGCCGAACCGAGAATGGCTGCCTTCCTGGATCAACTCCTGACCGAGCACGCCCGCAAACACGGGTGGAGCCTGACACACACCAAAAGGACACGCCGCGGACTGGCCATCGCGCTCGGCCTGCAGGACACTCCCGGGGCACCACTGCGCGCGACGGACATCCTCGGTCTGCAGGGCATAGGAATCACAACTCTTCGGCTCCTGGAAGTCTGCGCGGCCGCAGGCCTGCTCGAAGACGACCGGGAACCCGCCGTCGACAAATGGTTCAAGACCGCGACAGCTGAGCTGCCGGAGCAGATGAGGAACGAACTCGACAGCTGGTACACCATCATGCTCAACGGCAGCAGCACCCCACCCCGCAGCAAACCCCGCTCGGAAACAACAACCCGCCTCTACCTGCGCTGGTCACTGCCCGCCCTGCACTCCTGGGCCGCTTCCGGACAAACCTCCCTTCGGGAAATCACGCCGGAACATGTCAAGGACGTCCTTCCCCCGTCCGGTAACCCGCGGGCTGCTATGGGGCAAGGACTACGTTGTCTGTTCCGTGTCCTCAAGGGCCACCGCGTCATATTTTTCAACCCAATCGGCCCGATACGAACCGGCACCCATGAAACCCGCCACCCGATGCCTCTGGCCTCCGCCCAGCTGCGCGACGCGATCAACTCCACAAACCCGGCAGGGGCAGCACTCACAGCGATCGTGGCCTTTCACGGACTGAGATCCGGACAACTGCGCAAGCTGCAACTGACCGATATCCACGACGGGCGCCTCCATCTGGACCAGCGCACCATCCCGCTGGCCCAACCGGTCCGGGACCGGCTTTCCGTCTGGCTGGCCTACCGGGAACAGAACTGGCCATCGACGAGGAACCCGCACGTCTTCATCAGCAGGCGCACCGCCCTGGACAGCGCCCCTGTCGGCGTCCAATGGATCACCACCTCCATGGGGATGACCGTCCAACAAGCCCGCGAGGACCGGATCCTGTACGAACTGCACGCCAGCGGCGGCGACCTCCGCCGTATCTGCGACATGTTCGGCCTGAGCATCGCCGGAGCGAACCGCTACTCCACCGTCCTGGCCCACCCAGGCCTCCAAACGGTTAACGCCACACCTTCGGGCCACCATCACCAGCACAAAGCGTCAACAGGGGGCCACGTCCTGATCCTCTCGACAAGTTGAATCGTGCCGCGCATGGGTTACCCCAGCGGACGATGCACCGGACGGGTCCTACGGGATCCTTCGACAATCAGGGGAAATCAACAGCGCAGGTGGTGAGGGTCTCTCCTTTGAAGGACCGACTTACGGGCAGGGGCAGTTGTCCCCGGTTACGCTGATTTGATGACTGGGATCTAACTTGAGTGGAGCAATGACTGTGCAGATCGAAAACCTCCTGGCCTCTTTGACCGAGGAATTGCAACTCGCAAAGGAGGAGCGCCCTACAGGCGCATCTGACTTATCGCTCCAGTCGGTAATAAGTTTGCTTCAGCGAGCCAACAAGTTAGCGAAATCGGGCCGGTCTTTGAAAGCCCAAGAACTCTTTGATTCTGCCGCACGTCAGGTGTCGGACTCATGGTCCTTCAGGGCAACGCTGGCTACAGATGTTCTTGACCTTAAAACGGTCGAGAACATTGCATCGCACAGGAGCCACTGAAAATTTGCTTCCTTGGTGCAGCCCCTCCGATCCACGAGAACATCCTGGTGGGTTGGTCAATTCCGCCTTAGGCGCCCCGGTGAAGGACCGGCTTACGGGACGAAGTGCGGATTCACCCCCCACAGGACGCGTGGCGGCGAAGCATGCCTTTCAGAAGGCCGGGGCGCGGGCGGAATCTACTCAGGGAAGCTGGGCCCCAATTGCAAATTTGCAGCACTACGATAACCAGATGAGCGCTCCGGATGATTCAGGCGAACCCCTGCAGAAACTGCCTGCAGGAATGCCGAGAAGTTATGCGGAATATAAGCCAGTCACCTCGGAAGCCGTAGCACCCCCTCCAACTAACGTTGGCGGATATGACGAACTCCGCAGCTACTTCCAAGAGCGAGGCCAAACACTGCCTCGAAAGGCAGAAAGCCTAGCCACTCTTGATCAAGCCATTAATGATGGCTTGGCGGCTGAGCTTGCCCGGCCTATCGGAATGTTCTACGGAGATCTCCTCACCCACACTGTTCCCGGCGCCCACTAGGAAGTGGTTGTGGAGGGCTACCCTCTGGTTCGTGTAACCAGAAATGTGGCCATCGACGTCGTCCACATCGCCCTGCAGCGCCTGGCTACTCCGAATCCCACACTCGAACAAAATTATGCCCATGTCCTCGAACTCGTCAGGCAGGATCCGTAAAGCGTTACGGACGGCAACGCTTAACTGCGTTCTTTGAAGTACTTAAACAGCCGGGCCTCGCGGCTGGAGGCTGCTACGAGCAGACTTCCGGTGATTGCGCCGATGGCCCCTGCTCCACCCGTGACAAGCAGGTGACCGTACAGGGCCTCAGCGACCCAGGGGGTGCCAAACCGTGCGATGAAGGCTGCCCCTGCCGTGGCGACGAGGGCCGAGATTCCCGCCCACACAGTTGCCTCTATGAGGGTGATGAGGGTGAGGTGGCGGGCGGATACTCCGGCGTGGAGCGAGGACGCGTATTCGAGACGTCTACGTGCCCCTCCGACGAATCCGATGGCAAGTCCTATGGCGGCTGCAGCGGCGGGGGTGAACCGTGTGATGCGGTCCTGGTATTCGTCAGCTCCGGTGAATACCTGGCCGAGGGTGGGGTTGAGCGTGGCGATGGATGCGGCTGCCTCTCCTGTGCTGGTGGCTTGGGAGGCGCGGATGAGAGGGTCGAAAGCAGCTGTGGAGGGCCAGACGTCGGCCCAGCATTCGTCAAACGTCCCTTGTCCGAGTGTGGGGATCAGAACGGCGTTGGCGAGGCGGGTGTCGCGTCCATCGTCCTCTGGGTAGCGGAATATGGCCGCAACGGGCATGGGCCCTTTGTCAGTTTCCAGCGTGTCCCCGGCATGGACTTGCCAGCGTTTAGCGAGGGGTTCGGAGATCAGGACGCCGGAGTCCAGGGTTGGCTCTAGTCCGAGGATGGTCTGGAAGCCTAGTGTCGTCTCGAACGTGGGGGTTGCGATGCCCGCCAGGCTTGTGATGCCGATTGGGGCAACCGTTCGCACTGCCCCGGACGCGAGGATCCCTGTCGTCGTCGGAAGCGCATCGCATCGTTGCGGATCAATGCCGGCTTCAACTTTTAGGACCCGTACTGAGCCGCCGGCGTCGTGATAGGTCCGGGCCCGCTGGTCAAGTGCTGCGATCGTGGAGATTTCCGCCACCGACAATAGTGTGACCAGCAGTATCAGCGCGGCCGACAGCCAGCCCGCCTTTGCTGCCCCGCTGTGTATGTTGCGCCAGGCCTCGCGAAGGACCTCGTGCGTGCGCATCACGTCGTACTTCCTTGCCCGTACTTCGTTAGGTCAAGGACTTCAGTGCAGGCCTCCAGTGTGTTCTGGTCATGGCTGGCAACGATGACGACGGCGCCGCTTCGGGCCAGTCCGCTGAGCACGGCATTGACGGTGGCCGCTGTGGATCTGTCGAGCTGGGCGGTTGGCTCATCGACCAGGATGAGATCCGGGTTTCCGGCCACTGCCCGGGCAAGCATCAGACGCTGGGCTTCCCCGCCCGACAGCAGCGAGAAGCGCTTGTCGGCACTGTTCTCCAGCCCGAAGTCGGCAAGTCGTTCAAGGGCCAGTTCCTCGCTGTGGTCTCGGGAGAGCCCTGTTGCCAGGTAGGGCAATGCGACGTGATCAAGAGCGGTTCGCTGGGCCACGCCGAGGGGGTTCTGAAACACCCAGCGGACCGTGGAGATACCGGCCCGTTCCACGGACCCTTCTGTGGGGGATTCCCAGCCGGAGAGGATGGACAACAGGGTGGATTTTCCGGAGCCCGAGGGCCCGCGGAGACCCCATACCGCACCGGCTCTGAACTCTGCGTCCAGGCCGCGGAACAGAAAATGACCATCAACGAAGCTGTGCCCCACGCCCCTTAGACAAAGCGATCGTGCGGATCCAGGCTGGACTGAATCGGGGGCTGAGGCTGTCTCTAGTTTTGGCATTCGTTGGACCCGATAGCGGTGCCGAGAAGGATCGCTTTGGGTACCTCGTTCTCGAATGTGGCCAGAACGGATCCAGCGCTCGACCCCGCCGTGGTGATGCGATGTGTAGTACCGTCCGGAGACTTGACGCAGGCGGCATTCCCGCGAGCTCCGAAGACCCCGGAGACAGGGACCTTGGCCACTTCAAGGGGCGAGGTCAGCGCCGTCTTGAGGCTCACCGGTTTAGGACTGCTGCTTGATTGGGCGGCTGCAAAGTCCGGGCTGCGGGAGACCTCCGTCAGGAACTTCGCTTCGGTGACGAGACCATCCGCTGTCATCGGTGCGGACACGCTCCCAAACAGGACCTGCCGCTCGCCAGGGGCCGGCGCCTGGTTGGCGGGGAACACCACACGCAAGCTTTGGAGCTTGCCGGCAGTGGTGATGAATGGTGCTCCGGAAGTGTACTGGGACCCCAGGAGCGCATCGCATGATTGAACACGAACGCTGTTGTCGGGAAGCCAGAGTATGTCTTCCTGATGGAGGACGCCGTCGCGGTTCTCGAGCGCCAAGTCGCTCTGCAGCTTGAGGATGGCAGCCCTGAGGTCTGCGGCGTAAGCACCTTCCCCGGCCACCTCGTATTTCATTGCCGAGAGCTGTGCGCGGAGCGCGTTGACGTCCGGTCCTTCTGTCCCGGGTCCGATGTCCCGATAGAACGGCACATCAGAATGCAACCCCAAAACCGGTCGGCCACTAACGGAAGCCACGATTTTGCCCGATGCCATCTCGGCGCCCGGGACACACTCCGAGGAGGTGACCGTACCGGAGATGCCCAGGGTCGCCGCGACGGGCTGCGCGGCCTCGATCTCTGCAGCGGCCATGCGCTCGTCCCGGAATTGCGTGAGGGTGACCGCCGCGGATCTCGCTTCAGCGGCTTGGCTCAGCGTGGCGGGCGGAACAAGCGCCGTCGCCCCGAGCACCGCCAGTGCAGCTGCCGCCGCGCTGGAAGCCCCGACGAGCGTGTACGGCAACCAGGAGGTCTTGGCCATCCTCAGGGCGCCTTGCCGATGCTCATATTGGCCCCGGCGAAACAGGCCTGCGCCTCATCGCCATAAGGGTCAAAGGGCATTCGCTCCTCGAGGGTACTTTCCCCATCCCCTGGGGAGCGGAACGTCTTTTGAAACTCCTCAAGAGGAAGGTCAGAATCAACAAGGCCTTTGGACTCAAGGCACTTGTACGCGATCTCATAAGGATTAGCGAGCAACTCAGGGTTTCCCTGCTGAATGCCGTACAGCTCACCCAACCGGCTAATTGTCCCTTCCGAACACGCAGTCACGGTCGACATTGCAGATTCAATCGTCTCGCCATCCGAAAGAGGAGCGTTCTCCACCCGGTACAGACCATTACTGAGTTTGGTCAGGGCTACGGGCTCTCCCGACGTTTCCATGCACTGAGCGAAACGACTGTAGGCCTCGTCGTAGTCAGCCTGCTCGATACGTCCCGTACGCTCAGCCCGTTCAAGGACCTCTCTGTCGAATTCTTGAAGATTGGGGTCACCAAGCGCAGTGCTGACAAGCTCACTGAAATTCTCGGCAATAACTCGACGCTCCGAGTCCCCCTGATCGCTGCCCGAGCAAGCGGCGATCATTGGGAGCACAGAGGCAATAACAAACGCGGATACAAGAGACCGGAAGTTCGTGGACAATTTCACCGTCCAACCTCAGCCATACCGAACAGTGCGTCCAGCACCAGTATTTGTCTTTGTCCCCGCGTTGCTAATTCCCCCATCCCACAACCGTAGCGCCACCGATGTCCCTCATAGAAAAGCGCATGGATGTCCGTTACAAACCAGGAACCCTGAACGTGAGCGTTTAGGGTTCGCCAAAAGATTTTCCGAAGATTTCTTTGGTTCTGTGTAACCTTTTCTGCTGTCCCGGACAATACAGGGCATGGGGAACCTTGAAAGTGACGAGGACAGCCTTTGGTCCCGCAGCCTGAGCGGTGACGGCGAGGCATTTGGCGTGCTGTACGACAGGCATCGTGACCGGGTGTTCCGTCACGCTTACCGGCTCGCGGGTAACCATCACGACGCCGAAGACGTCATGGCTGCAGCCTTCCTTGAACTCTGGCGGCGGCGCGCCAAAGTTCGGGTAGTAGAAGGGTCAATACTTCCCTGGCTACTCGTTACGACAACGAACATGGCCCGGAACAACGGGCGAGCTGCCGTCCGCTACCGGAAACTGCTGGACTCACTACCGCGCACCGAAGAGTCCTCGCCCCTAGAGGCTGACCTTTTCGCCGGCCACCAAGAGAGCCTGGACAAGGACTTCGCCCAAGCTCTCGGAACGCTCAACGCCGAGGACCTGCACCTGGTGAGTCTGGTCGTTTTCGAGGACTATCCACTCGCTGCCGCAGCAGCCGTTTTAAACATGACTCCCGGCGCGGCTAAAACGCGGATACACCGGGCGAAGCAACGGATGAAAGCTGCCCTCACTGGCAGCACCGGCGCAGGCACTCCTGCCCGCAGCAACCCAACTGCAGTTTTGGAAGGAGAACGGTCATGAACCAGCTCCATGTCGATGACCGGTTCAGCAACGCACTCAGGGCAGAACTAGTCGCCCAAGTCCACCAAACGTCCCCGGCACAGACACGGCAGCACACCCGTTTCTGGCTTGGAGGCGGTGCCCTAGCGGGCGCATGCCTGCTCGGCGGTATCGGGGCGGCCGCAGCCGGGTTGTTTCAGATTCCCGGTGGACAGGAAGTAACTCCCTTGGCTTCACCCGTGACCACCACCTACACGGGCACAGCAACGGTTGAGCTGGGTAATCCCCCTGAAGGGACCACGGGGATTCAAATGGAATTCTGGTGCCTGACCCCTGGCTGGTTCGAGTTTCCGGACGGCGCAACCAGTAACTGCTCGGAGGAGGATGCGGCAAGCGACAGACTGGGTTGGAGCGGCTACACCATCAGCCTTGCCCCCGGCCAGGACAGTGTCACGATCAAAACTGACCCCGAGGCCCGCTGGCGGCTCACCGCAGAATATGTGAAACAGGAGCGGACACCGCTGGGTGTCAACGCCAAGGGTGAAACCTACGGCGTCGAAAGCCCAGAAAACGGAACCCCAGACCTGATCGCGGTCATGGCCACCAACGGGCAATCCGGATACGCCTACGCCCGCGACCTTAACGGAGGCCCGAGGCCCACGAGCCCGGAAGACGCCGTCAAGAACTTCAACACCCCACGCCCTCCACGCGAGATCCCCGTGTTCCTTAGTGACGGCGAAACCAAGGTCGGCGTCTTCCTGGCGGCAGGCTCTGGAGGCGGCATACCCTCCTATCCGTCCCCTTCTCCAAGACCATGACAGGACGCCCAGGCAAACGAAACGAGCCAACGCTTGCTCACGATCGTGACTGTCCCAGTAGGCGTTCGGCATAAGAGGCAGCCTGGGAAGAGGCCTACCCTACGTGCGCTCCGCGTTCTGCTGGCGGATTTCTTCGCGGGTCCGGCGGCCGCGACGCAGCGCTCCAGCGGGGAGGCCAGGCCATTTCTTGCCGGCGTTGTGCTTGCGCTGCAGGCGCCTGACTTCGCGCATGGTTGCTGCCACAATGAGGTCCGACACGGAGGCGTACCCCTCCGGGGCGCCGCCGGCCAGGAACGCCGCGCGGACCTGGCCAGCCTCATCTTCCGTGAAGTACGGCGTGAAGGCTGCGACCTTCTTAGCCCCCACTACTCACCACCATGCCGGCTCACCGGCGGGCCGGGAACGTTGATCCTGCCGGCCGGGTTCGCCTCCGTGCCGAACCACGGGTCGTCGTCGGCGAACTCCCGGTCGCTGATAGTGAACCCGTCCACCGGGGCACCATCATTTACCGCACTTTTTGGACTTGGGTTCGCGCCGGAAGACGCTTCACTTTTAGTGAACCCACGGGGGACGTTCGCGTACCGCAGCGAGGGGCCGATCTCATCGACTTCGAGTTCGATCACGGTGCGCTTCTCGCCTTCCTTGGTTTCGTAGGAGCGGGACTTCAGCCGGCCGGTGACGATGACGCGCATGCCCTTGGTCAGGGACTCGGCCACGTTCTCTGCCGCTTCCCGCCAGACGCTGGCCCGGAGGAACAATGTCTCCCCGTCCTTCCACTCGCTGGACTGACGGTCGAAGGTCCTGGGCGTTGAAGCGATGGTGAAGTTCGCGACCGCCGACCCACTCGGAGTGAAGCGCAGCTCTGGATCTGATGTCAGGTTTCCAATCACAGTAATCGTGGTTTCGCCGGCCATGATGGTTCCTTTTCCTCGTGTGCTGGTGATGTTCTCGGTGTGTGTTGTGGGTTCGTTCTGAGGTTCGGTCCCACCCGGTTCCTCGTGGGTGAGGTCGTTGGGTTGGTACTGGTTCGCAGTGTGCGCGTCCCAGAGCCCGCCGTCCCCGAGCGGGGCGCAGTGGATCGCCTCAAGGTACCGGTCATCCCATCCCTGGTCTGGGAAGGCGAAGCCGTCATACAAGTCCTCAACGTAGGGTTCCACAATGGCGGATTTCACAACGTAGGGGTCCACAACGTCGGTGGGAATCCTGCCGCTGGGGTTGACCTGCCGGAACAGGTCCACCTCCAACGGGATCCGTGGGCTGAGTTTGTACCCGACGACCGGGCGCGGGGTGGTCACGGTCCTCACGCTGCCTTGTGACTCATGGCCGCCTGGACAAGCTTGTCGCGGCGCAGGCCCGACCAGTGGTCCTCGTCGTCAGCGTTGTTCACAACGACGGGCGCCTGGGAATAGCCGAGTTCGGCGGTGATGTACTCCAGCGCTGCCGGCACTTCGGTGATGTCCACGGCCGTGTAGGTGATGCCCTTGGAGTCGAAGTAGTCCTTCGTCTTCTCGCAGTTGGGGCACTCGGGTTTGGTGTAGACCGTGTAAGCGGTCGGTGTTGCAGTCATTTTCAGCACCTGGTTTCGTATCAAATGAGTTTCGTTCGTCTGGCTGACTTGCTACTTCAATTTTAGCAATCATTCAACTGAATGAATAGGGCTCTTACCCCTTATTCCAGGAGTTTTTAGGAGCCTTTTTGTTTCGGGAAGTATGCAATTTCGTGCGGGCCTGAACCACGGAGACGAAGGGTGGGGTGGCGCCGCCGGCGACTGTGGTCATCCCCGCAGGTTCCCCAATGTCCAGCCCCCCTGTGCCTGAGAAAGTCCCCAGGAGGTGGGGTGATGTGCGCACCCGGCTGGAGTGGGAGTGCTGAATAGGTGTCGTCTGGGAGTGTTATTGACAGCCGGTCCGAGACTGGCTGTCAGGCTGGTGCTGTGACTTCGGACGAACGTGGCCCTGGTGTCGTTTTGCC
>NZ_JBNHGJ010000011.1:0-105262 GCF_059091165.1 Arthrobacter sp. Hb9-2 | reverse complement strand
GGCGCTCCTGCGCGAGCTTGGCGCCGTCGTACCCTCTGCCTTGGCCGGCACGACGCGCGGGTGGATGGACCGCGGCGCGGCCGTCCTGCACGTGGTCGACGACGGCCGGGTGCTTGGGGCGGTCAGCCTCGAGGACGCGGTGCGGGCAGAGTCGCGCCAGGCCGTAGCTGCCCTGCAGAAGCGCGGCGTCAAGGTGGGCATGATCACCGGCGACGCCCGGCAGGTGGCCCAGGCTGTGGCTGCCGACCTGAACATCGACGAGGTGTTCGCCGAAGTCCTGCCTGCGGACAAGGACAAGAAGGTAGCCGAGCTGCAAGCCCGGGGGTTGAAGGTAGCCATGGTGGGCGACGGCGTCAACGACTCGCCGGCGCTGGCCCGTGCGGAGGTGGGCATCGCGATTGGTGCGGGTACGGACGTGGCCATGGAATCGGCAGGTGTGGTGCTGGCGGGAAACGACCCGCGCGCGGTGCTGTCGATGGTGGACCTGTCGCGGGCGAGCTACCGGAAGATGTGGCAGAACCTGGTGTGGGCCACCGGCTACAACATCCTGTCTGTGCCCTTGGCTGCCGGCGTCCTTGCTTTCGCCGGGGTGGTGCTCTCCCCGGCCGCCGGCGCCGTGCTGATGTCCGTGTCCACTATCGTGGTGGCTTTGAACGCCCAGCTGCTGCGGAGGGTGCGCCTCAACCCGTCCGAGCTACGTTGAAACCAACGCCCCATCACCTCCCGCAACCAAAACCCCAACGCGCCATCACCTACCGCAACCAAAACCCAACGCTTTTTCATATCCACCAGAAGGACCCATTGCCATGAAGATCAGCACGTTCGCCGTCGCCGCAGTCCTCGCCGCCTCGCTTGGCCTTGCTGGCTGCGCTGCCGGCACCGGGACCGCCGGCGGCAGCAGCACCCACGGCGCGGATCACGGCAGCCCGAGCGCGACGTCAAGCATGATGCCGGACGCCAACGCCGACCATAATCAAGCCGACATCACGTTCGCGCAGATGATGATTCCCCACCACGCGCAGGCGGTTGAGATGAGCGACATCGTTCTGGCGAAATCGGACCTGCCGGCGGAAGTTGCCGCGCTGGCCACCAGGATCAAGGATGCCCAGGCGCCCGAAATCGAGGCGATGACCGGATGGCTGAAGAGCTGGAATGCGCCCGTTGCGGCGCCGGACCACTCCGGGCACGGCATGGCCGGCATGGTGGACGCCGAAGGCCTCGACAAACTCAAGGCGGCTCAGGGCCCCGGGGCCGCGAAGCTCTTTATGGAACAGATGACCGGACACCACGAAGGCGCCGTGGAGATGGCCCAGCAGGAGATCGGCGCGGGCAAGCATCCGGAGGCAGTCCAGCTAGCACGCGACATTGTCACAGCCCAGGAAGCGGAAATCGCTGAGATGAAGCAGCTCCTGGCCGGGCTCTGAACTCCCCGCTCGACGCTCTCTCACCTATCGCACGACGGGTGGGAGAGCGTCTCAGGTTGGGGCACGCCCCCGCGGTAAAGCGCCGCCACTTTTCACGTGTTCGGGAAGGATTCCCACCCCGACCAAACGTGCCGTGAGGCGGCGCAGCAGGGGTGAAGCGGCCCGGAGCAGCAGGACGAGCCAACGTGGTGCAACGCGGCTTCCGGCGGTCGCCCTGAAAAGTACCCTGTGTCCGTTGCGCTGCAGCAGCTGCATGACCTTGACGGGCCGCTCCCGACGCCGCTGCACCGCCGCGAGTTTCCCGACCGGCGCCGTTCCCTGAACGAGGTCCTGGGCGATGGCGTTGGACAGTGCGACGGCGTCCTGGATGGCGAAGTTCACTCCGACGCCGAACATCGGGGACATCGCATGGGCAGCGTCACCAATCGCGATGAACCCGGGACGGTACCAGCGCCGCAGCCGGTTGATTTGGACGGAGAGGAGCTTGATCTGTTCCCAGTCCGTGAGCGTGGTGACGACGGGGCGCAGGACAGGTGCAGCGTCGCTGATCCGCTTTTGAAGGGCGTCGAGTCCTGCCCCTCGAAGCTCGTCGAAGCCGCCCTTTTGGATGACCATGCCGGACTGATACCTGTCGCCTCGGTCAATGGTAAGGACCATCCCTTGAGTAGATATGTACCCGAGGGTTGCGGGTGGAGGGTTTGGCGGCTTGGGCAGGTTGAACCACAGCACGTCGATGGGCACACCGAAATCATCGGGAGTCAGCCCGGCAGCGGTACGCAAGGCAGAACTGCGTCCGTCGGCAGCAACGGTGAGTGGCGCACGGATCTCCAGCCCGCCGTCGGACGTTACCGCCCGGACACCGCGCACCTGGTCCTGCTCGAGGATGAGTCCGCTCACCTCGGTGAGCATGCGCAGCTCGAAGTTGGGGAATGCCGCGGCCTCGCCGGCGAGGAAGTTCAGGAAGTCCCACTGCGGGGCGAAGACGAGGAAGTTGTCGGGACCCGGGAGGGTGCCGAAGTCGACCAGGGTGAAGCGCTGGCCGTCGAGAACGGCGTCCATGGTGGGCAACCGGGTGAGAGGCAGTTGCAGGAACTTATCGCGCAGCCCGAGTTCGCCGAGCAGGGTCACGGTGGACGGATGCACCGTGTCGCCGCGAAAGTCGCGCAAGAAGTCACCGTGTTTCTCGAGCACTGTGACGCGCAGGCCGCTGCGTGCGAGCAGATAGCCGAGCACCATTCCTGCCGGCCCGCCGCCTGCGATCACGCAGTCCCGTTCGATAACGCGTTCCACAGTCATATCATCGTGGCCCTTCGCGAAAGGTGATAGAGCGTCCGGGAAAAACCTGCAGAAGGTGATGGAGCGTCGGGGTGGGGAGGCCGCCGTCGGGCTGTTGCGTGTTAAGTTGAAAAGCACGGAGGCACCGGCTGGAAAGAGAAATCTCCCTTGGACTCACCCGCACCAGTAAGAATCCTGACCGTCTGCACGGGCAACATCTGCCGGTCCCCTGTGGCTGAACGGCTCCTGCAGGCGGGGCTCAACCAGGTGCTGCCGGGCGCTTTCGAGGTGGCCAGCGCAGGGACCCGTGCCATGGTGGGCGACCCCATGCAGCCGATCTCCGCAGACATTGTGCGCACGTTCGGCGGCAATTCCGAGAACTTCGCCGCCCGCCAGCTGACGCCGAAGATCCTGCGCGGTGTGGACCTGGTGCTCACCATGACCTCGGGACACCGCGGCGAAGTGCTGCAGCTTGACGCGTCGCTCCTCAAAAGGACCTTCACCATCCGCGAGTTTGCCCGGATGCTTGACGTCCTCGACCAGCGCGCTGCCGCTGCCGAGGGCAGGGAACCGGAGTTAGGAACGCCTGACGACGGCGACCCGCTGGCAGCCAACCACACTTTCTGGCGGGGCTTGCCGGCTTGGGCGGCCGCTGTGCGCCATCTGTCGCTGCCGGCGGACCCGGCCGAGAACGACATCATCGATCCCTACCGCCGGGCGCCGGAGGTGTACCGGCAGATGGAGGACGAACTCGCGCCTGCCATCGTGTCCATCCTGCGCCACGCACGCCTCAACGCTCCCGTTCGCGGGACGCGTGCGGGTTCGCTGTAGCGTTACGGCGAGCCGGGCACCTTTCCGGCGACTTCGACGACGGCGCCCCGCCTGACCTGCCAGCCCCGCCGCCGTCGTTCGGCCGCGCCCGCCTGACCCGCCTGTCAACGTCGTGATGCCGCGGTGGAAAATCCTGCGGGATTTCTGCGGATTCCCCTGATGTATCGCGGTTCCGCCGTTGCTAACTTCGGGGATGGGCAGCCACTTACGGCCAGCGCATGGTGCTGCCGGAACCCCGACTTAATCGAAAACATCCCGCAGATGACAGTTTGGACACGTATGTAGCCAGCGGGGGTCCGGCGGGCGGACACTGATCCCACCATCCCACAATGAGGTGAGGCACAATGAGCACGCCAGCCGGTTCTGAACCATCCGGTACCAACCCCTCCGACCCCCATCCGCATGGCCTGCTCGCGAACGGACGGCGGCGGTGGATCGCCGCACTGCTGGCACTCGTCCTTGTGGTGGTCGCCGCCGTCGCGGTCATCAGCCTCAACCGAGCCGGCGCGGAGGCGCAGCCCGCAGCGGTGCAGACCGAAATCCCGTCGCCCACGCCCTCCGAAACACCGTCAGAAACTACACCTCCTCCCCCGCCTCCTCCCCCGCCACCTCCTCCACCCATTCCGGAGCATCCGGCCGTACCCATGAACGTGTTGGTAATCGGCAGCGACATGCGGGGCGTCGCGAGGGATGCTGCAGCACATACGGCAGCGACCGGACAGCCCATGGACCATCGTTCAGACGCCCTCATGCTTGTCCACGTTCCTGCTGACCGCCGGACCTTGTACATCGTCTCCATCAACAGGGATATGTGGGTGGACATCCCAGGCTTCGGCGGGGGGAAGATCAACGCCGGCCTGCAGTACGGCGGCATCGACATGACCACGCAAACGGTGCAGCAGCTGTTCGGGATCACTATCCACCACACCCTGATGCTGGACTTCGGCGGCCTCAAGCTCATGGTGGACGGGCTGGGCGGCATCGACGTCAACGTGCCCGTCCCGTTCCAGTCGACGCACGATACAGGGCACGTGTTCGGTCCGGGCGTGAACCACCTGGACGGCCAGGCTGCGCTGGAATTCTCGCGGGAGCGGTACGCGTTCGTGGACGGCGACTTGCAGCGGGTGCGCAACCAGCAGATTCTGCTGCGCGCCGTCCTGGCCCGCCTCACCGCCGGCGGCATATTGAATGATGTGACAGCGGTAAGGAGTTTGGTGGACTTCGCGTCCTGCTGCCTCACTGTGAACAAGGGTTTTGACCCGGTGCAGGCGGCCATCCTCGCCTACAGCCTGCGCAACCTGGACGCGAATGCCATTGAAACCATGACCTTGCCGACCGCCGGCTCCGGGTTCATCGCGGGCCAGTCCGTATTGTTCCCTGATTACGGTGCCATCAACGCCGTAGGGGCCGCGCTGCGCGAGGGCCGGATCGGGGACTTCGCGGCCGTGCCGTAGGGCGGGCGGAACGCGAACGGCGGCGCCATGTTCACCTAGGTGCCGCCGCCGGAGCGGTAGCAGTGCCGGTGGCAGCCGCGCCTGCCCGCCCGGCGTCAGGATGTAGAACTTTCGTATCCCGCCGCCGTCCGCTTTTCTCCCCCTGCTTACTTTCGTTCGTTTACTTTCCCTGCTCCTTGGGTACGCCGCTGGTAATGTTCCTGCATTCGGCAAGGCACACGGACGGGGTGATTCTTGTGAAAGAGGATGGGCTGACTGAGGCTGTCCAGGAAGCCGGGGCGGTGGAGCTGATCCTGATCCGCCACGGTGAGAGCGAAGGCAACGTGGCCGCAACTGATGCGCGGCTGGCGGGGGCCGAGGTCATCGAGGTGCCCGCCCGGGATGCTGACGTGAACCTGTCCGGCACAGGGCAGGAACAGTCAAAGGCCCTGGGCGCGGCGCTGGCACGGATCGCGGAGGACCTCCGGCCTGATGCCGTGGTCTCCTCGCCCTACGCCCGCGCGCGCCAGACGGCCGAAATCGCCGTTGAGGCCGCGGGCTGGCCCCTGCAAGTGCGGACGGATGAACGGCTGCGGGACCGCGAACTTGGCATCCTGGACCGGCTGACCCGCCGGGGCGTCGAAAATCGCTTTCCGGAAGAGGCAGAGCGCCGCGAGTGGCTGGGCAAGATGTACTACCGGCCGCCAGGCGGCGAATCCTGGGCTGATGTGGCGCTGAGGCTGCGGTCTGTCCTGGATGAACTGAACAACCTCAGCACGGGGCACCGGGTGATGCTGGTCTGCCACGATGCCGTGATCCTGCTGTTCCGGTATGTGCTCGAAGGAATGACGGAGCGGGAAATCCTGGACCTCGCGGCAAGCACGTCGGTGCTTAATGCCTCCCTGACCCGGTACGTGCGACCGTCGGGCGAGGGGCCCTGGACTTTGGAGAGTTTCAACGTGGCAGACCACCTTACCGAGCAGGGCGTCGCCGTCACCGAACACGCAGGGGATGCCAGTGTCCACCCAAAGTGAGTCCGTTGCCGCCGCTTCACCTACCCTTGTGACGCCGTCGCTGCTGCGCGACTGGCCGCTGCCGGCGCCGGGCGAGGACAAGTACTCGCGCGGCTCGGTGCTGGTCATCGGCGGTGCACGGGCGACGCCCGGTGCGGCACTGCTGGCAGGTACTGCTTCGCTGCGGGCCGGCGCCGGAAAGCTCACCCTTGCCGTAGCGGAATCCGTCGCCATGCAGCTCGGTGTAGCACTGCCGGAATGCGGGGCCATGGGACTCCCGGAGACCGCAGAGGGGTCCGTGACCGGCGAAGGACTGGATCGGATTTCTTCCTACCTCGACCGTGCCGATGCCATCCTGGTGGGCCCCGGGCTGGACGACCCGGACCTTGCCGAGAATCTGCTGCGGGCACTGTTGGAGCGGGAAGGGGGCGGCTCCGGTAATTCAGGCTCCGGTGAGGGAAATGCGGGAGGTGGCCCCGCCGTCGTGCTTGATGCCTATGCCCTGGGCGGCCTGGTGAAGGTGGCGGACCGGCTGGACCCGTGGAAGGGACGGATGATCCTGACCCCGAACCCCAAGGAGGCGGCTATCCTGCTGGGCCGGGAGGTGGAGGACCTGACGGCGGATGTTGCTGAGATTGCCGATAAGTTCCAGGCCGTAGTGAGCTGCCAGGGCTTCATCGCCCGGCCCTCCGGCGGAGACGCTCCGGAGGAATCCGAGCTCTGGAAGATGACCACTGGCTACGGCGGGCTGGGGACGTCGGGCAGCGGGGACGTCCTGGCCGGGGCGATCGCGGGTCTGCGGGCGCGGGGAACCACCAGCGCGCAGGCGGCATGCTGGGGCACGCATCTTCATGCCGCAGCAGCCGACAGGCTTGCCAGCAGGCTGGGCCCCCTCGGTTTCCTCGCCCGCGAACTGGCCGACGAATTGCCCGCATTGATGCTGGAGCTGAACACTTAAACCCCACCCTGGATGGTCGCAGCCCCGGGCGCTGGACGCCCCGTGCGTGGATGCCTCTGGGCGTGGATGCCTCTGGGCGTGGGATGGCCCCCGGCCGAAGCCGGGGGCCACCGTATCGGGAAGTTCAGGCCTCACCTGCCGATGCGCGAAAGGCGCTGTGGCGTGCTCAGAATGGCTATCCGCCCCAAGAGGCAGTCAACAATCAATACCCGACGTCCCGATCCTTGTTGGCGACTAGGCGGAAATTTCCTGCTTTGCCCCCTTGGTCTCAATCTCGATTTTGCGCGGCTTAGCCTTTTCGGCGACAGGAATCCGCAGAGTCAGGACACCGGCGTCGTACGAAGCCTTCACGTTGTCAGTGTCCAGCGTGTCCCCGAGCATCAGCTGGCGGCTGAACACGCCGCGCGGCCGCTCGGAGGCGATCAACTCGGTGTCCTTGCCTGCAGGTTCGGGACGCTCCGCCCGCACCGTCAGGACATTCCGTTCCACATCCAGATCCACTGAATCCGGGGTGACGCCGGGCAGATCAAAGGCGACTACAAAGTCCTGGCCTTCACGCCATGCGTCCATCGGCATTGCTGCCGGACGCGCTGCCGTGCCGAGGACCTGCTGGGCCAGCCTGTCCAGCTCGCGGAACGGATCGGTTCGCATCAACATGGCTTCCCTCCTCGTAAGAGACGGTCCAACACCTGTTTTGGTACCAGCCGATCTGTATTGGCTGATATAGATTTTTTAGCACCAGCCCAACAGATTCGCAAGCGGTTTTTGCAAAGAATTTCTACTGCGTTCGGGCGGGTGCAGCAGGAACGGCGAAGGGGCCTTCGCGGCGTGCGAAGGCCCTTTCAGCGCTGTGTATTGGCTGTTCTAGCTGCGGGTGGGGTCTGGCCGGAGCGGCGCGGGACCCGGGTCCGGGACGGGCAGTGGACCGGGCGGCGCCGGCGTCGGGAATGGATTAGGTCCGGGATGGCCGGGCTGGGTGGGATCAGGCTGGTCCGGGCCCGGTTCCGGCGGGAACGGCTCGGGCTCGTGCACTGGCGGGATGGTCATAAACTTCCCCTCTCACGCTGGGCGGATGTGCCTTAGCGTGAACAGGATACGCCTGCCGCCAAAAGCCCACTAGGGCGCCACTTCACCTGGATCTCTGCGGGAGGTGATGGCGCGTCGGAGGTGGCGGCGGTGGGGGGTTATCGTCCGGTAGCGAACGGCCGCTTCATTGTCGGTCCGGGTCTATATATTGAACTCATGACCCAGACTCCGCTGCAGGATTCCGCCAGCACCGCCGCCACCACGCCGCCCACTCCCCCGGTGGCCAAGAAGATCCCCTCCGAGCGCATCCACCACGGAGATACCTTCGTAGACCACTACGAGTGGCTGCGGAACAAGGAATCCGACGAGGTTGTGGAGCACCTGAAGGCTGAGAATGCCTACCAGGAAGCGGTCACTGCGCATCAGGAGCCGCTGCGCGAGGCGATTTTCCAGGAGATCAAAGGCCGCACGCAGGAGACAGATCTGTCCGTCCCCCACCGCAAGGACGGCTGGTGGTACTTCAGCCGCTCCGTGGAAGGCAAGGAGTACGGCATCCAGTGCCGGGTGCGCGCCCAGAACACCGGAAACCCCGTTGCGGACTGGACTCCCCCTGCAGTGGAGCCCGGCGTCGAAATTCCGGGCGAGGAGGTCCTGCTCGACGGCAACATCGAAGCCGAGGGGAAGCCGTTTTTCTCGGTGGGCGGCACGGCCGTGACGGTGGACGGCAACCTCTATGCGTACGCCGTGGACAACGCAGGCGATGAACGCTTCACCCTGCGCATCAAGGACCTCCGGACCGGCGACCTGTTGCCGGACGTCATCGAGAACATCTTCTACGGCGTCGCCTTCTCCCCCGACGGCACCCGCATCTTCTACACAGTGGTGGACGACTCCTGGCGCCCCTACCAGGTCAAGGCCCACACCCTTGGAACACCCGTCACCGAGGACGTGGTGATCTACCAGGAAGACGACGTCGCCATGTGGCTGGGCTTCGAGCTTTCCGCCGACCGCCGCTACCTCGTGCTGGGCATCGGCTGCTCCGAGTACAGCGAGACGCGCCTGCTCCGGTTCGATGACCCGGCCCAGGAGCTCACCACCGTGATCTCACGGGATGAGCGCGTGCTCTACGAGGCCGAACCGGTCCTGCTGCCCGGCCCGGACGGCATGAAGACGGAACGCATCCTCCTCACGCACAACCGCGGCGCCATCAACTCCATGGTCTCGCTGGCGGACCCGGCCGAGCTTCGCAAGCCGCTCGCCGAGCAGCGCTGGGACACCGTCGTCGAACATTCCGACGACGTCCGCGTCAACGGTGCGGGCGTCACCTCCACACACCTCATCGTCTCCATCCGCAAGGACACCATCGAGCGGGTCCAGGTCATGGGGCTGGCAGGCCTGGGGACGGAGGCCCAGGAGGCGCCGGTGGAGCCCGCGTTCGACGAGGAGCTGTACACCGCGGGAGTTGGCGGTTCGGACTACGAGGCGCCGGTGATCCGGCTCGGCTACACGTCCTACTTCACGCCGTCGCGGGTTTACGACTTCGTCCTGCCCACCCCCGGGCAGCCCGCCGGCGAGCTGCTCCTTCGGAAGGAAAGCCCAGTCCTGGGCGGCTACGACGGCAACGACTACGTGGCCACGCGCGAATGGGCCGAGGCCAGGGACGGCACGCGGATCCCGCTTTCGGTGCTGCGCCACAAGGCCGTGAAGCAGGATTCGACGGCGGCCGGCCTGGTGTACGGTTACGGCTCCTACGAGCTGAGCATGGACCCGGGCTTCGGCATCGCGCGCCTGTCCCTGCTGGACCGTGGCGTGGTGTTCGTGATCGCACATATCCGTGGCGGCGGCGAGCTCGGCCGGCACTGGTATGAGAGCGGCAAGAAACTGGCGAAGAAGAACACCTTCACGGATTTCGTGGATGCCACGGACTGGCTGGCGCATTCCGGCTGGGTGGACCCGTCCCGGATCGCGGCCCTCGGTGGCTCGGCCGGCGGACTGTTGATGGGTGCCGTGGCCAACATGGCTCCTGAAAAGTACGCCGCGATCGTGGCTCAGGTGCCGTTCGTGGACGCCCTCACCACCATCCTGGACCCGGAACTGCCGCTGTCAGCCCTCGAGTGGGAGGAATGGGGCAACCCGATCACGGACCCCGAGGTCTATGCCTACATGAAGTCGTACTCCCCCTATGAGAACGTGAGCCCTGCCCGGTACCCGAAGATCGCCGCGGTGACGTCCTTTAACGACACCCGGGTGCTGTACGTGGAGCCGGCAAAGTGGGTGCAGCAGCTGCGGAACAGGACCACCGGGTCCGAGCCGGTGGTGATGAAGATCGAGATGGACGGCGGCCATGGCGGCGCGTCCGGCCGCTACGTCCAGTGGCGCGAACGGGCCTGGGACTACGCCTTCATCGCCGACTCCCTCGGCGCCACGGAACTGCTGCCGGGAGCCGGCCTGAAGTAGGACTCAAGGGTACGACGGCGGGCCCGTCCCGCCGTCGTTGTCCGCCGTTGCCCCGCCAAAGTGCCGGAACGTCAGGACTGCGGGTGTTCAGCCAGCCACTCTGCAAGGGTTTCGAGGTTGGCGCGGACGGTCCGCCCCTGGGCGCGTTCCACCAGGGAGTCGGCCAGTTTGCCAAAGACGCCGCCCAGGCCGGACCCGGCATCGATTCGCTGGGTCAGGCGGGTGCCGCCGTCGGACGGTTCCAGGGTGAGCGTTACGGTGAAGTCCAGCTTGCCTTCAACGGAGCGGGACACCATCCGCCGGGGCGGGTCGAATTCGATGATCTCGGTTGTCCAGTCGAACTGCTTTCCCATGATTTTGCTGGTTCCCCGCCCACGGGCGCCCACCCCGAGGGGGCCGCCGCCCATCTGCTCGGACGCGGTGACCGAGGAATCGTAGACGGCGATGTTTTCGAACTTGGAGAGGAAGTCAAAGACTTCCTGCGGCGGCCGGGCAATAACAACACTTTCTTCTACAACAGGCACTGAGTTCTCCTTTGAAGGGCACCTGGTGCCGGCACGGCTCTGCCGGCAGGAAGGCAGGCACAGCGACAGATTGGACCCTCCGCCAGCCGGAGTCAATGCCCTGCCACTAGGGCTGAACGGTGCGGGAAGGGAAGCGGCGCATGCCCCCTGGAACCGGCGTGACCAGCGATAACACGTCCCGCCGTGGGACCCGGCTGTACTAAAAAATGCTCATCATGCTTACTATTGTCTGGCGCTGGCTGCCCGCTGGGGGCAGGCCACCCCGGCGCCGAATCTGGAGGTTTGCGTGAGCATGGAACAGGAAATGCGTCCCCTGACCGACGATGAACTGATGTCAGAGCAAGCAACAGCCCTGCCGGACAAGGAAGTTGCCTCTGTCCTTGACCTGAACGCGGACCTGGACCTGGGCATCGATGCTGCAGCACCCATCGACCTTGCCGTGGCGGCCAACGCCAACGTGGCCGCACCGATCGACGCCGCAGCCTCCGCAAACATCCTCTCCTACGGTTCGGACGCGCAGGCACTGGCGGACCAGGGCGTCATGATCGAACAGGGCATCGTGGCCGACGCGAACGCCGAATCCACTCAAGACAGCACCATCAACCAAGGCAACGACACCATTGACGGCGGCGGCACCACGGCGGGCACCGGAACCACTGAACCGGGCACCGTTGCGGGAACGGCCGACGCCGGGAGCCTCCTCCCCGACGGAACGGCCACCGACGGCGTCGTACCCGAGGACGGCCTGGGCGGCACCCTGCCCGACGTCGGCGCACTGCCGGTGGATCCCGCCGCCGCACTGGACGGGGACCTGCTCAACGTCAACGTTGACCTCGCGGCCGACGCCGACATCGCCGCACCCATCAACGGCGCAGTGGCCGCGAACGCAAACGTCGCCGCCCCGATCGACGCCGCCGTCGCCGCGAACATCGGATCCATCGACAGCCAGGCCTACGCGGTGGCCGAGCAGGACGCCATCATCTCGCAGCACATCGAGGGCGAAGCCAACGCCTCCGCGGACCAGCAGTCCAACCTCGAGCAGTAAGCACAGATGACCCACGCCACCGGCGGGCCGCGCCCTGAGGCCGGCCCGCCGTCGTCCCCTGCCTCCCTTGCCGAGCACCCGCTGCAGGTTCCCTCCCGTGCTTTCGGCGTCCAGCTCTTGGGGCAGTCCGAGGGGTCGGGTTACCGGGAGCCGCCTTCCCTGGTCCGCCGCGCGGACGGCCAGACCCTGCAGCTGACCCGGCTGCTGTACCTGGTGCTGGAAGCTGCGGACGGAAACCGGAGCGTGGAGGAGATCGCGCAGCACGCCACGGCGGGTTCCGGACGGCTCATCAGCGCGGACAACGTGCGCACGCTGATGGACTCCCAGCTGCTGTCGATGGGACTGCTCCGCCTGGCCGATGGTTCCGAGCCGGAAGTCCGGAAGGCAGACCCGCTGCTGGGCATGCGCTTCCGCTACACAGTGACCGACACGGAACGCACGCGGAAAATCACGGCACCCTTCGCGGTGCTTTTCAGTCCGCTGATCGTCGTGGCCGTGACGGCCGCCTTCCTGGCTGCCTGTTGGTGGGTGCTGATGGTGAAGGGTCTCGGCTCGGCCACCCACGAGGCGTTCGCCAACCCGGCACTGCTGCTGCTGATTTTTGCCATCACCATCCTTTCAGCCGGTTTCCACGAGTTTGGACATGCCGCAGCCGCGCGCAAAGGCGGCGCAACACCCGGCGCCATGGGCATGGGTCTCTACCTCGTCTGGCCGGCGTTCTTCACCGACGTCACCGATTCGTACCGGCTGGGCCGCGGCGGCCGGCTGCGCACAGATCTTGGCGGCCTCTACTTCAACGCGATTGTTGCAGTGGCGATCATGGGGCTGTGGTGGGCCACCGGCTTTGATGCCCTGCTGCTGGTGGTGGTCACCCAGATCCTGCAGATGGTCCGGCAGTTGCTCCCCCTGGTGAGGTTCGACGGTTACCACATCCTGGCTGACGCCACCGGAGTACCCGACCTGTTCCAGCGCATTAAGCCCACCCTCCTGGGCCTGCTGCCCTGGCATTGGGGAAAACCGGAAAACAAGGTGCTCAAGCCCTGGGCCCGGGCCGTGGTGAGTGTGTGGGTGCTTGTGACCGTGCCGCTGCTGCTGTTCAGTTTGGCAATGATGGTGCTCGCCCTGCCGCGGCTGCTGGCCACCGCTTGGAGCAGTGCCGCGAGGCAGCAGGAACTGTTCGCCGAAAGCCTTTCCGCCGGTGATCCGGCGGGCGCCGCGGTCCGGGTCCTGGCCATCGCGGCCGTGGCCCTTCCCCTGCTGGGCATGCTTTACATCCTGCTGCGGCTGCTGAGGCAGCTGGTCAGCGGGCTCTGGCAGAAGAGCCGCGGAAACGCCCTGCAGCGCACGGCCGCCATGGGTGTTGTGGCGGCGCTGCTCGCCGGGCTCGGCTGGGCTTGGTGGCCCGACGGCGGGACGTACCGTCCGGTGCAGCCGTATGAACGCGGCACGCTGGCGGATGCAACAACGTCGATCTTCCCTGTTGCGGACACCGTTTTGCGGGAAGGCAGCAGCGGAAGGACCGTGGCGCTGTGGCCCGAAGGTGCCGCTATGCCTACCCGGGAGAACCCGCAATTGAGCATGGTGCTGGTGCCGGCGGAGGCTTCGCCCGGCTCCGGCCCGGCATCATCCCCATCCGCTTCTCCAGCTGCGGCTGCCCCGCCGTCGTGGGTCTTCCCGTTCGACCGGCCAGCGGCGCCTGCGCAGGACGGCAACCAGGCCCTGGCCGTGAACACCACCGACGGTTCCGTCACCTACAGTGTGGCCTTCGCGCTGGTGTGGGCCGAGGACGGGGATCCCGTTGACACCAGGAACGAGGCGTACGCCTTTGCCAACTGCACCGGCTGCGCAGCGGTGGCGGTGGGCTTCCAGGTGGTCCTCATCGTGGGCCAGGCGGACGTGATCGTCCCGGAGAACCTCTCGGCCGCAGCCAACTACAACTGCCTCGAGTGCCTCACCTTTGCGCTGGCCAGCCAACTGGTCCTCACCCTGGATGGTCCGCTTAGCGAATCCAGCATGGCGCAACTGACGGCCTTGTGGGCAGAAATTGCCGAGTACGGCCGGAACATCCAGAACGTGCCGCTCTCGGAAATCCAGGGCCGGCTCGCCGCGTTCAAAGACCAGATCACGGCCATCGTCCAGGCCAACCCACGTGCCACCCAGGGCTCCACGCAAGCCGTCACGCCTGGTCCAACCGACGGACCGGGCGCAACATCGGTCCCCACAACTCCAGCTGTGCCGGCTACACCCGCCCCAAGTTCACCCGGAACGGGGGCCCAGGCACCTGCTCCGGCAGGAACCTGGGCCGCAACCGCACCGGCGACGCAGCCCGTCCCCGGCTACGCACCGCCGTCGTACGCGCCCGTTGAGACGCCGGTCCCAACAGCGGATACTGGGGGCACGGCCCCCGTTGTGGAGCCCCTACCCACCGCAAATCCCAGCTAGGAGAGCAGATGTCGTTGAGCAAGGGAACGTCCGTGGAATGGAACACGCCGCAGGGCAAGACACACGGCAAAATTGTGGAAAAGAAAACCAGCGACTTCGAACTGGACGGCAACAAGCACCGTGCCAGCGAAGACGAGCCCCAGTACGTGGTGGAATCGGCGAAGACCGGCGCGCGGGCTGCCCACAAGGCCTCCGCCCTGACGGAAAAGAAGTAGCACGGTGCCCGCACAGCACGAGGTTGTGATCATTGGCGGCGGCAATGCCGGCATCTCCCTGGCTGCCCGGCTGGAGCGCTACGGCGTCAAGGATGTGGCCGTCATCGAGCCCCGCGAGCACCATTACTTCCAGCCGCTGTTCTCCCACATCGCCGGCGGCAGGGCAGCAGCCAAGGAAGCCGTCCGGCCGCAGGAGCCCCTGATCCCGAAGGGTGTCACCTGGATCCGCGATTCCGCCACGGGCGTGGACACGGACTCGAACACGGTCACCCTTGAGTCCGGAGCCACCGTGGCATACGGCCAGCTGGTGGTATGCCCGGGCCTGCAGTACGACTGGGACGCGGTGCCCGGCCTGGCCGAGGCTGTGCATTCCCCCAATGGGGCTTCCCACTACGAATTCGAGTTGGCGCCCAAAGCCTGGACGCTGCTCAGCGGCTTGAAATCCGGCACCGCCGTGTTCACCATGCCCGCCGGCCCCATCAAGTGCGGCGGCGCTGCGCAAAAGCCGATGTACCTTGCCTGCGACTACTGGCGGGAACAGGGCGTCCTGGACCAGATCCGGGTTGTGATGGTCCAGCCCTACCCCACTGTGTTCGGGGTGGCGGAGGTGGACCGGGAACTGGACCGCAAGATCGCCGAGTACGGCATCGAACTTCGGACCAACAGCGAACTGGTGTCCGTCGATGCTGCGGGCCAGAAGGCGACCGTGCGGAACATCGAGTCGGGCGTCGAGGAAAACCTGCACTACGACGTCCTCAACGCCGTCCCGCCCCAGTCGGCGCCGGACTGGCTCAAGGCAACGGACCTGCCCGCCCCGGCTGAGGCGGGCGGCTTTGTGGAGGTGGACCGGCAAACCCTCCGGCATATCCGGTTCCACAACGTATGGTCCCTCGGCGACGCGGCCGGGACCACCAACTCCAAGTCAGGCGGTGCCCTGCGCAAGCAGACCAAGGTGCTGGCCAAGAACCTGGTGGCTGCCCGGAAGGGGAAACCGCTGCCGGCTAAGTACAACGGCTACTCCGTGTGCCCGTTCACGGTGTCGCGCAACACCGTGGTGTTTGCGGAGTTCGACGACCGGTACCGGCCCATGCCTACGATCCCCCGTGTGCCCACCTGGAACGAGAGCAAGCTGTCCTGGGTGGTGGACCGGGACATCTTCCCGCAGGTGTACTGGAACCTAATCCTCAAGGGCCGCGCCTGAGGGGTGCGAGAGCGTTTCCGGAAAAGGCGCATCAAGTGAGAGAGCGCTTGAGAAAAGGCCGCATCAAGTGAGAGAGCGTCGCTGGGGGTTTCGGCGTTTAGGGCCTGGTCCGTTTTAGGGCCTGGTCGACGCGCCACTCGTCGGCCAGGACCGCGAAGATCAGCTCGGTGGCCCACTGGCCTTTGTAGTGCCACTTGTCCACGTGCCGTGCTTCCTGCCGCATGCCCAGCCGGCAGCAGAGCTCGGCCGATGCCGTGTTGAGTTCGTCCAGGCGCGCCTCGATCCGGTGCAGGCCCAGCTCCTCGAAACCAAGCCGAAGCATCTCCGCTGCGGCCTCCGTGGCGTAGCCCTTGCCCCTGGCACCCGGCGCCAGGGCCCATCCCACCTCGCCCTGCCCCCGGCCCGGCAGCCATTTCAGCACCACCTCGCCCTGCAGGCCGGCCTGGTCCGCGGACTCGATGGCGAGCGCCACCCAGTCGCCCTCCTTCTCGAAAACGAAGTTGGCGTACCGGCCCACGCGCTCCATCGACTGGGTGTAGCTCTTGGCCGGTCCGGGCAGGAACCGGGCCGTCTCCGCCAGCGAATGATACGCGTGGAAGGCGTCCAGGTCACGGCCCTCGAAGCGGCGCAGGACCAGCCGCTCGGTGCGGATCGGCAGGGTGATCTCAGGCATGGGAAGGAGGCTACCGGCCAGACCCGGATCCTACGACGGCGGCCGTCGCCTCCGCGATGGCGCGTTCCTCGTCGGTGGGAACCACCAGGACGGGGATGGCGGACTGCGGGGCGGAAATGACGCGGGGTTCTTTGGACCGCTCCGCGTTCAGGCCGGCGTCGAGCTCTATGCCCAGGGCACCCAGCTTCTCCGCCACGAGCGCGCGGAACTGGTGTGAGTTCTCGCCGATGCCGGCGGTGAACACCAGTGCCTTGGCTCCGCCCACGGCCACGTGGTAGCCCCCGATGTATTTGGCCAGCCGATACGAGGTGACGCCGAGCGCGGTGGCCGCCTTGGCGTCGCCGGCCTCGGATGCCTCGACCACGGAGCGCATGTCGTTGTTGCCGGCCAGGCCCTTCAGCCCGGATTCGCGGTTGAGCATGGTGTCGATGTCTTCAGGGGTCCAGCCGGCCCGGCCGAGGAACACCAGGATGGAGGGGTCCAGGTCGCCCGAACGGGTGCCCATCACCAGGCCCTCCAGCGGGGTGAAGCCCATGGACGTGTCCACGGAGTGGCCGCCCCGGATGGCCGTGACGGAGGCGCCGTTGCCAAGGTGGGCGATGACGCCGTCGAACTCCTCAACCCGAAGGTCCAGCAGCGCGGCGGCGCGGCGGGTGACGTACTCATGGGACGTGCCGTGGAAGCCGTAGCGGCGGATGCCGTGGTTCGTGTAGAGCTCGTCCGGGACGGCGTAGCGCCAGGCGTGCTCCGGAAGGGTACGGTGGAAAGCTGTATCAAACACAGCCACCTGCGGCATGTCCGGCCACTTTTTGGTGATCGCACGGATGCCCAGGACGTTGGCCGGGTTGTGCAGGGGCGCCAGCGGGTTGAGCCGCTCGATCGCGCGGGTGATCTCGTTGTCGATCAGCACCGGCTCTGCGAACCGCTCGCCGCCATGCACCACGCGGTGCCCCACCGCGGCCAGCTCCAGGCCGCCCAGCTCCTGATGGATGGCTGCGTCCACCTGCTCCAGCGCCTCGGCGTGGTCCCGCGGGCCCTCGATCTCGCCGTCACCGTCGCCGCCGTTGCCCATGCCGATTTTTTCGATCAGCCCCTCGGTCAAGACGCTTCCTGCGGCGACGTCGCGCACTTGGTACTTGAGCGAGGACGAGCCGGAATTGATGACAAGCACGAGCATGCGGGGCCTCCTGAGCCTGGCTTCTGCAGTTCAAACCACACTATAGGTTGCCCCGGTGCCGTGCAGTTTCCTTGCGGATGGGGGCGGGCTGTGCCTAGAGTCGGCGGACAGGCTGGACCACGCCCCGAGAGGACAATTCCATGACCAACGAGCCCGCATCGATCGACGAGAACGACCCCACCAACACGGGTTCCAGCAGCACGGCGCCCCTCAATCCGCAGGCGGACTCCGACGCCGGCCCAGGCTCCGGTACCAAGGATCCCACTGTGGTTGAGGGCGCCAACCCGGCCCTGGACGACACCGGCAACGTCAAGGCCGCCGAAACGGGCGAAGCCCCGCAGGCCCCCGAAAATACCGAGGACCTGGACCTGACGCCGCAGGGCCTGTCCGACGAGCCCGCCAAGCAGGAGGACGAGCAAAGCCTGGCCAAGCCGGACAACAGCTGACCCCTGCAAAAGGACGACGTCGGCACCCCAACCGGGTGCCGACGTCGTCCTTTTGCTTTCGAGGCCTTGGCCACTCCTAGGAGGCCGGCGCCTGCGCCTGGATGGCCGTGATGGCCACGGTGTTCACGATGTCCTCAACGGTGCAGCCGCGGGAGAGGTCGTTGACCGGCTTCCGCAGCCCCTGCAGGACGGGCCCGACGGCGACAGCCCCCGAGCTTTGCTGCACCGCCTTGTACGTGTTGTTGCCGGTGTTGAGGTCCGGGAAGATGAACACGCTGGCCTGCCCGGCCACGGAGGAGCCCGGCATTTTGGACTCGGCGATCGAAGCATCCACGGCGGCGTCGTACTGGATGGGGCCTTCGACGGCGAGGTCGGGACGGCGCTGGCGGACCAGCTCGGTGGCCTGCCGCACCTCGTCCACGGCCGAGCCGGAACCGGAACCGCCGGTGGAGTAGGAGAGCATAGCCACCCGCGGTTCGACGCCGAACTGGGCTGCGGTCTCGGCGGATGCCAGCGCGATATCCGCCAGCTGCTCCACGTTCGGGTCCGGGTTCACTGCGCAGTCACCATAGACCAGCACCCGGTCCGGCATCAGCATCAGGAACACGGACGACACGATTTTCACGCCCTCGCGGGTCTTCACGAACTCCAGCGCGGGCCGGATGGTGTGCGCGGTGGTGTGGGCAGCCCCGGACACCATCCCGTCCACCACACCCAACTGGACCATCATGGTGCCGAAGTAGCTGACATCCTGCATGATCTCCAGGGCCTTGGCCAGGTCCACACCCTTGTGTGCACGGAGTTCCGAGTACTGCTCGGCGAACTTCTGCCGCAGGTCGGAGGTGGCGGGATCCACGATGTTGATTCCGGACAGGTCGATACCGCGGGCAGCGGCCAGCTCGCGGACGTCGGATTCGGGCCCTAGGACGGTCAGGTCACAGACGTCGCGGCGGTGCAGGATTTCCGCCGCGCGCAGGATCCGCACATCCGTCCCCTCGGGGAGGACTACGTGGCGGCGCTGGGCCCGGGCCCGTTCGATGAGGTCGTGTAGGAAGCGGAGCGGGGTCATCCGCTCGGCCCGCGGCAGGTGCAGCCGTTCCACCAGCTCCGCCTCATCCACGCTGCGGGACCAGAGTCCCAGGGCCGAGGCCACCTTGCGGCGGTGCCCGGACCAGATCTCGCTCCGGACTTCCGAGACGCGGCGGGCCGTGGTGTAGGTGTCCTCTTGGGCGGCGAACACCGGGAACGGCGCCTGGGCCAGGAGAGGATAGATGTTGGCGTCCGGCGCCAGCCCGCCTGTGAGGATGAGCGCTGAAGCCACCGGAAACTCCGGTGAGAAGGACGACGCGAGGCAGGCCACCATCACGTCGGCGCGGTCCCCGGGCACAATCACCAGGGCGCCCTCGTCCAGCACGTTCAGGAAGTTGCCCACGTTCATGGCAGCCACCTTGATGTCCCGGACGTCGCGCTCCATATCCGCCCGGCCGGCAATCTGCCGCACGCCAAGCGCGGCAGCCACTTCCCCGGTGGTGGGGCGGGCGATTTCCTCCAGCTCGGGCAGCACGTAGACCGGCCGCTTGGAGGCGCCGGGCTTGACGGCGGCGGCGATAGCGTCGACGTCGTCCGGGTCAGCGCGGTTCACCATGATGGCCAGCAGCGCGCATTTCTCCGCGGCGAGCTCCTTGCGGGCAACCTCGACGGCGGCCGCCGCCTCCGCCACGGTCCGTCCCTTGGCGCCGACCACGGCCACCACGGGGGCGGCCAGGTTGTTGGCCAGGCGCGCGTTGAGGTCGAATTCGACGGCGGCGTCCTGGCCGGTGAGGTCGGTGCCCTCCACGATCACCACGTCGCAGTGGCGGGACATTTCGGCGAAGATTTCCACGCAGCGGGAGTCGATCTCCTCGCGTTTGCCTTCGGCGAGCAGGAACCGGACTTCCTCGTGGGTAAGGCCGCCGCGGCAGCGCTCATCCTCCAGCGCAAACCTGGACTTCATGAGGGCCACCATGGGATCGTCCGCCGCATTCGGCCCATGCACCACGGGTTTGAAGAAGCCGATCCTGTCGGCATGCCGGTGCAGGGTGTCCGCCAGGCCAAGGGCCACGAGGGATTTGCCCGATCCGGGGGTGGTTGCGCTGACGTAGATGCTTTTGGCCATGGTCCGCCCTTTTGCTGATGTGCTGGTGCCGGTCCTCCCATCCTTGCACTTCCCTCCCCACACGAGGGCACTTCACGCTCCGCGAGACGGGTCTTCGCGGCAATCCGGAAGCCCGGCACTGCCGTTACATGGCGTCCCGCGGGACACCGTTCCCCTTGACACCGCACCCCCTCATGGGATTACCTAATGAACATTCGGTAAATAAAGCTGGAGGCAATGACGCATGGCTGAAACAACAGTTTCCGGGGCGATCCACCCCATCCTGGAAAACGACTACGCCTCCATCTGGATGGGCATCGAGGTCCTCGCCGTCAGCGAAGGGCACGCCACCATCCGGATGACCCTTCGCCAGGAGATGCTCAACGGCTTCGGCATGGCGCATGGCGGAATGATCTTCGCCTTTGCGGACTCCGCCTTCGCCATGGCCTGCAACCCGGTCCACCCGGCACCCGGCGAGGAAAACAACATCACTGTGGCCGCCGGCGTCGACATCAACTTCCTCAAGCCGGCCTACCGCGGCCAGGTGATCACCGCCGTCGCGGACCGCCGCTCCAGCGCCGGGCGCAGCGGCCTGTACGACATCCAGATTTTCGCTGCCGACGCCGGCGCGCCTGCCCCGGGCGAACTCATCGCCGAGTTCCGCGGACGCAGCCGGACCATCCCCAAGAAGTAGGACAACCATGACCCTCCACGCCCCCGAAACCCCCGCCGCGACCGCAGCAACGTCCGCCGCCGCGTCTGACGCCGGCCTGGACCGCGAGGAGACAATCTCGCGCGACGAGCTCGAGGCCCTGCAGCTCACCCGGCTCCAGCACACGGTGGCCTACTCTTACGAGCGCGTGCCCCTGTACAAGCGCAAGTTCGACGAGGCCGGCATCCACCCCACCGACCTGCGTGAACTCAGCGACCTGGGCAATTTCCCGTTCACCACTAAAGAAGACCTGCGCGCCGAATACCCGTTCGGGATGTTCGCCGTGCCGCAGAGCGAAATAGCCCGGGTGCACGCCAGCTCGGGCACTACGGGCCGGCCCACCGTTGTCGGCTACACCAAGCAGGACCTGGCGGACTGGGCCAAACTCGTGGCCCGCTGCTTCCGTGCGTCCGGTATCCGCCCCGGCATGAAGGTCCACAACGCCTACGGCTACGGCCTGTTCACCGGCGGCCTGGGCGCCCATGCCGGAGCGGAAGCCCTCGGCTGCACGGTCATCCCGATGTCCGGCGGGCAGACCGAGCGCCAGATCCAGCTGATCCAGGACTTCAAGCCAGACGCCATCCTGGCCACCCCCACGTACCTGCTGACCATCGCCGACGCCATGGCGCACATGGGCATCGATCCAGCCTCCACCTCCCTGAAGTTCGCCGTCCTCGGCGCCGAGCCATGGACCCAGGAGATGCGGCATGAACTCGAAGTCACCATGAACATCAAGGCCTGCGACATCTACGGGCTTTCAGAGGTGATGGGTCCAGGCGTCGCTGGTGAGGCAGTGGAAACCCAGGACGGCAGCCACATCTGGGAGGACCACTTCCGTCCCGAAATCATCGACGCCTTCAACCCGGTGGTGGGCAAGGAAAACGTCCTTCGCGACGGCGAACACGGCGAGCTGGTCTTCACCTCGCTCACCAAGGAAGCGCTGCCCATCATCCGCTACCGCACCAAGGACCTCACCCGGCTCCTGCCCGGCACAGCCCGCCCCGCCCACCGCCGGATGGGCCGCATCACCGGCCGCAGCGACGACATGATCATCCTCCGCGGCGTCAACCTCTTCCCGTCCCAGATCGAGGAAATCGCCCTGCGGATCCCCGAGCTCAGCCCCCACTTCCAGCTCGAACTCACCCGCCCCGAGGGCCAGCGGATGGACCAGCTCACCGTCCGGATTGAACGCCGCGACGCCGTCACCCCCGAACAGAGCACGACGGCGGCGCGCAACTTGAAGGAGCAGATCAAGATCCACGTGGGCTCGTCGTGCACGGTGGATGTGGTGGAGCCGGGCTCGCTTGAGCGGTCCAACGGCAAGCTGCGGCGCATCTACGACCTGCGGCCGAAAGGCTAGGAGCAGCGCGCAGGCCGACCGACCGTTCATGAGAAACTAGGCACCATGCCCAGCACCACTGAAACAGCAAGTACAGCCGCCGGCGCCAAGCGCGGCCGGCCCGGCTACGACCAGCAGTCGGTGCTGCGCATCGCCGTCGACGTTTTCAACCGGCACGGCTACGACGCAACGTCCATGGGCATCCTGGCGGACAACCTGGGCATCTCAAAGTCGGCGATCTACCACCACGTGCCGTCCAAGGGCGACCTTCTCAAGCTCGCCCTTGACCACGCACTAGGGGGCCTTGAGGCCATCCTCGAACAACCGGAGGCTACCTCCGGCGCAGCCGATGCCCGGCTTGAGTTTGTGCTCCGGCAGACGGTGGCCGTACTGGTGGACCGCCTCCCGTTCGTCACGCTGCTCCTGCGCCTGCGCGGCAACACCGAGATCGAACGCAACGCGCTGGAACGGCGCCGCACCTTCGACCACAAGGTGGCCGCACTGATCTCCAACGCCCGGGACGAGGGCTCGCTGCGGCAGGACATCGACCCGCGGACCGTCACCCGGCTCCTGTTCGGCATGATCAACTCGATCGTGGAATGGTACAAACCCGGCGGGTCACTTTCGCCCGAAAGACTTGCCGACGACGTCATCACCATGGCGTTCGACGGGCTCCACTCCCAGCCTTAGACCCCTTCGCCCGGCCAAGATACTAAGTGTGCTTGGTATTTCTGTTGCTGCCCGGTTACGGTGGTAGAAGCAGGCAGCATCCGCAGGGAGGTCATCCATGAGCACCACCATCAGCCAGGGATTCCGCGGGCCTGCCTGCCTGCGTGCAGCAGCCGGAGGAATGGTCCTGGCGGTGTCCCTGGCCCTCACGGCGTGCACCGGTTCACCTGCTCCCCCTGCCCCCAGCGAACCGTCCGCAGCCACCACGGCCGGCGCCAACAGCCCGCCCAACGCAACGGCTTCACCCACCGTGAACGCGCCCGCTCCTGATGCGGCCGGCGGCATTCCCCAGCTGGTGGAGAACCTGGCCCCGTCCGTAGTGACCATCTTCACCGAGGGCGGGTTGGGCAGCGGTGTGGTGTATTCGGAGGACGGCCTCATCCTCACCAACGAGCATGTGGTGCGGGGCAACACTACGGTTGAGGTCGGTTTCGCGGACGGGCAGCGGGTAGAGGGGACCGTGCGGGCCACGGATCCTGTCACGGACCTGGCCCTGGTCCAGGCCAACCGCACCGGCCTGCCCAAGCCCACCTACCAGAACAGCCTTCCCCGCGTGGGAGAAGGCGCCCTGGTGCTGGGTTCCCCACTGGGCTTCGAAAACACCGCCACCGCAGGGATCATCTCCGGCCTCCACCGTTCAATTCCGGGTTCCGCCTCCAACAGCCTCTCCCTGGTGGACCTGATCCAGACTGACGCGCCCATCAGCCCCGGCAACTCCGGCGGCGCCGTCATCAACATGCGCGGTGAGATCATCGGCATCAGCGAGGCGTACATCCCGCCGTCTTCCGGCGCCGTCTCCCTCGGCTTTGCCATCCCTGCCGCCACCGCCGTCCAAGTGGCGGAAGAACTGCTCGCCGACGGCACGGCCGAACACGCCTATCTCGGTCTCACCCCGGGCGAACTGACACCGCAGATCGCGGACCAGCTGGGCATCGACGCAACCACCGGCGTCGTCGTTTTGTCCGTGGACGGGGACGGCCCTGCAGGACGCGCAGGAATCCGCCCCGGCGACGTCCTGGAATCCATGGAAGGAGTGGAGCTGAATGCGCCCGAGAAGCTCCTGGCTGAACTCCGGAACCGCAACCCCGGCGATACCGTAGGCTTCAAAGTCCAGCGGGATGACCAGACGCTGGACATCAAAGCGGACCTTATCGACCGGCCAACCGAGTAGTAAACCCAAAAGGAAGGTTAGACAATGAGCGCAAAGGAAGAACCGAACGCCGGCTTCATCATTCCGGACCCGTCCAAAGTCCGCGAGGACATTCCCCAGGATGCCGCAGACGAAGCCAACGCGATCCGCTTCAGCGAGGAGCAGGCGCTGATCGAGGAACAGTCCCACGGCATCCGCCCGGACACCTACAGCGTTCCCTCCGGCGGCCCCACCATGGATGAAGCCCGCGGCAACATGGACCTCTCCGACCAGACCGGCGCGGCGCCGTCGGACGACAGCAGCGACGACGGCCTGCACAGCGGTGCCGAATCCTGACACTTCTGGCGTAAACGACGGTAGGGGCGCCCCGGTTGATCGGGGCGCCCCTACCGCTTTCAGGGGGTATCTAGAGTTCGTACTCGGCCTGGACACCAAGCGATTCGTGGACGCAGAGGATGTTGTGCTCCGTGTCCATGAACCAGGCGCACTTCTCCGAGTTTGTGGTGCAGATGTGGTTCTCGGTCTTCAGGTTCGGCAGGTCGTAGTCCTGGAACTGCACTCCCCTGGCTTCCATGTCCCGGACGGTCCGCTCGATGTCCGTCACCTCGAAGCTGATTGCAGTGTGCTCGGAGTGTTTCCCATCCGAGACGGGCATCAACTGCAGCATCGGGCCGCCGTTGGTGCCGAGTAGTTCGCTTCCATCGTCTGTCATGCCGCGGTGCGGGATCCCGAGTTTTTCTGTGTAGAACCTGCGGGCGCGCATCGGATCATCGACTGGCAGGACGGTGGTGGCTGTGTTCATTCTTAGGGTCATATGGCCACCTCCTACGGGGAGAATTTTACGCCCGGGTGGCCTGAAAAGCGCCGCCCGTTTCCCTGCTTCAAACGCTCTCTCACTTAATGCGCCCCATCCCGAAACGCTCTCTCACTTTCTTAAGGACAGTGAGAGAGCGTCAGGGAAAAACGCGCATTAAGTGAGAGAGCGTCGGGGGGTGGGGCTACTTCGCCACGAGGGTGAGGACGTCGTAGGTGGCCACGATCTCGTCGTTCTGGTTGGTGAGCACTGCGTCCCAGGCAACCTCGCCGTACTCGTCCGTTTCGCGCGGGGTGATTTTCTTGGCAGTCAGCGTGACGCGGATTGAATCACCAGCGGCCACCGGCGTGACGAAGCGCAGGTTCTCCAGCCCGTAGTTGGCCAGTACCGGGCCCGGAGCCGGCTCAACAAAGAGTCCCGCGCCCCAGGCGAGCAAGAGGTAGCCGTGCGCCACGATGCCCGGGAAGAACGGGTTGGCTTCCGCGGCTTCCTGGTTGGTGTGGGCGTAGAACGTGTCGCCGGTGGAGTTGGCGAAAGCCGAAATATCCTCCAGCGTGACCTGGCGCAGGTCCGACCTGACGGCGTCACCAATCCGCAGCGTCTCCAGTGACTTACGGAAGGGGTGGGTTCCCTCCGTCTCAAGGGTGAAGTTGCGGTCCGCGCCGGCATGCCAGACGCCGGTAACGGCGGTGAGCATGTTGGGTGAGCCCTGGATGGCCGTGCGCTGCATGTGGTGCATCACCGAGCGGATACCGCCCAGTTCCTCGCTGCCGCCTGCCCGGCCGGGGCCGCCGTGGACCAGGTGCGGCACGGGTGAGCCATGGCCGGTGGAGCTGCGGGCGTCCTCGCGGTTGAGCATCAGGACGCGGCCGTGGTGGGCAGCGATTCCCATCACGAGTTCGCGGGCCACGGCCGGATCGTTGGTGCACACCGAGGCCACCAGGGAGCCGCTGCCGCGGGCGGCGAGGCGGATGGCATCGGGAATGTCCTTGTAGCCGATCACAGAAGAAACGGGGCCGAAGGCCTCCAGCGAGTGGACTTCCTCCGCCTCGGGGTCCTGCCAGTTCAGCAGGACGGGAGCCATGAAGGCGCCGCCGTCCGCCACGCCCGTGGACCCATCGGCGGAGGTGACCGACGGCGTTTCGAGGGTTCCGTACGCAAGCTCACCGCCGGCGTCCAGCATTGACTGCACGGCCGCGCGGACGCCCTCAAGCTGCTCAACGGAGGCCAGCGCGCCCATGGTGACGCCGTCCGCCCGAGGATCGCCCAGGACAACACGTTCAGAGATCCGTTTGCCGACGGCGGCAGACACCGCGGCTACGAGCTCCTGCGGAACGATGGCGCGGCGGATGGCGGTGCACTTCTGCCCCGCCTTCGCGGTCATCTCGGTGACAACGGACTTCACGAAGGCGTCGAATTCAGGCGTGCCCTCCACGGCGTCGGGTCCCAGGATCGCGGCGTTCAGGGAGTCGGTTTCGGAGGTGAACCGGACCCCGCCCTGGACCACGTTGGGGTGGGATTTGAGGGACAGTGCGGTGGAGGCAGAGCCGGTGAAGGCCACCAGGTCGCGGTAGTCCAGCACATCCAGCAGCCCGCGGACGGAACCGGAGATCAGCTGCAGCGAGCCCTTGGGAAGGATGTTGGATTCAACAATGGCCTTGACCACGGCTGCCGCTACGTAGCCGGTAGGCGTGGCGGGCTTGACGATAGTGGGAACGCCGGCGATGAAAGCCGGGGCGAACTTCTCCAGCATGCCCCACACCGGGAAGTTGAACGCGTTGATCTGTACGGCCACGCCCGGGATGCGGGTGTAGATATGCTCGCCCGCGAAGGAGCCGTCCTTGGACAGCACTTCCATGGGCCCGTCCACCACCACCTGCGAGTTCGGCAGTTCGCGCCGGCCCTTGGAGCCAAAAGTGAAGAGGACGCCGATGCCGCCGTCGATGTCGATCATTGAGTCGACCTTGGTGGCGCCGGTCTGGGCGGAGAAGGAGTAGAAGTGTTCGCGCCGGGCGTGGAGGTACTGCGCCAGTTCCTTGAGCTTGAGGGCGCGCTGGTGGAAGGTCAACTGGCCGAGTTCGGCCTGTCCGGTGGTGCGGCCGTAGTCGACGACGGCGGAAAGGTCCAGCCCCTCGGTGCTCACCTTGGCCAGTATCTCCCCCGTGCTCGCATCACGTACGGGGACAGCGGAACCCGTGGAACCGGCGTCGGGCGTCCACCACGCATCCATGATGAAGCTGGGCACTGTCTCCACGGTGTCGACCGTGGCCTGGGGAGCTGTGGCGGTGGTGGTCATCGTTGACGGGTCCTTCCAACAAGGGGCATACAAAGGCGGCCAGTGATTACTGACCGTCCGTTCGGTAATATATTCACCATACATGAAAGGCCATGGTGCACACTAGAAGGCCGGGCCCGAAATGACCACCCAGAAGGAGAACAGATGAGCGCCCTCTCGCCGAAGGATGCAGCTGTGGAGAACCGGCCTGATGCCCACGAGTTGTGGAAGATTACCCTCGGTGAGCTCGACGAAAAGATGGGCGTGAAGATCCTCGAGGAGTCGGTGGAGCGTGTGGTGGCCACCATGCCTGTGGAGGGGAACAGGCAGTCCTTCGGGCTGCTGCACGGTGGAGCGTCTCTGGCCGTAGGCGAAGCGGTAGGGTCCTGGGCTGCCGTGATCCACGCGAGCACCATGGGCAAAACGGCGGTGGGCGTGGACGTCTCCGCCACCCACCACCGCTCCGCGCGGGAGGGCCAGGTGACCATCACCGCCACCCCCATCCATTTGGGCGGGACGCTCACAACGCACGAGGTGGTCATCACCAACGAGGCCGGCCAGCGGCTTTGCACCATGCGCATCACCAACCTGCTGATGCGGCGGCACAAATAACCAGTCTGGACGGCGGTTGTCCGAAACCTCAGCCGGGCGTCTGACGCCGACGACGGTGAACCAGCGCCATCAGCACGGCACCGACGACGATTGCGGTTGCGGCAGCGCCTGCCGCGGGGAGAAGCGCGGACGGGCCGGTGTAGGCAAGGTTGACGGTGTTCCTCCGGTCGCCGTTTCCTCCGGTGTTCGCGAGGACAGCAGGAGGGGTGCTGACGGGCGCGTTCACGACGACGGCGGGCGGGCCGTCCGCGAAAACCCGCGGTACCAGCGGGGCCGAGTCAAGGACGAACGACGCGGTGGCCGTTGCCGATGAGAGTCCATCCAGGGCTTGGATTACGGAAATTGTGTGGGCTCCGGGGGCCAATCCGTCAGGGAAGGGAACCTGCCAAGTTCCGCCCGCCACCAGCTCCAGCGGTACCAGGGCCGACCCCGCTGACCGGGATCCGGCGGGGCCGCTTGATGTGGAGCTGGCGAGGGGCTTGCCATCGATCGACACGGTCACCTCTGCCCCCTCGGTACCGCTGCCGGAAATGGTTTGCGGCAGGTTGTCCTGGCGGACATGCTGCCCGTCAGCGATGCTTTCAATGACAGGACGCGGAGGCGTTACTTGGACCGTTGCTGCGGCAACAGGGCTGTTGGCCGTTCCCGGCGAGGACAGCACAGCGTTGGCCGTCACATTGCCGAAAGCTGCCGCGCCTGCCACGCTGACCGTCCATTGCCCGTCCAGGCCTACTGTTCCGGAGCCCGCCACGTCACCTGAGACGGTGACGCCTGCACCCGGTGCACCCGTGCCGGAAAGGGTGGTCAACTTCGTCAGGGGCTGACCGCCAGGAGCCGTGATGGTGGGGGCGGCCAGGGGTGCCGGCGCAACGTCTGCCGTCAGCGACATTGCCCCGGAACGGCTGGGGCCGTTCATAGTTTCCGCCTGGAAGGTCAACGGGCCGGCAGGCCACGGGGCGTTAAAGCTCCAATAGCCTGCTTTGTCGACGGGCACGTCAAAGGTTTCATGGCCAGGCAGGGTGATGAGGACTGCGGTACCTGCGGCGGACGCCGGGTCCGCGGGAACCTGTCCGGAGATCGCTTGGCCTGCTTGTATGCTTCCCCCAGGGGCGGGCGAAGTCAGCACCGGTTTATTCAGGAAGACTTCCAGCTGGTACCCGGGCAGCACTTCGAGTGCGTCCTGCAGGGTGGCGGCCAGGGCGAAGTTTTGGGCCCCTCCGCTTTCCCCGGCGGAATGGATGCCCACCGCGTAGTTTCCGCTGATCCAGGGGCCGCCGGAGTCGCCGCCAGCCGATTGCACGTCCAAGGACACGAAGCCCCTGATGGCCCGGAGATCCTTGTTGTCTTTTGCATAGTTGGTCCCCTCGATGAGGTAGATCCCAACCTCGCTGATGGTGCCGCACGACCATCCCGTCCGCCAGCCGGAACGGCACACGTCCATGCCAATCACGGGGGCAGCCGCGCCGACGATTTTAACGTCCGGTCCCGGGGCAGCCTGGTCTCCCCACGTGGTAGCTGTGGGGAGTGGGTTCAAATCCGCGCGGAGGGCGCCAATGACCGAGAGATCCGTTCCCACGTTTCCGGGGTTTGTGGCGTTACTGGGCTGCAGGACGGGGGTGTTGCCTGGTCCGCCAAATTGACTGAACTCGAAGTTGCCCAGCAAGCCTGCCCGCGTTCCTTGGAACAGCAGGTCAGCGGTCTTGGATACACCATCCTCGCCGCAGTGCCCCGCGGTCAGGACGGCAGGCAGGCCAGCCGGGGTGAATGCGGAGAAACCTGTCGAACAAACCCGCCCGCTGTCTGCTGCATAACCCACGCCGCCCTGGACATCGGCTTCCGGTTTCATGGGGGCTCCCGGTGCCAGTTCGACGTTTGCGTACCTCGACACGAATTCGGACGCCGACATCTTCCCGGTGCCCGTGTCCGTCGCCGCTGAACCAGTGATGGACGGAGCCGCCGTGCCTGCCGACTCCGGTGTGTTGACGCCCCCGATCCTGATGACAAACTTGGGACCAATGCTGACCACCGCCTGCAGATCCGTGACACCGACTTCGCGCACGTAGGCCTGGAAAAGCTGCTCGGTGTTGGCTGCAAGTTCGGCCACGGGGGCTGGGGATGCCGACGCTGCGGGTTCAGGCGCAGCTTGCGCTTCCAGCTCCAGCGGAAGGCCGGGAGCGCCGGCGGCGAGCGCGTGCACGGCTGCCTGCAGTTCGACTCCGAGGCCCGACACGATGATCCGGCTGCCTTCCACCCGGATGCCCGTGTAGCCAGGCACGGCGCGGAGCTTCGCTGCGGCCTCCTCTGCCCGGACGCCCAGCTCCCCCGCCGCGGCGAACTTTTCCGGGGTGACGCCGAGGTCACGCTGGACGGCATCAGCGAGACCCGCTGCGGAAATGCCGCCGGAAGGTGCCGGCGCTGGGGTCTCCGTGCCCGGCGTGGCTACGGTGCTTGCGGCCGGACTGGTCGCCCCAGTTGCGCTGTCGTTCCCAACCGCCCAGACGGGAACAGCCACGTAGGCGGACGCGGCCAGCACGCCAGTGGCAGCACCAAGTGAGAGCACACGCCTCAGGTTGCCGGCGCTCATCGGGAAACTCCGGCTCCGCAGAGTGCCAGCACCGCGTCCAGCTCAGCAGGGCTCAGGCCGTGCCGCAGCAAGAAAGCCCGGGTGTCCAGGCTCCGCACAAACTCCACGACTGCGTCTCCGCGCTGCTCGAGTACAGGTGCCAGCTCGGCTTCCTCAAGATAGCGTTCGCGGTCGTGCGGCGGGCCGTGGGTGCGATAGCGCTCATTAATACCGCGGGCGGCGCGCCGGTAGCCCTCGGCGATGTCCTGGTCGGAGTCCCCTGCGAGGTCCTGGACCATGGCGGCCACCATGCCGCTGCGGTCCCTGCCGGCGGCGCAGTGGAGCACAACGTTGCCTCGCGTCGATGCTGCGGCCAGTTCACGAAAGACTCCCACCAGCTTCTCCGGGAAGATCCTGGCGTTGTCCGCATAATAGGCGGGGTCGTTGAGGTAGGGGCCGGAAATCTCTGTAAAGCCCGGATGACCGGGCTCTTCGGTAGGCGCGGAAACTATGGTTATCCCGGCCAACGCCGAGTCCGCAACGAGGGGATCGCTGTCCCGGCGACGGGCCTCAGGAGTGTTGCGGAGGTCAATAACGGTGCGGACGCCGTCGCTGTAGGCCTGCCGCCAGCCAGCCTCGGTCAGCCACTCCCGCCGCCCCATCCGGTAAACCCCGCCAGCCACGTGCCACGCGTTGACAGCGCCGTCCCAGTCCATCGACCTGTCCGCTCTGTTCATCCGCACAGCTAATCACATCAGTCACATCCGTTGCACCTCTAATAGGTAGCGGGCCTGCCGAAATTGGGGTATGGCCTACCAGTGACCTGTTAGGCCTTGGGGTATACGGTGACCATGAGCTGACTGCGGCGAGTTCGCGGCGGACGTTCGAAGGGGAACGAAATGGGAAAACCAGCAGTACGACGCCGGCGGTCCGTTTTCGCCGCGGCCCTCGTTACCGTGGCGATGGCACTTGGTGTCACAGCCATTCCGGCCGAGGCGGCGCCGGCCCAGACCGATTACGTGGCATTGGGCGATTCCTACACCGCGGGGACCGGAGCGGGGGCACCGGAACGCCCTGCAGGGGTGGACTGCTGGCAGAGCCAGCCGGGGTACGTGGACCTGGTGGGAAAGAGCAAAGGGATCAAGCTGGTGGCGAATGCGGCCTGCCACGGAGCCGTGCTCTCCAGACTCAGCCCTACATATGACCCCGTCATCTACACGCCCACTGTTCACGAGCAAATCAGGCTCCAGGTGCGCGGCAGGGCCTTCTCCGCTAAGACGGATCTGGTCTCGATTACCGCTGGAGCCAATGATCTGGGTTTCGCCCGGGTGCTGGGAGTTTGTGCTTTTTCGGATGAGAGCACATGCAAAGCCGCTGTTGCGCAGGCCACCTCCCCCGAAGCCCTTGCTTTCCTAAAAGCGAGTCTCGTCGGGACATATTTAGCCATAGAAGTAACGGCACCACGTGCAAAGACGGTGGTGCTGGGCTACCCGCTCCTCTTCGATCCAGCCAGTCAAATAAGGCCGATCCCGCGGGAGAATCAGGCGCTCATGAATGGGGCCACGTCAGTAGTGAATGCGACTATCGAAAAAGCTGTTCTGGCCGCCCAGGCGTGGCCCGGAACAGACCTGCTGTACGTTGGTGTGACCGATGAGTTTGCCGAACACGCCGTTAATTCAGCAGCCCCGTGGCTCCAGCTGTCACCAAGCGACTTCGGGGCCGACTACAACTTCCACCCCAATCAGGCGGGGCATCAGGCTTACGCCTCAGCGCTCCTGGCAGCGGTTGGGCCGGCCCAGCCCGCACGCCAGTAACCAAGCACCCCTAGCCCCGGCGGGCGAGCCGGTGCTCCAGGCCCGCCCGGACCATGGGCCATTCGTGTTCGAGGATGGAGAACACCACCGTGTCGCGCAGGAGGCCGTCGCGCGTCCTTGAGTGGTTGCGGAGCACACCGTCCTGCTTGGCACCCAGCCGGGCGATCGCCTCGCGCGACTGGTGGTTAAGCCAGTGCGTCCGAAACTCCACGGCAGGGCAGCCAAGGACCTCAAACGCGTGCCGCAGGAGCAGCAGCTTGGAGTCCGGGTTGGTCCCGGTCCCCTGCACTGAAGCGGCGTTCCAAGTGGATCCGATCTCAACACGGGGAGTGCCGGCGTCGACGTTCATGTACGTGGTCATTCCGATGATCCTGCCGGGGCCGCCGGAGGCCGGGTCGATCAACCGGGTAGTGAACGGCAGCATGGAACCCTGCTCCTGCAGGGCAAGCCTCCGCTGAATCTCGGCTGCCATTTCGTCCGGCGACGGCACCGACGTGTACCAGAGGCGCCACAGCTCACCGTCCCGAGCAGCATCAAGCAGGCCGTCGTGATGGTCCGGATTCAGCGGCTCCAGGGTTACATACCGGCCGGTCAGGGTAAGGGGTTCAAGGAAGGTCACTGCACCAGCCTAGGTCCAACCAACCGGGCCGGTTACGCTGGGCAAAGCACCAGGACGGCAAACGAGGGAGATAACGTGTCAGGAACCAACCCGGACCCGGAGGACGACAAGATCACCGGCCTGGAGCCGGGAGGCGGAGTTCCCCCGGGCGAAACGCCGCCGGGTGAGGCCTCGACAGCCGGACCCCAGGGCCACGATGAGCACGGCACAAAGAAGATCACACAGTTCTTCGTTATCGCAGCTATCGCGGTGGTGGTCCTGCTGTCGCTCCTGTACTTCGTCGGCTACATTGTGGGATTTTTCGACTAGCCGGCGTTCCTAGCTGGGCCAGTCAAAAAATCCCTTCCCGGTTTTGCGTCCCAATTCGCCGCGAGCCACCTTGTCCTTGAGGATCTGCGGCGGCGCGAATCGCTCCCCCAGCGTGGAGTGCAGGTATTCGGCAATCCCCAGGCGCACATCCAGCCCGACGATGTCCGTGGTTCGAAGCGGTCCGGTGGGGTGTTTATAGCCCAGGACCATGGCGGCGTCGATGTCCTCGGCGGACGCCACCCCCTCCTCCACCATGCGCATTGCCTCCAGGGCGATCGCCACGCCCAGCCGGGAGGACGCGAACCCGGGCGCATCATTGACGACGACGGCGGTCTTGCCCAGTGCCTCCACCCACCCTTTCGCCGCAGCGGCAAGGCCGGAAGACGTGTGTTCACCCAGCACCACCTCGATCAGGGTGGACGCCGGCACCGGGTTGAAAAAATGCAGCCCCAGGAAGTTTTCCGGCCGCTTCAGTTCCCCGGCCAGTCCGCTCACGGACAGCGAGGACGTGTTTGACGCCAGATAGGCATCATCCGCGAGCCGTTCCTCGATGCCCTGCAGCGCGGTGACCTTCAGGTCCCAGTCCTCGGGCACCGCTTCGACCACCAGTTGCCGGTCCTTGAAAGCGTGGTAGTCCACGCCCACCGTAAGCCGTGAAACGAGCTCGTCGAGGTTGGCGTCGACGGCGCCGCGCTCAATGCTCTTGGCTGCGGCTGATTCGACCCGTTCCCGGGCCGCCTCGGCGGACTGCTCGTCGCGCTCGATCACCAGCACATCCGCCCCCTTGACCAGGAAGGCGTGCGCGATGCCGGCACCCATGCGGCCGCCGCCCAAGACGCCGACGCGGGAAGGCAGGCCAGGGGCAGGTTGCGGTGTGCTCATGGATTCTTCTTTCCGGTCCCGGTGCCGGCCTTCACACCGGCGCTGTTGTCGGCCTTCTTGTCCAAAAACCGCTGCATCCGGTCGAACTTGGCCTCAGATTCAAAGAGGATGCCCTGGGCCAACTGGTCGATCAGGGGGTGGGCTTCCGCCGGTGCATGGAACACTGACTTGGTGATCCGCACGGCCAGCGGATCCTGCCGGCCGATCCTGTCCGCCAGGTCGTGCGCAGCGTCAAGAAGCTGAGCGGGGCCATGGACCTCGCTGATGAGGTTCACCGCCAGGGCTTCCTCGGCCCCGAGGACCCTGCCGGCCAGCAGAATCTGCTTCGCCACCGGCTCCCCCACCAGTTCCTTCAGCCGCCAGCTGGCCCCGGCTGCGGCGAGGATGCCCAGCCCGGTTTCCGGGTTGCCGATGCGCACGTTCGGTGTGCCGATCCGGAAGTCAGCCGCATAGGCGAGTTCCGCCCCGCCGCCCAGGCAATACCCGTCCAGGGCGGCAATGACGGGCATGGGCAGCTTGGCGATCCGGACGAAGATGGTGGAGTTGATTCCCTGCAGGGCATCGTCCCGGCGGCGCTCCCGCAGCTGTGCGATGTCCGCTCCCGAGGCAAAAACACCGTCCACGCCGGCGATGATCAGTACCTTCGGGTTCTGCTCAAGGGCAGCGCAGACGACGTGGAGTTCATCCACCATCTGCTGGTCGATGGCATTCCGGACCTCGGGGCGGTTGAGGAGCACCACCACGCGGTCTCCGCGCTCTTCCACCAGCAGCGCATGGAACTTTTCCGACGCCAGGTCCACAGCGCCCGGCATTAGACCTTCTCCAGCAGCATGGCGGTGCCTTGACCGACGCCGATGCACATGGTGGCCAGCCCGATCCGCGCGTCCTCACGCTCCATCCGCCCCAGCAGGGTGATGGCGATCCTGGCACCGCTGGAACCCAGAGGATGCCCCAAAGCGATAGCGCCGCCGTCGTTGTTCACAATGTCCGTTTCCAGGCCCAGCCGGCGGATGCAGGCGAGGGACTGCGTGGCAAACGCTTCGTTGAGTTCGACGGCGCCGAGGTCACCGACGCTGAGGCCGCTCCGCTTCAGGACTTTCTGGGTGGCCGGCACCGGGCCGATACCCATAATTTCGGGCTCACAACCGGCCGAGGCGCCATCGATGATGCGGGCGCGGGGTGTCAGGCCCAGCCTTTCGATGGCCGCTTCCGACGCCACGATGATGGCTGACGCGCCGTCGTTAAGGGACGACGAGTTGCCGGCCGTGACCACGCTGCCGCCGTTCGCCACCGGCTTCAGCCCAGCCAGGACGTCCAAGGTGGTGTCCGCCCGGGGACCTTCATCCGTGTCCACAACATGCTCGGATTTCCGGGTCTTGACGGTGACCGGGACGATTTCGTCCTTGAACCTGCCGGCAGCCGTGGCGTCAAGGGCACGCTGGTGCGAGCGGACCGCGAAGGCGTCGGCGTCCTCGCGCGAGATGCCGTCCACGCGGGCCACTTCTTCGGCCGTCTCGGGCATGGAGTACGTCATCTTGCCGTCGCGGGACAGTTCGCCCTTGTGGAACTGGGGGTTGGTGAAGCGCCAACCGATGGAGGTGTCGAAGATCTGGCCCGGCTTGGCAAAGGCGGCGGCGGGCTTTTCCTGGACCCAGGGTGCACGGCTCATGGATTCGACGCCACCGGCGATAACGATGTCCGCGGCGCCGGCCTTGATCATGTGACTCGCCTGGATGATCGCGCTGAGGCCGGAGGAGCAGAGCCGGTTAACGGTGATGCCGGGGATGTGGAGGGGCAGGCCGGCAAGCAGGGTGGCCATCCGTGCGACGTTCCGGTTTTCCTCCCCGGCGCCGTTGGCGTTGCCCAGGATCACCTCGTCAATGCTGTCCGGATCAAGCCCGGCCCGGTTCACGGCCTCCCGGATTACCAGGGCTGCGAGGTCGTCGGGGCGGATGGAGGACAGCGCCCCGCCGTATTTGCCCACCGGCGTTCGGACTCCGCCAACAAGGAAAGCCTGCGGACCTGCGGTTGCAGCCATGGAAACACCCTTCACGCGATAAACAGCACTGTCATCGGCGGCAGGCAGAGCTCAGCACTTACCGACCGTTCGTTCTGTAAATAGTACACGGGAGGGTCTTGGATGGGTACCGGCGCTTCCCTCGAACGCTTTAGAGGACCGTAATGCCTAGATGCGCGGCCAGGAGGGGTGCCAGGAGGCCCAACTGGTACTCGTCCACCACGACACCCGCCATGCTGCCGAGCCCGCTGATGCTGCGGAACCCCGTGCTCCGGACATCAAAGTCCTTGAGTTTGGCCCCAGCGAGGTCGAGGGAGCCGATGGTGCAGTTCTTGAGCCCAACGCGGGTACCCGTGGCTGAGCCCAGGTCCAGTTCGTTGATGATGCAGTCGCTGATGAGGACGTCGGTGAGCTTGGCGCCGCGCAGGTTGAGGAAGTCCAGCTTGCCGCCCTCGATGCTGACTGACTGCCAGCCGCTCTCGTACAGTTCAGCGGAGCCAAGCCGCGGATTCCGCAACTCGACGTCCCGCCAGGTGGAGCGGGCCGCCTTAAACACCGGTGCGTACAGCTCGCCCAGGATGCAGTCCCGGAACGAGGATCCGCGGAGCTGCGTGTCATTGAAGGACACCCCCTGGAACTCGCACTCTGCGAAGTCTGTCCCGCTGAGTTCGAGTCCATCAGCCTCGGCACGGCTGTACCGGCCGCCGTCGTACCTTTCACCGCGGCGGAAGTCCGATGCCGGCTGGTCCGTCAGGTTCTCCAGCCGCACCGGCGTGAGCCTGGGGGCACTAACCTTCAGGTCAGCGGCCTTGGAAGCATACGCAGCCACTACGGAAGCGATTCTGCTTTGGCTGCGATCTCTGCCAGGTCCTTGGTCAGGGCTTTGCGGGTGGCGGCCATACCCATCCTGCCAAACAGCAGCATCATGAGCCGGCTCACTACCGTGGGCTTGATGACTTCGGCACCGAAGGTCAGGGTAAGCTCGGTGCCGCCGTCCCGCGGGGCAAGGCTGAACCTGGTGGTGTAGTCCGCGCCACCCTGGACGGCTTTGACGGTGGTGCTGCGCTGCCGGTCTGCTTCCGCCACCCACATCTCCACCGTCTCGGACTTGCCCAGCATCTTCCGGGTCTCCTTCCAGCGCGTCCCTTCCCCGTAGGGGCCGTCAGTGAGGAGCTGCACGGAATCGACTCCGGACAGCGTTGCCGCGGAGCCAGGGATGTCCGTGATGACGGACCAGACTTTCTCCGGTGACGCCTGAATGTGCTGGGTGAGGCTGGTGGTGTGCTCCATGTTCCGAGCCTAGCCGCGGGTACGGACAATCAACAGGCGCCCCTCCCGGAAGGAAAGTCCGGGCTTGAAATAGTAAGCAAGCTTCGTGTTAGTGTGAAAATGCATTGTTTGATCAACGGAAACGAAAGGAGGCCACAACCATGGGCCTCGGAGACAAGATCAGTAACGCAGCAGAAGATATGGGCGGCAAAGCCAAGGAAGCTGCGGGCAACGCAACGGACAATGACCGCCTGAAGGCAGAGGGCCAGGCGGACCAGGTCAAGGCCGACGCCAAGAAGGTCGGCGAAAGCGTCAAGGACGAGTTCAAGCGCGACTAGCTCCTCGCTGATGCAGCCGCAGCGAACGGCGTGCTGCAACAGTCAGAAATGGCGGCGGATCCCAGGATCCGCCGCCATTCCGCTGTCCAGCCACTTTCACCATCCGCTGCGGGTCGGAGTGTGCCCCTGCCGGGAGTCTTCGGGCATCGTCATTTCGGCGCGCAGCCCCAGGAGCCGGATGGGGCGGCCGGGCTCGATCTTCGCCACGAGGTCGAGAGTACGCGCAAGCACCTCCGCGGGGTCTGATGTCTCGGGGATCTTCCGGGCGTACGTTTTGGTGATGAACGGGGCGTAGCGGACCTTGAGCGTCAGCCCGATGACCGGCCGCCCCTCGGCCCCGACATCCTCCAGCACACGCGCCGCCAGCTCCCGGACGGCGTCGTCAATCTGCCCGGGTTCAGTCAGATCGTGCTGGAAGGTGGTTTCCCGGCTGTGCCCGCGTGCCACCCAGGGCGTGTCATCGACTGTCCGTGACCCGTCGCCCCGGCCGAGCTGCGCGTACCAGGGGCCCATCTTCGGGCCGAATTCGGGAACCAGGTCATCAGGGTTGGACGCCGCAAGCTGGGCAACAGTCTTGATGCCAAGCGTGGCCAGGCGCCGCGACACCTTGGTTCCCACGCCCCACAGCTCGATGGTGGGCCGGCTTCCCATGACCCTGAGCCAATTGTCTTCAGTGAGCCGGAAGACGCCGGCCGGCTTGCCGAACGTAGTGGCTACTTTGGCGCGGACCAGGGTGTCGCCGACGCCCACACTGCAGTGCAGCCGGGTCTCCTCAAGGACGGCGTGCTGCAGTTGCCGGGCATAGGCCTCGGGGTCCGCCGCCTGCACGCCAACAAACGCTTCGTCCCAGCCGAGAACCTGGACCGTGGCGCCCGGTTGCGCGCGCAGCACTGACATGACCTGTTCGGACGCAGCGAGGTAGGCCTCCTGGTCGACGGGCAGGATGACGGCGTCGGGCACTTTTCGTGCGGCGATGCGCAGCGGCATTCCCGAGCCGACACCGAAAACCCTCGCTTCGTACGACGCCGTAGACACCACCGCCCGCTCGGACGGATCGCCGCGGCCGCCAACGATCACCGCCTTGCCCGCGAGTTCAGGGCGGCGGAGCACTTCGACGGCTGCAATGAACTGGTCAAGGTCCACATGCAGCACCCAGGGTTCGCCCACAAGCCTTAGTTTGCCTCCATGGAGCGCTCCGCACCACAGGCATACCCGCACGTCGTCGAAATCCCTGGAACGGTGCCCCGACGCTGACGCGTTCCAGCGACTCCGCACCCTTCCGGCGATTCAGTGGGTTCGGCACCATCCGTCTCCGCCGCTGACCAGGGAAACGACGACGGCGGGATCCCCTCCCAGGGAATCCCACCGTCGTCGTACTGCTTGGGTGAACCGTTAGCTGTACAGCGCGTTCTTCGGTTCGTTCTGCTTGACCTTCTGCCAGCCCAGCCACAGGACCACGGCGAAGAACGGGATGGTGGCCAAGGTCCAGAGGCCCAGGTAGAACACCTCGCCGCTCTTGCTGGTCATCGTGTCGAAGCCGATCAGCACCGTGATGGCCAGCAGTCCGATCAGGCCGGCCCAGCTGGTCCACGGTGAACCGGGCATCGGCAGCGTGGACGTGACGCCCTTCTTGTGGCGCAGCGCAATCTGGCTGGCGAAGATGGCGCCCCACGTGAAGATGACGCCGATGGACGCGGTGTTCAGGGCCAGGTCGAACGCGTGCGAGCCGCCCAGCCAGATGTTGAGCAGGATGCCCACCAAGTAGAAGGCCGCGATGGCGAGGATGGCCGCGTACGGGACGTGCCGCTTGGACATCCGGGTGAGCCACTGCGGGGCGTGGCCGTTGTTGGCCATGGTGCGGAACACACGGCCAATCGAGTACAGGCCTGAGTTGCAGGAGGACAGTGCCGCAGTGATAACGATCATGTTCATCACATCGCCCACCCAGGCAAGGCCCATCTGGCCGAACACGGTGACGAACGGCGAGGTTCCCGCCACGTACTGGTCGGACGGCAGCAGCATGGCCAGCAGGGTCACGGAGCCGACGTAGAACACCACAATGCGGAGTACGACGGCGCGGATTGCCTTGGGCACTTCGCGTTCCGGGTTCTGCATCTCGCCGGCGGTGATGCCCACGAGTTCGATGCCGTTGTAGGCGAAGATCACGGCGTTGAGGACCAGGACCATCACCAGGGCGCCCTTGGGGAACATCCCGCCCTCTGCGGCGAAGAGGTTGGCCACCGATGCGTTGCCGTCACCCACCTGGGCGTTGGTAACCACCATGAAGGTGCCCACTGCCAGGAAGATCAGGATGGCACCGACTTTGAGGCAGGAAGCCCAGAACTCGAACTCGCCGAATGCCTTGACGCTCAGCAGGTTGACCGCCACCAGGAGAGCCAGCGCGGCAATGGCCGAGGCTTCCACGGGAACGTTGGGGAAGAAGAACTGGAAGTAGAGGCCGATGGCAATCAGTTCGGCGATGCCCGTCATGCCCCAGTTGATGAAGTACATCCAGCCGGAAAGGAACGCGCCCTTCTTGCCGAACATCTCACCTGCGTAGCTCACGAAAGAGCCCGACGTCTGGCGGTACATGATGAGCTCGCCCAGTGCCCGCATCAGCAGGTAGGCGATGACGCCGGCGATGGCGTAGGAGAAAATCAAGGCCGGGCCGGTGGAGGCCAGGCGTCCGCCGGCACCCATGAAGAGGCCGACGCCGATGGCGCCGCCCATGGCAATCATGGTGACGTGGCGCCTGCCCAGCGTCTTGCTGTATCCCTCGGCGCTGAGGGTGGGGTCGACGGCGGTGGATGGTGCCGTGGTGTTCTGGAGATCTGTGGGGGTACTTTGAGGCACAACGATTCCTTGTGGGTTGGGGGTTGGCCGCATCCGGACCACGGATGATTCCGCTCACTAATTCGGCGTTATGCCCTGTTGGGCAACCGAATGTGATCGGAATCTCTCGTGGCGCCGAAGCTTCGCGCGGCTCGTCTATCTTACAAGACGCACCGGGGTGCTACGTGACGCGCACTACACGCCCGTCTGCAGCACCAGGTTCCGGTCCCCGTCCAACGTCACGTTGTAGCTGCGCAGCGGTTCCTGCCCGCTGGTGGAGCAGCCGGTCGCAAGGTCAAATGCGTGCTGGTGCAGGGGGCAGATCACCACTTGCCGGTCAATCGTGCCGTCCGCAATCGGACCGCCGCGGTGCGGGCAGACGGCGGCGAGCGCGCGCAGTGCGCCGTCCCGGAGCCGGAAGACTGCTACCTGTGCGCTGTCCACCGCAAAAGCCCTGCCCTCACCCAACGGAATCTGGTCAACGGGACCCAGGACGTGAAAGGCCGGGCCCCCATTTGCCTTGGCGCTGTTCATTGAACCGGCACCTGGGGAAGGACCGTCAGGGGAAGCGACGTCCTGAACTGACCGGGCGTCAGGGGATCATTGCGCTCGCTCCAGGGGTCCACGTAACTGTCTACGGACGCCTGCATGGCGGCATCCAGCCGCCCTCCAATCCCTTCGGAATCCTCAACGATCACCGCCCGCAGATGTTCGATGCCCACCCGCGGCACATAGGCGTAGGTACGTTCCAGCCAGTTGGCCTGCTCACGGTAGTACTGCATAAACCGCCCGGTGAGGACCTTCACCTGCTCCGGATCGTCTACAGTCGCCAGCAGGTCGCCCTTGCGGATGTGGGCACCGGCCGCTCCGCCGACATAGATTTCCCAGCGGCCGCCTTCGACCGCCACGACGCCAACGTCCTTCACCAGGGATTCGGCGCAGTTCCGGGGGCAGCCGGACACGGCGAGTTTCAGTTTGGCCGGCGACTCGATGCCCTGGAAGCGGGATTCAATCTCGATGCCCAGCTTTGTTGAGTCCCCTGTTCCGTACCGGCAAAAGTCCTTGCCAACGCAGGTTTTGACAGTGCGGAAGCTTTTGCCGTACGCGTAACCGGAGGGCATGTCCAGGTCCGCCCACACCTGCGGCAGGTCCTCCTTGGGGATGCCCAGCAGGTCGATGCGCTGGCCGCCGGTGAGCTTGATCAGCGGCACGTTATGTTTCTCGGCGACGTCGGCGATACGGCGCAGCTGCTGGACTGATGTCACCCCGCCCTTCATCTGGGGCACCACCGAAAACGTGCCGTCGCGCTGGATGTTGGCGTGCACCCGGTCATTGATAAACCGCGCGTCCCGTTCGTCGATGTAGTGGCCGGCCAGCATCATCTTCAACAGCGAAACCAGCCCCATCTTGGACTTGGCGTCCTCTGAGCTGCCCGGAGCAAGCGCTTGGAACACCTGGGACACCGAACGCAGCCCGCGTTTCCGGATCTCGTCCATAAGCGCCTGCTTGTCCAGTGGGATACCCGGGACGTAGTAGCTGGCGGCCGGGTCCTCTTCCACGGCACCGCCGGCCGCCCACTCCACCACCTGCTGCACCAGCAGCTTGCATGAGCCGCAGCCCTTGCCTGCACGGGTGGCGTCCGTCGCACCGGCCACCGTGGTGCAGCCGCCCTTCACTGCTCCCACCAGCGCCTTCTTGTTGACGCCGTTGCAGTTGCAGACCTGGGCGTCGTCGTCGAGTTCGGCCACGCCCACGTCGCCATCCGGGGTGCCCAGATCAAACAACAGGCTGAGCCGCTCTTCCGGCAGCGGCAGGCCGCGGTCGTAGGCCTGGGTCAGGTAGGCCACCTTGCGGCTGTCACCCAGGAGGGTTGCGCCCACCATCTTGTTGTCCCGGACCACGATGGACTTGAAGACGCCCCGGCTGGGTTCTGAAAAGACGATGTGTTCGTCGCTGTCGAGTTCCGGCCCGTGCAGACCCATGGAGGCCACTTCCACGCCCGCCACCTTGAGTTTGGTGGCCGTCCGGGAGCCGAGGTAGGCGGCGCTGGTGTCCGCACCGGTGACGTGTTTAGCCAGGACCACGGCCTGTTCCCAGAGCGGCGCCACCAGGCCGTACACCTCGCCGCGGTGCTGGACGCACTCCCCCACCGCGTAGATGCCCTCCTCGTCCTGCACCCGCAGCCTGTCATCCACCACAATGGCCCGTTCCACCGGCAGCCCGCTGAGCACCGCCAGGTCCACGTTGGGACGGATCCCGGCCGCAACCACCACCATGTCGCAGCTGATGTCCGGCTGGTCGCGGAGGCTGATACCGGTGACCCGGTCGGCGCCGAGCACGGCAGTGGTCCGGCTTCCGGTGTGCACCTTGATACCCAGGGCCTCTACGCTGCGGCGGAGCACCGCACCGCCGTCGGGCCCCATCTGCGCGTTTATCAGGTGCCCACCGGAATGGACCACCTCCAGGTCTAACCCGTGGCTGCGCAGGCCGTAGGCCGCTTCGAGCCCCAGGAGCCCGCCGCCGATCACCACGGCGCGGCGATGATGCTCCTGCTGGGCATGAGCCACCATCCGCTGGGTGTCATCGATGGTACGGAAGCCGAAAACGCCCTGCTTTACGGAGCCGCCAGGCGTGAAAAGCCCGTCCATCGGCGGCATGTGGGAGCGGCTTCCGGTGGCGATGATCAGGACATCGTAGGGAGTGACCCTCCCGTCGCTCGAGAAGACGTGCCGGGTGAATTTATCAATCCGTTCAACCCGGACCCCGGCGTGGAGGGTGATGTTGTTCTCCCGGTACCAGGACAGGGAGTTCAGGAAGATGTCCGCATCACTTTCCTCGCCGGAAAGGACGTGGCTGAGCATGATGCGGTTGTAGTTCCCGTACGGCTCATCACCAAACATCGTTATGGTGAACTGGCCCGCGCCTCCCCGGGCGAGGATCTCCTCCACTGCCCTGGCGCCTGCCATTCCATTGCCGATCACCACCAGGCGGCGGCGCGGCGGGGTGGTTGCGTGCCTGCCTTGGGGGCGGTCCACCACGCTGGTCATCAGTGCTCCACCATCCCCAGATCAACAACAACCGAACCCTCAATGCCCTCGGGGGCCGCCAGATGGAGCTCGATCACCGAGCCGCCGTCGATGTCCTCGACAACGCGGAGCGGCACATGGACATCGCTCTTCGCTCCTATGGGGAAGTAGCGCATGGGTACGCCGTTACGCACCAGGACCACCGTGACCAGTTCACTGCTGGAGTTGCCGCCACGAAAGTAAAGGGTCTGGTTTATCACCCCGTCCGGGACGTAATGGGATAGTTCGCTGTGGATCGGGGCCGGTTTTTCCAGCCCTGCGCCCTTGAAGGGGTAGATGCCCTGCAGGAAAAGGTTCTTGGTGATCACGGACAGATCCTTTCGGCCGGCGGAACGACTGGCATGGGCCCATCATCCGCCGCCGATGTTTCCGGCCACGGGTTTCCCGGTAACCATCTCTTAAAGCAATTCTCACCATCGTCGGGCGTGCCCGGCGCTGCCTGGCCCGCTGCCTGGCCCGCCTCCGCCCCCTCCCCGGCTCCACCCCCTCTGCCAGTTCGACGGTTCCCTGCGGGTTCGACGGCGGCCGACGTCGATCGGGCGCGGAACCGTCGAAATGGCCGAGGCAGCCGTGACCCCCAAGACTCACATCACGCTTTAGCGAGGACGCCCTTATCCATGGAGTAGCGGATCCAGCGCCCGTTAACGGCGTCCCCGCCGGTGTTCCCGCCGTTCCCGCCGTTCGCCGCTGCACGCTGGCACCTGGCAAACCACTCCCGGAGGGCCCGGTCGTGGCTGACCATCACCAGGGTCCCGGTGAAGGTTGCGAGCGCGGCCTCAAGCTGTTCCACCAGTACCGGCGCCAGGTGGTTGGTTGGCTCGTCCACAATCAAAGTGCTGTAGCCGCCCAGCAGCAGCCGGGCGAGCGCGAGCCGCCGCTGCTGGCCCGCGGAGAGGCTGCCAACGGGAACATGGAACTCGCTGGTGCGGAACAGGCCCAACCGGAGGAGCGCTTCGGCATGCTCATCGATGTTCCCGCCCAGCCCTGCCGCGAACGCCGGCAGCAGCCGGAGCGAAGGCCAGTGCGGCAACTCCAGTTCCTGCTGCAGGTATCCCACCCGTTCCGGCCGCGTCACCCTTCCTTCGCTGGGCGCCAGGGTCCCCGCCAGCACGGACAGCAGCGTGGACTTGCCGGCGCCGTTTGGTCCGGTGATAAGGACCTTCTGGCCGAGGCCGGCCTGGAAGTCCGTTGCTCGGAGCCGGCCGGGAACGCTGACTCCGTGGGCGGCCAGCGGTGCAGCCGCATCTTCGCCCGATGGCGCAGCGTGCAAAGACTCCGGAGCGGCCAGCCGCAGGGGAATCGGCGGCTGCTCCACCGGGCTGGCTTCCAGCCGCCGCAACCGTTCCTGTGCGTTCCGGACCTGGCTGCTGGCGGCTTTCTGCCACGTACCGGCTTTGAAATCGAAGCCCATCTTGTCGCCGTCCCGCTTGCGGCCGTACCCCATGGTCCCGGCAACGGTCTCTGCCTGCCGCTTTTCGGCCTCCATGGCGTGCAGCCAGCCGTGGTACTGCTGGATCCAGCGCTGGCGTTCAGCGGCTTTCTCGCGGAGGTAGCCGTCGTACCCGTTGCCATAGCGCGTGACGGTACGGCGCTCGGCATCAACCTCAATGACATTTGCGGCCACTTTGCGCAGCAGCATGCGGTCATGGGAAACCACCACCACCGTGCCCCGGTGGGCCGCCAGCCGGTCCTCCAGCCAGGCTGTTCCGCGGGCGTCCAAATGGTTGGTTGGTTCGTCCAGGAGCAAAATGTCCGCGGGGTCCGCCAGAACGCAGGCCAGTGCCACGCGTTCCTGTTCTCCGCCGGAAAGCGATCCGAGGGCACGGTTGCGGTCCAGGCCGCCCAGGCCCAGCCGGTCCAGCGCGGCCTCCACGCGCGATTCGGCGGCGTATCCTTCGCGCAGCTGGTATTCCGTCTGCAGCCTGCCGTAGGCTTCCAGGTCGCTCTCCTCCGCGTCGGCCAGCCCGGCTTCGAGCCGGTCCAGCTCCGCTTCCAGGGCCCGGAGCGATGCGAGGGACGCGTCGATGGCCCCTCCCACCGTCAAGGACTCGGGCAGCCCATGGGTTTGGGCCAGGTAGCCCACCCGGCCGTGGAGAGCGGCAGTCCCTTCCTGGGGCTGTTCGAGGCCGGCCAGAATCCGCAGCAGGGTGGATTTGCCGGCTCCGTTCTCGCCCACCACCGCTGCGTGCTCGCCGGCAGCGATCACCAGGTTGACGCCGTCGAGCAGCAACCGGTCGCCGTAGCCGTGGGTGACGTCCGAGAGGTTGATGTGTTCAGTCAAGGGAAGTCCTCGCAAAGTTCCGCAGTGTGGGCGCCGGAGCTGAACCGGGTTCATCCGGTGCTCGACGGCGGCCTTGGATTTGGGGAACAGTCCGGCGTGGCCGGCCTGCCGGGTTAGGACTTCATCGCTCCAGCCTGCCTGCCCCCGGGCGCCGCGTCAAGCAGCGGCGAGCGCGGCGGCTTTCCTTCGGCGGGCCTTCGCCAGGCGGGTACCGATCAGCCCCTGCCTGGGGCTGAAGAGGTACACGACGGCGAACACCACTCCCTGCGTGAGGACCACCATGGCTCCGGAGGCCGTGTCCAGGTAGTAGCTGAGGTAGATGCCGGCGAGGGAGCACACAGCGGAGATTACGGGGGCAATCACCAACATCCGCGAGAAGCGGTCAGTCAGCAGGTAGGCCGTGGCTCCCGGGATGATCAGCATGGCCACCACCAGGACCACGCCCACAGTCTGAAGAGCCACAACGGACGTCAAGGCCAGCAGGCCCAGGAGCAGCGCGCCAAGGCGTTGGGGTGAGAGTCCGATGGCGTGGGCATGGGTGGGGTCGAAGGCGTAGAGGGTGAGGTCCCGCCGTTTGAGGATGAGGATGACAAACGCCACCACTCCCAGCACCAGGACCTGGATCAGGTCCGGAACACTGACGCCGAGCAGGTTGCCGAAGATGATGTGGTTCAGGTCTGTCTGGCTGGGCGTCACCGAGATCAGCACCAGGCCCAGGGCGAACAGTGAGGAAAACACGATGCCGATCGCGGCGTCCTCCTTGACACGGCTCGTGTTGCGGACGACCCCAATCAACGTCACCGCAATCAGGGCGAACACCAACGCGCCCAGCGCAAACGGCGCGCCCACGATGTACGCCAGCACCACTCCGGGCAGCACGGCGTGGGACACGGCATCGCCCATCAGCGACCAGCCGATCAGCACCAGCCAGCAGCTCAGCACGGCACAGACAACCGCGGCCAGGGCGGTGGTGACCAGCGCCCGGACCATAAAGTCATAGCCCAGCGGTTCGAGGAGTATCTCCATCAGTGGTTCACCCGCTTGCCTTCCAGGGTCCTGGAGCCCGAAACCTTCGTGTCAGGCTGGTCCCGCTCCAGCACGTCAAGCCCGAACGCCATCGCCAGGTTTTCGGGCTGCAGCACAACGTCCGGCGGGCCGTGCATCAGTACTTTGTGCATCAGCAGCACGGCTTCGTCGCACAGCTGCGGCAGGGCATGCAGATCGTGCGTGGAGACCAGGATGGTGCAGCCGTCCGAGGCAAGCTCCCGCAGGAGGCGGGTGATGGTTGCCTCGGACCTCTTGTCCACACCGGCGAAGGGTTCGTCCAGGAGCATGGTGGTGGCTCCCTGTGCGATGCCGCGGGCCACGAAGGCGCGTTTCTTCTGGCCGCCGGAGAGCTGGCCGATCTGTCGGCCCGCATAGGGTCCCAGTTCCACCCGGTCCAGTGCTTCATCGACGGCGGCGCGGTCAGCCTTGGACGCACGGCGGGTAAAGCCCTGATGGCCGTAGCGGCCCATCATCACCACATCGCGCACGGACAGCGGAAACTGCCAGTCAACATCCTCGCTCTGCGGCACGTAGCCAATGCCGCCTTCCTTGCGTGCCCTCGACGGCGACTGTCCGTTGATGCGTACCGTGCCGGCGTCGGGCCTGATCATTCCCATGATCACCTTGAACAGCGTGGACTTGCCGGAGCCGTTCATTCCCACCAAGCCACATATGCGGGCGGGCTCAAGGGTCAGGGTCGCTGCATCCAGCGCACGGACCTCGCCGTAATGGACGGTGACGTTCTCCACGAGAATTGCCGGGGAAGTCATGACCCTGCTCCGGTTGCTGCCCGCGCGAGCGCCTTGGTGATGACGTCGGCGTCGTGCCGGATGAGGTCCAGATAGGTGGGCACCGGTCCGTCCGCCTCGGAAAGTGAATCGACGTAGAGGGTCCCACCGAACGCGGCTCCGGTAGCGCCCACCACCTGCTGCATGGGGGCGTCGGAAACAGTTGACTCACAGAAGACGGCCGGGACCCGATTCGCCTTGACGTACTCGATGGCCCGGGTGATCTGTTGCGGCGTTGCCTGCTGCTCGGCGTTGACGGCCCAGATGTAGACCTCGGTCAGCCCGGCGTCACGGGCCAGGTAGGAGAAGGCGCCTTCACAGGTGACCAGGGCCCGCTGCGTTTCCGGGACACCTGCGAGGCTGGACTTCATCTGGTCCTGCACAGCCTGCAGCTCAGCCTTGTACGCGTCGCCGTTGGCCTTGAAGGCCCCGGCGTTGTCCGGGTCCAGCTTGCTGAATGCCTTCACCATGTTGTCCACGTAGATCTGCACGTTCACCGGCGACATCCACGCGTGCGGGTTGGGCTTGCCCTGGTAGGAGTCTTCGCTGATGGACATCACCTGCACGCCCTCGCTCACCACGGCGTGCGGGACGTCCAGGCCTTCGACGAACTGCCCGAACCATGCTTCCAGGTTCAGGCCGTTGTCCAGGATCAGATCAGCCTTCGATGCCTTCCGGATGTCACCGGGAGTTGGTTCGTAGCCATGGATTTCGGCGCCGGCTTTGGTGATCGACTCAACCGTGAGCTTGTCCCCGGCCACGTTCCGGGCGATGTCAGCGAGCACCGTGAAGGTTGTCAGCACCACGGGCTTGCTGTCGGTGCCGTTCCCGGCGGCACCCCCTCCGCAGGCGGTCAGCAGCAGGGAAAGCACGACGGCGGCTGCCGCGGCGGCGAGGGACGTTACCCGCCGCACGGGGCTGGTTCGGGCGGCTACTTTGGCGCACCGAAATGGAAATTTAGGCATACCGAATATTCTAGGCGAAGCACGATTCGCCCGGCAACGCCAGTAAGGAGGTCGGGGGAAGCTAGGCTGAAACCATGGCCACCGCACACCGAATACCACCCGCACCACAGCCACAGCTCTACCGGTTTTCGCCTCTGGATTTCATCGCTGTTGTCCTTTACGTAGGCCTTGCAGGTTTTTTCGTCCTGGCCGGGCCACTGATCGCACCCGTCCTGCGGCAGGTGGCACCCACTCCTGCCGCCGCCTCCTACGCGATGAACCTGCTCTTCTATGCCGTCGTGGGCATACTGGCTGTCGTCGCCGCCCGCCGGGTGGTGGGCCGTGACTTGCGGGTACTGGCCACCCGCCCGTGGTTCACGTTACTGATGGTCCCGGCCGCCGTAATTGCGATGATGATACTCTCCGCCATCGTGGTGGCGGCCAGCGGCAGTGTGGAGACCTCCGAGAACCAGGCAGGACTTCAGGCCTTGATGCAGCAGGTTCCGGCGTGGCTGATGGTCCCGCTGCTGGTGGTGGTGGGCCCGTTCGTGGAGGAATTCATCTTCCGCCACCTCCTGATCGGCAAGCTGAGCCGACGGGTAAACATCTGGGTGTGCTGCGTGTTGTCCGTGGTCCTGTTCGCCGCCCTGCACGTGGTGGGCCGCGAAGCCCTCACCCTCACAGTCCTGCTTCCCTACTTGGCCATGGGGGCAACGCTGGTGTTCGTCTACGTCTGGACCGGCAGGAACCTGATGTTCTCCTACTTTGTCCATGCAGCAAAGAACCTGCTGGCGGTGGTGTTCATCTACGCCATTCCGCCGGAATTCTACGAGCAGCTCCAGCAGGTCCCGGCCTGAGCAGTCATCCCAGGCGCCAGCCTAGGAGGACTGCTGGCTGAGGGCCCGCAGCGAAAAGACCTGCCTGCCTTTGGTCCTGCCAGTGATGAACACCTTTATCCCGTCTGAAGCATTCGTCCCGGCAAGGTACCGGTAGTTCCCGCCGGGATTGTAGGCAGGTGGTGTGTCCGGATCCGCAGGAAGGCCCGGACCGAATTCGATAACGTCCGCACCCACCCGGTAGCGCCCCATCCCCTCCATCACTTGGAAGGCGTCAGGTGAACCCAGCGGCAGCACGCCGTCGAGCACTCCCCCGGGCCGGAAGGTGAGTTTCAGGGCAAAGGAGGTGTCCGCGCCGTCGAACCCGACACTCAGGAGCGTTTGGTCGCCCTGGCCTCCACCACAATCTCCGTGTCCAACCGGTGCACCACGGTGGGCCGGCTGCTGAAGTCCATGCCGGCACTGAACTTGCCCCCCATGCTCGAGCGCGTAGATTCCGTCTTTCCGCGCTTTTCGGTGCGAAGGGGCAGGTAGAAATTCGCCGCCACTGTCTCGGAGAGCAGTACCGTGTTGCCGTTGCCGAAACGGAGGAACGTGGGGTTGCTGGCCAGCCCGGACACCACACCGGGAACCAGGTCGTCGCAGCCGCCAAACGCCGTGGTGACGGAGGCCCCGCTCCGGAAGCGGTAAAGGCCGCAGCTCCCCAGTGACGCCTGCGCCGGGGCGAGCGCCGCGAGCAGCTCCGGCGCTCGCCCCCGGACTGGACCAAGGGAACGTCCGACGGCGATGGATGGGCTTCGGGGACAGCGTCGGCGGCCCGATGTGGCTGGGAGGAGGACTCGGTGTGGTGGGTTTCCAGCATCGCCTGGACGTGCTGGTCCGCCGCCTCCACTTTGCGCCCTACAAATCCTCCGGGCCACGCACGCGGAAACTCGCAGCACCTACCGTAGGAGCACCTGCCACCGTACCTTGGTGGGATGGGACTGAACATCCAGATTGTCATCGACTGCAGGGATCCGCACTACCTGGCCGACTGGTGGGCCGAATCGCTCGAATGGGCGGTGGAACCGCAGGACGAGGGCTTCATCCGCTCCATGATCGAGCAGGGGTTCGCCACCGAGGACCAGACAACGGTGCACAACGGCAAGCTGGTGTGGCGGGAAGGCTGTGCGATCCGCCCACCGGAGGAACTGGAGGCAAAAGCACCGGCCAGGCGGCTCCTGTTCCAGACGGCCCCTGAAGGCAAGACCGTCAAGAACCGCGTGCACTGGGACCTTGACTTGGCAGGGCGGGACAAGGACGAGGTGCGCCGGGAACTCGAGGCCCGGGGCGCCACTTTCCTTTGGAGCGCCAGCCAGGGGCCACATTCGTGGCACACCATGGCGGACCCTGAGGGCAACGAGTTCTGCATCAGCTGACCCCGATTACTAGACTTGGACGGTGAGCAACCAAATCCCCGCCTCGGTGTCCGACGTCTTCGATCCCACCCGCTGGCGTGTTGTGTCCGGCTTCGACGACTTCCAGGACATGACCTATCACCGGCAGGTGGAGCGGGATTCCGACGGCGAATGGGTGCGCGACCTGCCCACGGTGCGGATTGCCTTCAACCGCCCCGAGGTCCGCAATGCCTTCCGTCCCGGCACCGTTGATGAGCTGTACCGGGCGATGGACCACGCCCGGATGTCTCCTGATGTTGCCACTGTGCTGCTCACCGGAAACGGCCCCTCCCCCAAGGACGGCGGGCACTCGTTCTGCTCCGGCGGGGACCAGCGGATCAGGGGCCGGGACGGCTACCGGTACGTAGTACAAAACACAGCAAACGGCGAGACCCAGGAAAGCATCGATCCCGCGCGCGCCGGGCGGCTCCACATCCTGGAAGTCCAGCGGCTGATGCGCACCATGCCCAAGGTGGTCATCGCCGTAGTCAACGGCTGGGCAGCCGGCGGCGGGCACTCCCTGCACGTCGTCTCAGACCTCACCATCGCCTCACGCCAGTTCGGCAGGTTCAAGCAGACGGACGCAACGGTCGGAAGCTTCGACGCCGGGTACGGCTCGGCCCTGCTGGCGCGCCAGATCGGGCAGAAGTCCGCCCGCGAAATCTTCTTCCTCGCCCGCGAATACTCCGCGGAGGACATGGTTCGGATGGGTGCCGTCAACGAAGCCGTGGACCACGAACGCCTCGAAGAGGTTGCCCTGGAGTACGCCGCCGATATCGCCCGGCAGTCGCCCCAGGCAATCCGGATGCTCAAGTTCGCTTTCAACCTCGCGGACGACGGCCTGGCGGGCCAGCAGGTGTTCGCCGGCGAAGCCACCCGGCTGGCTTACATGACTGACGAAGCGGTGGAGGGCAAGGAAGCGTTCCTGGAAAAACGCGATCCGGACTGGTCCGGCTTCCCGCACTACTTCTAAGGCAGGACGCTCGATGAACACCGAACCCCAAGGTAATGAAATCCTGAACACCGGATCCCTCCGAGCAGGCACGCCCGGAAGCGGCGTCCTGGACATCGACCCGGCGCTGAAGGCGCTGGCAGCCGCCCTCCACGGCGAGGGCCCCGCCGTCGAACTTTCCGTGGGTGAAGACGGTGCCCTGGTTGTGGGCCACCTTGAAACGCCCGGCTGCGATGATGCGGTTGCCGTGGTGCGCACCTCCGGTTCCACCGGCGCCCCCAAGGCCACGGTCCTGACGGTGGAATCCCTGGCCGCTTCCTCGATGGCCACCGCGCTGGCCCTCAAGGGCGAGGGCCAGTGGCTGCTGGCACTGCCCGTCCAGTACGTGGCCGGAATCCAGGTCCTGGTCCGTTCGCTGTTCGCGGGCACGCGCCCGTGGGTGATGGACATGTCCGGCGGGTTTACACCCGAAGCCTTTACGGCCGCCGCACAGGAACTGACCGACAAAATCCGTTTCACCTCGCTGGTCCCCACCCAGCTGCAACGGTTGCTTGACGCGCCGTCCCCGGAGACCCTCGCGGTCCTCCGGCGCTTCAACGCCGTCCTGCTGGGCGGCGCGCCCGCCCCCGCCTCGCTGCTGGCGGCCGCTAGGGATGCCGGCGTCCGGGTCATCACCACCTACGGTTCGGCCGAGTCCTGCGGCGGCTGCGTTTATGACGGCTTCCCGCTGGAAGGGGTGTCCATGCGCGTGGAAGAGGACGGCCGCATCCTGCTGGGCGGCGACACGCTCGCTGCGGGCTACCTGGAAGCACCGGATGAAGCCGGGAGCACCTTCTTCGAGGAGGACGGCGTGCGCTGGTACCGCACCAGTGACCTCGGCAGCATTGACGACGACGGGCGGCTCACCGTCCTGGGCCGCGCCGACGACGTGATTATCACCGGCGGGATCAAGGTTTCCGCCGCGCACGTTCAGGAGGAACTGGAAAAGTCCGACGCCGTCGCCGCCGCTTTTGTGGCCGGCGTACCGTCCGCGGAATGGGGCCAGGCCGTGGCAGCTTACGTGGCCTTGGCCACCCCGCCTGAAGGGACCGCAGTGCCCGCGGAGCCAGCCGGAACCGGAGGGACCGGGGACCACGCCGTCGTCCTTGAACAGGAGTGGCACCGGACACTGGGCATCCTTGCGCCGAAAACAGTCCTTGCGGCGTCCTCCCTGCTGATGCTGCCCAACGGCAAGCCAGACCGCCTGGCCATGGCCGCCCAACTCAACGCCCTGCATCAGGGAAAGTAAAGTAGACCTGCACCACCCCGGCGGGCCCCCATCCTGCCGCCTTCCCCAACAACGCGAGGTACTGACCGTGGCCACAGCCGCACAATGGATCCAAGGCGCCCGACTTCGAACACTGCCGGCCGCGATTGCGCCGGTACTGATCGGCTCCGCCGCCGCCTATGAAATGGATTCGTTCCTGCTCTTCAACGCCATCCTCGCGGCGCTGGTGGCCCTACTGCTCCAGGTGGGCGTGAACTTCGCGAACGACTATTCGGACGGTATCCGCGGCACGGATGACGACCGCGTGGGCCCGCTCCGCCTGGTGGGCTCGGGCGCTGCCAGCCCCGAGCACGTGAAGCGTGCCGCCTTTGGTGCCTTTGCCGCCGCCATGGTTTTCGGGCTGATCCTGGTGGTAATCACGCAGAGCTGGTGGTTGATCCTGGTGGGGCTCGGCTGCGTGATGGCGGCTTGGGGCTACACCGGAGGCAAGAACCCGTACGGCTACATGGGCCTGGGCGACGTTTTTGTGTTTGTGTTCTTCGGGCTGGTGGCCACCCTGGGCACTACCTACACGCAGGCGGGGCAGATTAACCTGCCGGCCATTATCGGCGCGATCGGCACCGGCTTGATTGCCACCGCGCTCCTGATGGCCAACAACGTCCGCGATATCCCCACCGACATGCAGGCCGGCAAGAAGACACTCGCGGTGCGGCTCGGCGACAAGCATGCCCGGGAGAGCTACGTGCTGATGCTCGCCGTAGCCATCATGCTGGTGGTGATCCTGGCCCCCGGGCGGCCGTGGATGCTGATCGTCCTGCTGCTGATCCCGGCCTGCCTCATGCCGGCATGGCTGATGATCAACGGCCGCAAGCGCAAGAGCCTGATCCCGGTCCTGAAGCAGACCGGCCTGATCAACCTCGGCTACAGCCTGCTGTTTTCACTGGGTTTGGTGCTGAGCCACGGCTTCTAGGACTGCCGGGGCCGCGCGGCTTCTTGCCGCCGGGAGACTTGCGCTACAAACTGTTGCGCTTGGGGTCCTTGGCGTCATTGCTGATGGCAACATCCGGGTTGGCGTCCAGGAGGGTGTCCTCCGCGTGGGCGTCCTGGACTTCATTGGCTGAACGGATCGGCTTGGCCTTGCCCGAGAAACGCTGGTGGATGGCCGCTGCGGCCTCATCCCGCTGCTTCTGGAAGAAGAGGTAGCTCACGGCGAAAGCGATCAGTGCTGCACAGATCACGGACATCAGCACGCCCAGCTGAAGGAGCATAAAAACCACAAACAGGGGCGCGAACAGAGCCAGGCGGATCAGGGAATATTTCAAAAAGGCCACTATTCAAGTTTAGCCGCCTCCCGCCCAAGGCCCCTGCGCCTCCTGACGATAGACTTAATGGCATGCTCCTCCGTGTGGCTTTGGCCGTCGCAGTCCTCGTCATCTTTGTGTATGGCCTCGTGGATGTGATCCGCACTGATGGACGCCTCACCCGAGGGATCTCCAAGCCAGCCTGGATCGTTGTCATGATCGTCCTGCCAGTGGTCGGCGCCATTCTCTGGCTCCTGATCGGCCGGCCCCGTGGCAGCTCCCCGCAGCAGCAGAGCCAGCGCCATCCCACCGCGCCTGACGATGATCCGGACTTCCTCCGCAACCTCGAAGCCCGCCGCCGCAACCAGGCAGAAGCAGAGCGCCTCAAGAAGCTCAAGGATGAGCTGGATGCCAAGGCGAAGGACGACGGCAAGGGTAGCGGCAAGGACAAGCACGAGACCGACGAACACGATGCCGACGGCCTGAAGTAGGGGCGCATCGCTGAAGGGCAGCCGGCGGGCTCCCCGTTGTTAGGCGGGTTGTTAGGCTGGCTGGCGTTGGCGGGCCGACGATTCCGCCAGCACACCCTCGCAGCTGCGAACGACAACCCGGCAGGCATCAAGGGCTGCACGGTCAGTTAGCGGGTTCTCGGCCACGGCGCGCCATCGAATCAGATGGCGGCGAGCCGCATCAGCGAGCTCGCCCGGCGTCGTGTCTGCATCCAGCCCCAGGCGAGCGTATGACGCTGCGCCCCAGCCGCCGAGCAGGCCCTCAGCCTCCGCAGCCAGTTCGGGGCTGAGCGGCACGCCCGTGGTCCGAAGTGTAGCGAGCAGCCTCAGTTCCCTGAACTCATGCGCGTTGGCCTGAAGCCGCTCCAGGTCTGCGGCCAGGTGCCCGGTCCCCGGGCGGGGGGAAGTGCGCAGCAGCGATTCCACTCCCACCAGGGCCGTCCGGGCCTTCAATGCCTCGGCACGCGCCTGGAAGTGGCGGTCCAACAGGTCCAGCAACGGATCCAGGCCGCTGCGCCTCGCGAGCTCGTGCGCCAACGGGGTGGGTTCGTTGAATCCATTAGGGATCAGGACGACGGCCAGCCGGATGCCGAACAGCCCGTATTTCTCCAGCAGGGAGGCCCTGGACTCCGCACTCAGCCCTTCCGGAATGGTGGACCGAAGGAACCTGTCAGCCGAGAGCAACATCTTTTCGCGGTCGGCGCGGTCCAGTCCCGCCAGCAGTTGAAGTGCGGCGAAGTCCTGCTGCCGCATTGTCCGGGCGCTCTGGGCAAGGAGGCCAGCCACCGGCACCACTCCCAGTGCGAGCTTCCGCAGGTTATGGTCATGATGGTACCTGTCCGCAATCTCTCCTGCGGAAAGCAGCGAATCGATGCGGCCCCCACCCACTTCATCGGCCCTCGCGAGGACCGCGATTGCGTTGACCGTGCCCGAGCGTCCCGCTTCCGTGTCGCGGAAGGATTCGAGGAACCGCAGGTCGGCGGCGTGCATGTGGCGCATGAGGTAGATGATCGCGTCCGCTTCCGACTGCGTATCCGCTGGGGCCAGGAAGGTGGTGGAGCGGGCAGACACATCTTCGGACAGTGAAGCGATACCGGGGGTATCGATCAGGGTCATGTTCCGCAGCGCCGGCGACGGCCATTCCACGTCCAGCCGGTCCACATCCCTGGCCTGCACCTCCCCCAGCACGAACACAAGCCGGCCATCCACGCGTTTGAGCGGCAAAATCCGGGGCTTGCCGTCCAGTGGATACAAGGTGATCCGTGGAGTGTGCCCGTGCCGATACCACGTGATGATCCGGGTACATTCGCCCGTGTCTGTGGGCGCTATTTCCTCGCCGATTATCGCGTTGAGCAGGGTGGACTTGCCGGCTTTCACCATGCCGGCAATCGCAATGCGCAACGGCTCCTCGAGCCTCCGGGCAAATCCTTCGAGAACTGCGGCGCTTGCGGGATCATCGCCGTAGACTTTCAATGCCTCCTGGACCAGGTCCACGGCTCCCGCAATTGTTGAGCGATTCATTGTGCGCCCTGATGAGTCCTGTTTGCGGCATCCGATACTTCTGCAGCAACTGCTTCCGCCGCGCGGTAGAGGGCATCCACCTTCTTGAGCTCAGCCGTGATGTCCCTGATGCGGGCGCCCTTCTCCAGAGCGTAGGTGTTGGCGGCCTTCTGTGCCGCCGAGACAGAATCGGCGAGGGAGCGGTGATGCTCGTCCGCTATCTCGGTGAAGTGGTCGCGGATAGTGCGCTGCACCAGCCGCAGCCGGTCCTTCAGTTGCTTGCCAACCTGGAAGGTAACGTCATCGAGCTGCCGCCTGACCAGGGCCTTGGCTTCAACCTGCCGGCGCTTGAGCCGCGCTTCCTTATCTTCGCGGTAAGCCTTGCGTCCCAGCAGTAGGCCGGCGCCCAAGGAGAGCGGGTTGATGAGTGCCATACCGAAGATCCCGGTCAGGAGCCCGAACATGAGCACCCCGCCGTAGGACCCGCGCATGCCGATCAGCACCTTTTGCACCGGATTCACGTGTCCTGAATCCATTCCGGGCATCGCATCCACGGGATTTATCAGGTCTACCGAATTGGAGGCGTGCATCACCGGCAACCTCGCTTCCTCTGCCGCGAAGTGTTCAGCCACCTGGGCAGCCAGCCATTCCGCCCGCTCGCTGGTCAAAACGAAGGTGTCAGAAATGGCGGCGGCAACACATTCCTCCAGCCACTGCGAAAACTCCGCCCAGACGGGTCCCGGGTCCTCCTGCTCAATGGCTGTTTCGGCTTCGCGTTGGACTTGGCGAAGGCGGTTTCGGAGATCGTACTCCATGTCGGCGATCAGGTCGCTGACGCCGTCGTTGAGCGTGATTTGCCAGCGTGCCGAGCGTTTCCGCAGGTCATCCGCTTCTGCCTTTGCCAGCTCCAGCTCCGCTATCATCTGGGGGGTGCCTTCAGGGTTTTCGAGTGCTGCAAGCTCAGATTGCAGGGAAAGGCGCAGGTTTTCGGTGACCCCCAGCAGGTCCTGGCTGACCGAGCGGCCCTGGATGCGCTGCGCCTGCCCCACGATCCCGTTGCGAAGGTAGGCAATTAATTCAGGGAAGCCTGATTCAACGTTCAGTTCACTGTCCTGCAGCCGTGCTGCTTCGAGGCGGAGGTCGGAGGACACGGGAAACAGCGGAATATCGGCGGCGACCGTGCTGAGGTGGCATCGGTCCATCTCTTCAACCCGCCGCCAGTCGGGGTAAAGGTCGGTTTTGGTCAGTACCCCCACAACGTTGGGGGTGATCCGCATGGCCTGGCGGAGGAAGCGCAGCTCCGGTTCGGTGTACTCCTGCGAGGCGTCCGAAACCAGGAGCATCGCATCAGCCGTGGGCAGTGCCGTGAGGGTGGCCAGGGTGTGGGCCGACCCCATGCCCCCCACACCTGGTGAATCGATGACGCTAAGTCCGCCGGCCAGGATCTTGCGGGGCAGGCATATTTCGGCAGCCAAGAGTTTCTTGCTGTTCCCGGGGTTCCCCTTTTCGGAAACATAGGCCGGGAGCTCGGCGATAGGGATTGGCTGGCGCTCAGCGTTGCCGTCGTCGCCAGGGTCCGCGTCTGCTTTGGGGGTCAGAACCGCTGCCGACGCCGGATCCCCGTAGCGGACAACCGTGGGCACCGAGGTAGCGATGTCGTCGTCAACAGGGCATGCCGGTGCGCCGACCAAGGCATTGATGAGCTTGCTCTTGCCCTGCTTGAACTCACCCACCACGATGACCCGGATGCTGGGATCCCTAAGCCTCCCCAGGGTCAGGTCGAGGCGTTTTTTGAGATCCTCCCGGTCTCCAGTGCCGACGAGTTGAAGGCCGTGCTCCACAAGTTGGATCAGCTGCCCAGCCGTCACCGCTGTCAATGGGTTTGCCGGTCCAGTTTCTGCCACAGCCAGTCCTTTGCCTTATGCCTCAGATCGGTTATAGCACCTGAACCGGCTCCTAGGCATCAAACTCCAAATGGTCCTCCGTCTCCTCAGCGTCAGCGGCGTCGTCGACATCGCTGAGGACCGGGTCTTCCTGGGTGAAGTTGGGCTCGTTATCGAAGTATGCGGCCGTGTCCTCGCTAAAGGAATCACTGATGGAGATGGATGGGCTGGTGGTGTGGCCCGTATTCTCCGCGTGGGCATCAGTGGCAACGCCAAAGTCGAACAGGTTGTCGATCCTGGTATCGGCGAAGCCCATGTCGCTTCCAACACCGGGGGCAGGGCTGTCGAAGGCAAGCGAGTCACTGTCGAACCATTGCTCAACGTCGCCGTCCGCCCAGATGTTTTGGCTCACGGACTGGTCCATGACGGCGCCGCGGTCATCTCCCGCGGAAGGGTAGGAGTAATTGGCTACTACGTGATGAAGCTGCTCCACCGCGTGTCCGTGGTCATCGTGCCCGCCGGCACCGGGAGGCGGAGTCCAGCCACCGCCGGCAAGGCCGGTGCTGGCGTCGTTGCCGCCGGGGTTGTACTGCTGGTCGAAGCGGGATGCATTGACGCTGATGGGAGCGTAATCCAGGACGACTGGCATCGCGGCATCAACATCCGCGGAACGGACACCGGCCAGGCCGTGGTTCTCCAGCACGCCTTCGGGATCATCCAGGAAGTCCTGCGCCGCCTGGCGGTCACCGAAGAGGTTCATTAGGAACTGGACGACATCCTTTGCGACTGTCATGTGCTGGTCCTCAAATCTTTTCTGTTGTCCGATTCTCCGGCCTGGATGTCGAGCCTGGATCAAACGTACTGTTGCTGCCGGGGACGGGGCATCGGGGCGGTTCCCCTAACCGGTGGTCGCCCTCGTGGGGAACCGACACCGAACCTCTTTGGGGCGTTAGGGGCTAGTCATCGGCTTGACTTTCCGGGCCCAAGGCAACCCGCAGCTTAGCCAGCAGATCCGAACGGTTTTCAGCACCCAGCCGGCGCCGCATCCGGGCGATGTGGTGCTCCGCGGTCCGGGGGGAGATGTAAATGGCTTCGCCAATTTCACGGTACGTCTTGCCATCAAGCACCAGCCTGGCGACTTCTTTTTCCCGTTCGCTAAGCCCTGCGCCATCCGGATGCATCGTGTTACCCGTATCGGCGGCGGGAGCATTGCGGGATTCGGCTGGCACGGATGCACCCGTGCCAGCCGAACTGGCCTGCGGGTGGAGGTCCCGGGCGCAGGACAGCAGGCGCACCATGTCTTTGCGGTCATCCGACCGGGCTGCCGCGTGGCCGGCAAGCCTGGCTCCTTCCCAACGCATTCCCACGCCGCCCAGGCCCCGCGCCGCCGTCTCGACATCGTCAGGATGGAACCGCTCGGCCAGCACGGTTACCCAGGCTCTCCCGGCCGCCGCGAATACGGCGGCGATGTGGCTTTGCCCTGCGGCGCGGGCCAACGCCGCGGCATGCGGTGCCAGGTCGGCGGGCCGCTCGTTCAGAAGGGCTGCCTGGACTGCCGACCAGTGGAATGGTACGGCCCACAGCGGCGGATCTCCGAGGCGCTCCAGCAAGTTCCATGCCTCATCAAGGTAAGGGCTGACCCTGCGGCCCTCGCGAAGGCGGGCGGCTGCGATCATCAGCTCGCCCCACGGCAGAAGGCTGTACAGGTCTACGGCCGTGTGGAGCGTCGCTTCACGCGCCCGTTCCCAAGCCTTGATGAGCCCGGGAACGTCACCGTTACGGCGGGCAATGCCCACTTCCAATGCCGAACAAAGGAACTCGTCCCGCGGCACCAGCGGCCAATGGTTCGCCTTCGATGCCTCATTGATGGAGAGCCGGGCGTCATCGAGCCGGTCCTGCATCATCGCTGACCATGCTTTCAGCAGGAACAGCCTTGGCTTGGCTGCATCGCCCCCCTGACCAGCGGCAGCTGCTGACCGGCAAATTGTTTCCGCCAGGTTCGGCTCCCCGCTGTTCAGGGCCATCAGGGCTGCCAGCGCAGCCGGCGTCTCGGGCAGGGGAAGTACGGTACCCGCTGCGTTGAGCATGTCCGAGGCATGGATGAGCATCTGGAGGCCCTGATGGGGGTCGCCGGCAAGCGACTGGAGGATGCCTTTGCCGGTTTGCGAAAGGGTGGTTGCGAGCAGCGTCGGGGACGCCGGTGGTGCGTCGGCGCGGAAGATGGCTTCCGCATCGGCCCGGTTGCCGGAGCCAATCAGGGCAACGGCAGCAAGGGGTCCGGATGGGCCCAGCCGGGAGGGTCCCAGCCAACGGTAGACGTCGGCCCCACGGCCCAGCATGCCTCGCTGGGCCCAGACGGCGGCAGCAACGTCGGCGGCACGGCGCACGTCCGGCGGATCCTTCTGTACCAGGAGGGTGTCCACAATGCGGGCAGCGGTATCAAGGTCGCCGTTGGCAGCGGCCGCCTGGGCACGCCGCGCCGCGGTGGCTGTCTCGTCACTGCCGGCCAGGAGGGCTTCATCGTAAAGCTGGTACGCCAATCCGGGATCGTGCTCAAGGGCCTTGTCGCCGGAACACTCCAGTTCCGCTGCCACGCGCGTATCGGCAAGTCCGGCTCGGGCCAGTTCCCGGGCGAGGTCTCCCAACGGCTGGCCGTTCGCTACGTAAACCGTCACGAGCTCCCGCTGGAGGGCATGCACCTTAGTTGTGGGGGCGACAGTGAGCAGCTCATGCTGTACAGGGCCGGCGACAGTTCCATCAGGAGTCAAGAGGCCAGCGGATTCTGCCCGTTGCATCAGGGCATCAAGGCTGCCCGCCCCGTCGCCGTCGATCCTGCGCTGCAGCTCAGCGGGCAGCGGTCCCGGCAGGGCAAACCCTACCGACAACGCCAACAGCAGTTCCCGGACGGCTCCATTCTCGCCCTCGAGTTGGCTGGCCAGGGGCTCTGCACTGTGGGGTGCAGATCCCTGGTGGTCCTGCACAGGAGGACGAAAGGCGGGCTTTTGTGCGTGCGACTGATAGCTGACCATCTTAGGCCGCCGGCGTCGTGGTCGTGGCCGAGGCCGTGAAGGACCGGCCGGAGCCTGGGAACTCCTCCAGCAATGGCAACGGGGAAGGGTCACCCGTTGGCGACGGCGGATCCTGAACCGCCGGCGAAGGCGAACCGTCCGTTACCGGCGGCGCCGTCATTGCTTTGTCTGTAGAAGTAGCACTTGCCGTTCCGCTCGGGTTGCCGGTCGCTGTTCCGGTCGGGCTGCCGGTCGCTCTTCGGGACGCCGTTCCGGTCGGGCTGCCGGTCGCCGTTCCGGTCGGGCTGCCGGATGAGTTTTCGGACGGCGTTTCGGAGGGACTTCCGGACGAGGTGCCAGACGGAATGGCAGACGAGGTTTCAGAGGGAGTGGCAGACGAGGTTTCGGACGGACTGCCGGACGGCGTTCCGCCGGCGGTCGCCGTGCCCGAGGGTGTGGTCGTCGTACCTCCGGTCGCTGGCGCAGTTACCGTTGCCCCGTTGCCCTCAGCGACGGCAGCCGGAGCTGCACCGCCGGCGGAGGTTTCGGCGGAAGCACCGTTGTTAATAGCCGCAACAGCCGACAACCCGCTGGTGGCCCCCGCCTCCAACTCGAGGCCTGCCGTCTGGGAGGAGTCACCCTCCTTCGCGCTGGCCTCGATGCCTGTCACTGGCAGCCGGGCATCCCCCGCAGCTGCGGCCGCGGAGCCGGTCCCACTGCCGCCGGTTCCTGTGGGCGGAAGTGTCTCCAAGGAGTCCGAAGCCCCAGCCGGCGGGACGAACACAGATGTCAGGCCGCTGAATCCTTCCGGGCTTTGGGCGGCGGTGGCGCTAAGAACCGTGAATAGGGCAGCGGTAGCCGCGATAGCAGTGAGCCGCACCCTCGGTTTCGGCGCGTGCGCTCCGCCCCTCTCCCTGGAGCTTGGCGCGCGGGCCGCTGCCGTGGCGGAGCGTGGCGCCGTGGTGGTGTTTCGTGACCAGGAGGCCACCCGAACAGGTATCTGCCCACTTTTCAGGGCAGGACTTTGTCCGCTCTCACCATATGTGCCGGCTGCACCGGGATCCACTGCGGCAGAAGCCTCAGCGGGGGTGGGCTGTCCCAGCACTGCGGAAACGGCGGCGCCAAGGCAGATTGACGATTTGGGGTCGGCATCCACAGCGATGGGCCTGTCAAGCTGCTCCGAGATCAGCTGTGCAACGAGGGGAATCCGGGAAGATCCGCCAATGAGCAACACAGCTGTGAGATCCGGAGGCTCCAACTCCAGCTGCCCCAGCGACTGTTCCAGCGCGTCCACCGTGTCCCGGATGTGTTCCTCGATCAGTGACTCGAATTCGGGGCGGACCAGGCGGACCTGCTGCTGGATGCCTGGCAGGAGCACGGAGATGCTCGCCTCGCTGTCAGAGGAGAGCGCTTCCTTGGCTTCCACGCACTCCCGTCGCAGCCGGGCCAGTGCGGCGAGCACTCCAGGCTCGGCAGTGTCCAGCCCGGCCAGTGCCCCACCGGTGTTTTCAGCCACGTAACGGAAAAGGGCGGCATCAAAGTCGGCGCCGCCCAGGTCTTCAAAGCCCTCCGGGCGCCCCAGCAGTTCGAACCGGTTGCTGGCAGTTTTGCGGAGAACAGCAGTATCGAAGGTCCCCCCGCCGAGGTCGTAGACGGCGATGGTACTGCCGGCCTCCACCCGCACCTGCGAGGCATAGTGCAGGGCGGCGGCTTCCGGTTCGGTCAGCAGGGTGACTTTCCCAAGTCCGGTTGCGGCAAGGGCGTCCTTTATGAGGGAGGTCCTGTGGGTGCCCCATGCGGCGGGATGGGTCAGGATGATTTCCGACGGCGGCTCAGCCTCGCGCTCGGTTGCCCGGTCTGCCACCCACCGGGCCATGGTGGCGAAGACGTCCTCGGGTGGAAGGGACAGCATGCCTACAGAGATGGGCACGGCGTCGCCCACCCGGCGCTTGAACTCACGAACTACGCGCCCGGGGGAATCGAGCCCGCGGCGTTCCGCGGCCTCCCCCACCAGGACGGGGCCTTCCTCCGGGTAATACACCACAGACGGCACAGCTGATCCCCGAAGGCCCAGCGGCAGGCACTCCGGAACCGGCGCGGCTCCGTCATGAAAACGGACAACAGCGGCCGCCGTGAAACTGGTCCCCACATCAATGGCGAGAACGTAGCTCATGGGTACCTCAGCAAAACTCGTGGTCGCCAGCAAGCTTCATCACGGGCGCACGTCACCAAGGTAGCATCACGGCCGGGACCGCGAATACCCCCATTGCTACACCGAATTGTTATTTGCCCGCAGTACTGCGGGTGCTAAGAAGAAACCCCTGCTCAGAGGCCCGAATACGAGTGGAGGCCGTTGAAGAACTGGTTAACGATGGTGAAGTTGAAGATGACGCAGAGGTAGCCAACGATCGACAGCCATGCCGCGCGCGTTCCTGTCCAGCCGCGGGTTGCACGGGCGTGCAGGTAGCCGGCATAGACAACCCAGATAACAAACGTCCACACTTCCTTGGTGTCCCAGCCCCAGAACCGGCCCCAGGCTTTCTCGGCCCAGATGGCGCCGAACATCAGCGTGAAGGTCCATCCAATGAACGCGATGGCGTTGATGCGGTAGGAGAGGTTCTCCAGGCTCAGCGCGGACGGCACCAGGCGCATGAAGCCGAGCTTGTCCGTACCGCCGGCGGCGACGGTCTTCAGCCGGCGCGCCTGGACCAGCTGCAGCGCTGACATCGCGAACGTCAGCGTGAACAGGGCCGAGGAGAGCACGGCGATGGACACGTGGATGATCAGCCAGTAACTCTGCAGGGCGGGAACCAGGTGGCCAACGGGGGTCCAGTACGCCACGGAAGCGGCCACCAGCATAATAATGACCAGCCCCACCACAAACGTGCCAAGGAAGCGCAGGTCGCGGCGGATCAGCACCAGCAGGAACACGGCCACGGCAACGAAGGCACCGGTAGTGAGGAACTCGTACATGTTGCCCCAGGGCACCCGTCCCGCGCCCAGCGCGCGGGTCAGCACGCCTGCGCCGTGGATCAGCGCACCCAGGACTGTCAGGGCTACCGCCACCCGGGCGGGAGCGCGCCGTTCGGCAGCGTACTTCATGTCGCCGTCGGCGGTGATTGCTCCCCCGGCCCCGTTCCCTGCTGACGGGGAGGCGGACGACGACGGCCGTTCAGCCCTGCCCGCCGGCCCGGCGAGGTGCGACTCGCTGCGTGCTCCCGCCCGGGCCCCTACCGGCACCCGGGCCGGGTCTTCCGCCTGCGCGGCCTTGAGGTCGATGGCGCGCAGGGCCCTGCTGCTCTTGGCCAAGTCCCAGGCGAAAGCTATGAAAGCCACCGTGTACGTGCCTGCAGCGAGCAGCATAAAGAGCTCGCTGTACTGGCCCATGGTTTCGTTGATTCCGTACGGCATTACTGGTCCTTTTCGGGCCCGGTGGGGCCTGCTGGGGTGGTGACTGAGCCTGTAGTGGTGGCGGCGCCGGGGTAATTGTCCTGCTCGCGGCTGGGTGTTTGCTGGGAGGGTTCCGGCCCGGCCGGATCTGCGTCGAGCTGCCATTCCCCGGACAGCAGGTTCCGGACGGCTTCGGCTTCAGCGGCGAGGCGGTGGTCCTCACCGCGGGCCAGGAGCCCGTACTCCACCATGGTGCGGCCGTCTGCGTGGGTGCCCGTGCGGACCCAGACGCGGCGGCGGTTGACGTAGAGGGAGAGGATCAGGCCGGCCACCGCGAGGAGCGCAAAAATCAGGGCGTAGAGCTGGCCGGGGTTGTGGTGGATGTCCACGCCGATGTACCGCTTCACGCCGTCGAAGCTGATGGTGCCCTTGCCGTCGGGCAGCGTGTAGCTGCTGCCAGGGCCCAGGGTGATGCCGCCGGCGTCCAGGTTCCTCGCGTTCAGCGGAGTCAGGTCCTGCACATCCAGCTCGAAGACGTTCTGCGGGGCGCCATCGTCCAGGCCCAGGTCCCCGTAGTAGGAGTTCAGCGTCAGCTGCGGGTTGAAGAGGTCGGGGTCGCCGCTGAAGGACACCCCCTCGTTCGAAACGAAGGCCGTGGGCAGGAAGAAGCCGGCGAAGCCCAGCTGGTCCGGCTTGGCATCGGGAACCTTGATGACCACTGAGGAGTAGTAGTTGTCCCCCTGCAGCTTGGCTACCACCGGCCCCTGCATCGCCACGTTTCCGTCGCCATCCCGAATGGTCACCACGGGAGCGTACCCGTTGCCGGTGAGGTAGATGCTGGTGCCGCCCAGGGTGATGGGGTCGTTAACCTTCAGGATTTCCTTCTGCGCTGGAGCGTCAGGGTTCTCCTTGGTGGTCACGGCGGCGGAGAAGTCGATGGGCTGGCCGAACTTGCCCTCCGACTCCCGGTCGAAGGTGATGTCGAACTTGTCCAGCTGCACGGAGTAGGGCTGCAGCTGGCCGGACTGGAAGTTGGTGCCGGGCGTGAACTGGTCGTAGCCCACCAGTGTGTTCACGAACGTGTCACCCTCCACGAGGATCCGCTGGCCGCTATAGCCGAACAGTCCGCCGATGGCCACGGACACCAGCACCCCGATCAAAGACGTGTGGAACACCAGGTTCCCCACTTCCTTTGTGAAGCCGCGCTCAGCGCCCAACGAGGGACGTTCTCCGCCGCTGTCCCGGACCTCCACGCGGTAGCCGCGCTTCTTCAGCACCGCCGCGGCACTGGTGATGGCGTCCGACGCCGGGATCCCGGCGTCGGACGGAATGACCAGGGTGCCGTACTCGGGGAGGCGGGACAGGCGCTTGGGCGTCCGCGGGGGCTGGGACCGCATCGCCTTGTAGTGGGCGATGGCCCGGGGCACCACACAGCCGATGAGGGAGATGAACAGCAACAGGTAGATGGCCGAGAACCAGGCCGAGGAGTAGACGTCGTACAGCTGCAGGGTGTCCAGCAGCTTGCCGTAATCCGGGTTGTCCTTGATGTACTGGGTGACCACGGACGGGTTGGCCGGGCGCTGCGGGAACAGCGAGCCCGGGACCGCAGCGACGGCGAGGAGCAGCAGCAGGAACAGCGCTGTGCGCATGCTGGTCAGCTGGGTCCAGGCCCAGCGGAGCATGCCCATCGGCCCCAGCGCAGGCAGTGCGGCTTCCGCCTTGGCCTCTGATATCTTGGCGCCGGGCTCATTGCCACCGGCCGGGACGGAAGTTTTCTTTTCTACGTTCACGCGCTCGCTCATCAGATCGGCAACTTCACATCGGTTTGGAACCAGTACTGCAGCCCGGTGACCCAGGTGCCCCAGATGCCGCTGGCCATCAGCAGCCCGAGGACCACCAGGATGCCGCCGCCAATGCGCTGGATTGCCAGCCGGTGCTTGCGGAAGAACGCCATGACGCCCATGCCCCGCCGAAGTGCCAGGGCAATCAGCAGGAAGGGGATCCCCAGGCCGAGGCTGTAGACGAAGGCCAGGAACGCGCCCTTGGCGGCGGACGAGCCGCCGGAAAGGCTCAGGAGCTGGACCGCGGAGTAAGTGGGCCCGATGCACGGTGCCCAGCCCAGGCCGAACGTGAGGCCCAGGAGAGGCGCCCCCCACAGCCCGGCCGGCGGCTTGGCGTGGATCTTGGCGTCCCGCTGCAACCAGCTGAACCCGCCCATAAACACCACGCCCATAACGATCACCAGGATGCCCAGGACCTGTGTGATCCAGGCATTCTGCGGCCCGGCGATCAGGCTGCCCAGCTGGCCGAACGCACCGCCGAGGAGGACGAAAATCACGGAGAAGCCCAGCACGAACAGCCCTATGCCCAGCAGCATCCGGCCGCGCTTCTGCTTCTGCAGGTCTACCCCTGACAACCCCGTGACGTATCCCAGGTAGCCGGGAACCAGCGGAAGGACGCACGGGGACAGGAAGGAGACCAGTCCGGCCAGCAGCGCCACCGGAATGGCGAGGAGGAGCGAGCCGTTGAGGATGGCTTCGGCGAAGGGGCTGTTCACGGGTCTGCGCTACTCTGCCACGGCGGCAGCGACGAGGGCTTTCAGGGTGCCCTTCTGGATCTCGCCGAGGACGCGGGAGGCCACGCGCCCCTGCTTGTCCAGCACGAGGGTCGTGGGGACTGCGCCTGGCGGAACCAGGCCGGAGACTGCCAGCAGGACGCCGCCGTCCTTGTCGTCGAAGCTGGGGTAGGTCAGGTTGAAGGACTTATCGAAGGCTTCCGCGGTGGCCTTCTCGTCCCGCAGGTTGACGCCGTAGAACTGTACGCCCTGGGGCTTGAATTCCTGGTGGAGCTCTTCGAGGATGGGCGCCTCAACCCGGCACGGGGCGCAGGCCGCGAACCAGAAGTTCAGGACGGTGACCTTGCCCTGGAGGTCAGCCGGCGCAACCGTGGTTCCGTTGAACAGCGTGCCGTTGATCTGGAGCGCGGACTTCCGGTCGCCCGCCGCGAACTCCGTGACGGAGCCGTCGCCGGCCACATAGTTCTTGTTGTCCCCGGCCCTTGCCTGTTCCGCAAGGGCATCTTCCTGGGCACATGCCGAAAGGCCCAGGGTGATCGCGGTCAGCGCCAGGCCGCCGGCAGCAAGGACGCTGCGGCGGGAGCTGATGGGCAGGCCGGGCCTGCCCTTTTGGATAGAACTGTCAGTCACTTCTAGGCTCCAGGGGTGCTGGCTGCACCGGGAAGAAGGGACGCCGCGGGTTCGCTGTACGCGACGCGCACCAGGGTGCCGTCGTCGTCGAACATCAGCGACGTGATGGAGGTGAGTGTGCACTCACGCTTTCGCGGGTCGTGCCACAGGGGCTTGCCTTCCGCGCTCAAGCGGGTGGCCCAGATGGGAAGCTGGTGGCTGACCATGATCGCTTCGGGCCCCTCTGTTCCGAAGTCGCCGTCGGCGAGCTCGATAGCGCGGAGGCGTGCCTCCTGTGCCGCTGCCATAACCCTTGCCGCCTGCTGCTTGTACGGCTCGCCCCAGGAGGGCCGGAGGGGGTTGACCAGCCGCGGCCAGTGCTTGGGCCTGCGCAGTTCCGCCTTGCTGACCTTCATGCCCTCGAAGTAGTTTTCCGCCTCGATGATCCGCTCCTCCGTGTGGATGGGCAGATGCAGGGCGTCCGACGTCGGCCGTGCAGTTTCCTGCGCGCGGTCCAGCGGCGAGGCGGCCAGGTACGTGATACGGGCCCCGTTTTCGGAGCGCTGCCGGAAGTGCTCAGCGAGGGTGCGTGCCATCTCCAGCCCAAGCTCGGAGAGGTGGAATTCGGGCAGCCTTCCGTACAAAACGCCGTCAGGATTATGGACCTCGCCGTGGCGGAGCAGGTGGACAGTGGCTTGGGGCATGTTTACCAGTTTCTCAAAGATGGCGTTCGATCCGAAATCTTCTACATCCAGTAGAACTGAAATTTATGAAGAAATGTTCCGGAGTCGGGAACAAAAGATGCATATGCATGTTTATAGTAGATGCAGCAGTTAGTTGAGACTTCAACCGATGAAGGTTCAACAGCAAGACCGTCAACAGGTAACACCCCAAAGGAGCAACATCATGGCACTTCCCGCAGACGTCACCACCGGCACCTGGACCCTCGACAACTCCCACAGCGAGATCGGCTTCACCGTCCGCCACGCAGGCATCAGCAAGGTCCGCGGCCAGTTCAAGGAAGCAGCAGCAACCCTGGAACTGAGCGAGGACGTGGCGGAATCCCGGATCAACGCCACCATCAACACCGCCAGCTTCGACTCGGGCGACGCCAACCGCGACGGCCACGTCAAGGGTGAAGACTTCTTCGACGTGGAGAAGTTCCCCGAGATGTCCTTCGTCTCCAACGGCCTGGTGGCCAAGGGCAACAGCTACGAGCTGACCGGCGACCTGACCATTAAGGGTGTCACCCGCCCGGTCACCCTGGAAACCGAGTTCAATGGTGTGGCCGTGGACCCATTCGGCAACACCCGCGCCGGTGTTTCCGCTGAAACCACCATCAGCCGCAAGGACTTCGGCCTGACCTGGAACGCTGTCCTCGAGACCGGCGGCGTCCTGGTGAGCGACAAGGTTGCCATCAACCTCGAGCTCGCCTTCATCGCTCCCGCAGCCTAGTCATCCTTTCCGCCGGAACCCCGGCACCGGCCTTCGCGCCGGTGCCGGGGTTCTGTCATTGATGGCTTTCGCCGTCCGGCCTGCGCAGTGAAACCGTGGCCCGGTGCGCAGGGGCAGTCCCTGCGCACCGGGCCTCGCCGTGCCGCCGCCGGGGCGGGGCTACAGTGATGGCCATGAGCAACTTTGACAGCACGGGGCCCCGCAACGGATTTGCCGGCATGTTCTCGGTGGCGGGACTTCCCACTGAGGTCAAGGTCTCGTTCTGGATCTGGTTCCTGGGCGGCATCCTCGGCCTCCTGGGCGGACTGCTGGGCATGCTTGCCTCGCTGGTGCTTTTCGCGGCGGCGCCCGCTGCGGCCGCGCTGGTTCTGTTGCTGATGCTGCTGGCGGCGGCCGTGGGAGCCGCGCAGATCGTCTTTGCCCTCAAGATGAAAGAGGGGAAGCAGTGGGCCCGGCTGGCCCTCACAGTCCTGACGGGCGTCACCCTGGTCCTCGCCCTGATCAACCTGGCCATGCGTGTTGGCCAGGGCGGCAACTGGGCGGGCTTCCTGATCAGCCTCGCAGCAACGGTCCTGCTCTGGCTGCCGAACTCGCAGGCATGGTTTGCAGCGCGGGGGAACAAGGGTTAGCAAGGCATCGCAGGGCAACTGCCGAGCAGGGGGCGGAATACCTCCCTGGAATGACCCATCTGCCGCCAGTCCGGGGGTACGGTGGACTTAAGCCATGCTGGGGGTAGGGCACAGGACCGAAACCCGGCAGCCTACCAGAACCCGACATGCCAAAGGACAGCTCATGAGTAATCCTCCCGTCCCGCCTCCCGTGCCCAACGATCCCGAGCAGGGCAACCAGCAGCCGCGCTACGGGGAAAACGCCCCGCAGTACGGACAGAACGCTCCCCAGTACGGCCAGAACCCGCCGCAGTACGGACAGAACGCTCCCCAGTACGGCCAGTCCGGCGCCCCGCAGTACGGGCAAAACACTCCACAGTATGGCCAGAACCCGCCGCAGGCTCCGGGCTTTGGCCAGCAGCCGTACGGTCAGCAGCCTTACGGGCAGTCCCCGTACGCGCAGTACCCTTCGGAGCAGCCGCAGCCCACAGGCAGCAACGGGGTGCCGCAGCTGGTCAACATCTCGTTCTGGCTGCTGATCGCCTCGGCCGCCATCTTCGTCATCTCCATGCTCACCGGGCTCACCCAGCTGGACGACCCGGTATTCCGCCAGACCTTTGAGCAGCAGATGGAGGGCAGCGGAGCGGGCGTCACCTACGAGGACATCAAGGGCGTCATCGCCGGCACCCTGGTGGTCTTCGCCATCCTCGGCGCAGGGCTCTACCTGCTGGTGGCCTTCTTTGTCCGCAAGGGCAAGAACTGGGCGCGCATCCTGGGTACGGTGTTCGCTGCACTGTCCATCTTCAGCCTCTTCGGTCCTCCCAGCATTGGAACCATCGGCACCCTTCTGGGGATCGCCGCCATCGTCCTGCTGTACCTGCCGGCGGCTGCCCCGTACTTCCGGAAGCAGCAGCCCTTCGCCAACCCTTACGGTGGCGGCTTGGGCAACCCCTACGGCCGGTAGGTTTACGCACTTCCCACACCTGCGGGCGTGGGCCCCGGAACCGCCTGAGAAATCTAGGCGGTCTGCCCCGGGGCCTGCGCCCGTTGTGCGTGGTAGGCCAGGATCTGCAGTTCGGTGGCCATGTCCACCTTGCGGAGGTTGACCCCCTCCGGCACCTGGAGCATCACGGGGGCGAAGCTCAGGACGCTGCGGACGCCGGCGGCCACCACGCGGTCGCAGACATCCTGTGCCACGGCCGCCGGCAGCGCCAGCACCACCATGTTCGCTCCGGTCCGGTGCAGCACGGTTTCCAGGTCGGCTACGTCGCTGACGCGCAGCCACCCCACCTCGTTGCCCACCACCATCTGGTCGGCGTCGAAAATGGCCACGACGTCGAACCCGCGGGATTCGAATCCGCCGTAACGTGCCAGGGCCTTGCCAAGGTTGCCTGCGCCGACGATGGCGACCTTCCAGTCGTGCGTCAGTCCGAGTGCCGCCGCGATGTGGCGGCTCAAGTACTGCACCTCGTAGCCAACACCGCGGGTACCGTAGGAGCCCACGTGGGACAGGTCCTTGCGCAGTGTGGCGGAACTGACGCCTGAGGCTTCGGCCAGGGATTCGGAGGAAACGCGCTCCACTCCCTCGGCAAGCAGGGTGTTCAGGGCACGCAGATAGAGCGTCAGCCGGGCCACCGCTGCGGGCGGAATCTGTTTGGCTGGCGTGCCAGTGGTACCCGGAAGATCCGGGACAGCCTGGGGAGTTGAATCCAGCGAAGCCACCAGCCCCTCCCTCGCATCGCGTTGTGACTCCACTCTAGAGCCCTCCGGCCGATGCCAACAAAGCAGCCGGCCACAAAGCACGCGCGGTCACCGGTGCTGCTCCCCTACTCTGCCATGGCCCGCTGAAGCACGCGTTCCAGCCGGATCTCATCGATCTTCCAGAAGTCGCGCTGCACGCCGTCCACCAGCACTACCGGGATTTCCTCGGCATAGCGGTCCCGCAGTTCCGGCTGGTGGTCCACCAGCTCTTCCGTCCACTCAAGGCCCAGCGAGGCAGTAACCCGGCCGACGGCGTCGCGCGCCTCTTCGCACAGGTGGCAGTCAGCTTTGGTGATCAGGACGACGTGCGGTGTTGCCATGACTTAACCGTAGCCCCGTTGACTGTGCCCCGCGACGCCGACAGTGTCCACCGACTGGATTGACTAGACTCGACACCATGCCCGAGGAGAAGTACGTCGCCGTAGTCACCAAGCCGGTTGCGGCGCCGCAACCCGGCGAGGCGGCGTTCTTCGATGTGGACAACACCCTCATGCGCGGCGCCAGCCTCTTCCATGTTGCCCGCAAGATGCACCAGCGCGGAGCCTTCACCATGGGCCAGGCTGCCGGGTTCGCCTGGAAGCAGTTCAAGTTCGTGGCCCGCGGCGAAAACATGGACGACGTCCACGCTGTCCGCGACTCCGCGCTGACCCTGGCCGCAGGCATCACGGTTGACGACGTCAAGGCCCTCGGCGAAGAGGTCTACGACGAGATGATCGCGTCACGGATCTGGCCGGGCGCCAAGGCCTTGGCCGAGCAGCACCTGCGGGTGGGCCGGCGGGTGTGGCTGGTCACTGCGACCCCCATAGAAGTTGCCACTGTGATCTCCACCCGGCTGGGACTCACGGGAGCCCTGGGGACGGTCGGGGAGATCTCGGAAGGCATGTACACCGGCCGCCTGGTGGGAGACATCCTGCACGGCTCCGCGAAAGCTGTGGCTGTCCAGGCAGTGGCGGATGCCGAAGAACTGGACCTGAAGCGCTGCTGGGCCTACAGCGACTCCTTCAATGACATCCCGCTGCTTAGCCTGGTGGGCCATCCGGTGGCCATCAACCCGGACGCCCGCCTCCGCCGCCACGCCCGCGACAACAACTGGCCCGTTTACGACTTCCGGGCAGGCCGCCGCGCAGCCACCTTCGGCCTCAAGGCAGCCACTGCCGGCGGCGCCGTCTACGGACTCTGGAAAGGCTTCGCCCGCATCCGGGGTCCCCGGGCATAACGGGCACCAAGGCATAACGGGCACCAAGGCATAACGGGCAGGGCAAAAACAAAATGCCCGCCACCTCGGAAGGCGACGGGCATTTCCACGCTGTTCGAAGTATCTCTACTTCTTGTTGCGGCGCTGGTGACGGGTCTTGCGAAGCAGCTTGCGGTGCTTCTTCTTGGCCATACGCTTGCGACGCTTCTTAATAACTGAACCCACGAAAGTTCCTTACAAACTAGATGCAGTACCTGTCTGATGGAAAGTGTTCGTGGACAGAGCTACGAACTGAACAACTGACAGATTCTTACAATGACGTAAAACGTTCCTTAACAGGGTACCGCTTATCCGGAGCCGCTTCTGACCGGTCCGGCTGGGACCGGCGAAAACACGGCGAATGCGACGAAACGACTCAGGCGGTTTCGGTGTGGCCGTCCACCACGGCGCCCTTGAGGTACTGCTCAACGGCGGCTTCGGGTACCCGGTAGGAGCGGCCGAACCGCACTGCCGGCATCTCTCCGGAGTGGACCAGCCGGTAGACAGTCATTTTGGAGACGCGCATGACCTGGGCTACTTCTGCCACGGTCAGGAACTTCGCGTTGGAGAAGTTCTGTTCTGCCGACATTTCCCTATTTTCCTTTGCTGACGGATGGACAACAGTGACCCCAGGTACGTGCCAATGCGGTGTTACGATGCTGAGCCATCCACCAACCACCTTCTAGATACTCTAGATGTTCGTGTGGCCAATGTGAAAGTAGTACTGTCCCCCTATTTACTCCGCCACTCCGCAGCGGGCGCCTACCTTCTCCGCTTGCGGGCGGAGGCGGCCAGCTGGTCCAGCACCGAGACCGAAGCGTCCCAGTCCATGCAGGCATCGGTCACGCTCTGCCCGTACACCAGCTCCGACCGGCCGGCCGCGTGCTCGGCAACATCGAGGTTCTGCGCGCCGCCCACCAGGAAGCTTTCCAGCATGACGCCGGCAATTGCCTGCGCGGAAGCGCCGCCGTCCTCGAGCTGCGCGCCGATCTCCAGCGCTACTTCTGCCTGGCGGTGGTGGCTCTTTCCGCTGTTGGCGTGGCTGGCGTCAACGATGAGGCGCGGGTTCAGCTGCTTGCCGGCGAGCTTGGCTGTTGCAGCCTCGACGTCGGCAGCAGAGTAATTGGGCCCTTTGCGTCCGCCACGGAGGATGACGTGCGTGTCAGGGTTTCCCGCCGTGGCCACGAGCGCGGCCCGGCCGTCGCCGTCGATACCAAGGAAAGCCTGGGCCGCCGCGGCAGCACCGCAGGCGTCGATGGCAACCTGGAGGTCGCCGTCGGTCCCGTTTTTGAAGCCGATGGGCATGGAGAGCCCGGAGGCGAGCTGCCGGTGGATCTGGCTCTCGGTGGTGCGGGCCCCGATGGCGCCCCAGGAGATAAGGTCCGCCATGTACTGCGGGCTGATGGGCTCCAGGAATTCGGTGGCGGTGGGGAGGCCGAGCGCGGTGACCTGCTGCAGGAAGTGCCGTGCCGTGCGAAGGCCGGTCACCATGTCGTGGCTGCCGTCCAGGCGGGGATCGTTGATCAGGCCCTTCCAGCCCACCGTGGTGCGGGGCTTTTCGAAGTAGGCCCGCATCACGATCAGCAGGTCCTCCTTGTGCTTCTCGGCCTGGCTGACCAGCCGCCGCGCGTACTCCAGCCCGGCCTTGGGATCATGGATGGAGCACGGCCCCACGATCACCAGCAGGCGGTCATCCACACCGTCCATGATGGCGCGGACTTCGTCACGTCCGCGTTCCACGACGTCCGCCACGCGGGCGTCCAGCGGCAGTTCAGCGATGAGTTCCTGCGGCGTGGGCAGGGCGGTGAATTCGCTGACGCGCAGGTTCGACGTCGATTTCGCTGCAGCTTCACCAAGGGGGCGGGCTGCGGTGGCATTTGCGGGGGCTGTTGCGGTGCTCATGTTCGGGTCCTGTTCCAGATAGGAAGCGGGCCCAGATCAGAACCCGCCGGAGAAACGGCGAAGGGCAGAGAATGATCTCTGCCCTGTTGGCTCTGAAGGAAAGTTGGATGCGTGTCAGTTAGACGCGGGCCCCTCCAGAGCCAACGAAAAATACGCATACCAACGGTTTGTCATGCCATGAACCATAACCGCGGGCCGCTGTGGCCGCAAACTGTTACGTCGCATCCCGCGACAGGCTTGCCACCAGCTCCGCGTGCTTCTGGTCGGTCAGGCGGTACCAGTACATAATCCCGACGGAGGCCAGCACCAGTGCCCCCGGCAGCAGCCCTGCCGCCGCCCTGATGGCGAGGGTGGCAGTATCAGACTGCTCCGCTATCCCCGAAACGTAGCCGCCCCAAGCCAGTGAGAAAGCGACGACGGCGGCGCCGAATCCCATGCCGAGCTTCCGGGTGGCGGCCAGGAGCGCGTAGTTGATTCCCTGGACCCGGACTCCCGTTTTCCACTCACCGTATTCCACGGTGTCGGCGATCAGGGCCCAGGTCACGATGCTGACGGACGCTGAAGCAAGGAGCCCCAGCACGAGGCCCGCCAGGCCGAGCAATGGAATGTCCGCGGGGGCCAGGAAGACCAGCGCTCCGCCCATCGCCCCGAATCCGCCGCCAACACTGTAGACGGCCCGCTTGCCCCATCGGGCCACCGGAACCGGCATCAGGACAGCCAGCGTCAGCGTGATCACCACTTGGGCTGCGGCCATGACGGGGAAGAGGTCCACCCGGGACAGGACGTCCCGGAGGTAGTAGAACTGGGAGGCGCCGGTGGCAGAAGTTCCGGTGACGAAAAGGACGGAACTCACGCAAAGGATCACCAGCGGTGAGTTTGCCTTGAGGGCTGCCACGCTCTGGCGAAGGGTGATCTTGGGGACGCTGCCGGGGACCTGCTCAACGCACACTATGCCCGTGAAGCAATAGAGCAGTGAGCCAACGACGGCGAAGGTGATGGTCAGCCAGGTAAAGATCTGCTGCATGTCCTGGCCGGCACCGAGGAGCGGTGCAATGAAAAAGCCGAGGGTGGCCCCCACCGAGAGGCCGCCGATGGTACGGGCACCACCGAGCCTGGCGCGTTCCTTGGCGTCCTGGGTCATGGCCCCCACCAGGCACCCGTAAGGCACATTGACCATGCTGTAGGCAACACACACCAGGGCGTAGGTGCAGTAGGCGTACAGCAGTTTCAGGGACGGGTCGACGTCCGGAACATGGAACACCGCCACACTCAGCAGCAGGGGAATGAAGCCGAACATCAGGAACGGGCGGAACTTTCCCCACCGCTTGCTTAGCACACGGTCCACGATGCGGCCGGCCGCTATGTCCGTGAAGGCGTTAAAGACCCGCGCAACGAGCAGCAGCGATCCTGCCGCCGCTGCCCCGATCCCCGCTACATCGGTGTAATAAACAAGCAGGAACATGTTCCCGGTACTGATGATCATGCTGTTGGCCGCATCGCCGGCCCCGTAGCCGAGAACGCTGAGCCTGCCCAGTTTCTTCATTGCTTCCTTGTCTACCGGGCTGAGAAACCGCTTTCTCATGCCCGCAGAAGAAACTTACCCCAAAATTTTGCGAAGAAACAGCAGCTGCCGGATCCAGTGGTGTTCCTGGCCGCCTTCGTGGTTGTTAAACCGGTAGACCTCAATCTCCTTGGCGGCTCCGGTGCCGGATGAATCCGGGGTGCCGGAGCCGTAGGCATTGAAGCTGGCGAAGACGGTGGACGGCGGGCAGATATCGTCCATCTGGGCTGCGGAGTACAGGGCCGGCGCCGTTGCCAGGCGCGCCAGGTTGACGCCGTCGAAATAGCGCAGGACCGCGAGCATCGGTTCGTATCGGTCCCGGTGCCGGGCCAGGAACTGGGCGATCTCCGGGTACGGGCCGCGCGGGGTGATGTCGATGGCGCGCGGGAAGTCCTGCAGGAACGGAACATCGGGCAGCGCGGCGATCACGCCGTCGAGCCGTCCCGCAGCCAAGCCTGCGGTGGCAACCACGATGCCGCCGCCCTGGCTGACGCCGGCGAGAACCACCTGTGCCGGATCGATCTCCGGATGGCTTTGGACCGCTTCCACGGCCCGGAAAGCGTCCACATAGACCCGGCGGTAGTAGTAGCCTTCCCGGCTTGCGATGCCCCTGGTCATCAGGCCTGCGTGGGCCACGCCGCCGGCGGAGGGGTGCGGGTCGGGCGTCTCACCCAGGGTGCCGCCGTAGCCCTGGCCGCGGGTGTCCATGATGAAGTGCGCGTAGCCTGCCTGCGCCCACTTCGTGTCCTGGTTGACCAGGCCGCGGCCGCCGGAGTAGCCCACATACTGCACCACTACCGGCAACCTTGTTCCAGCGGCCCTGTTGGCGGGGAGGTGCAGCCAGCCCTTGATGGCGGCGCCCCCATAACCGGCGAACGTGGCATCGAAGGTATCGATGACCGACAAGTAGTTCTCCACCGGTTCAAAGGATGCATTCAACGGAAAGGCCCGGGTTTCGGCGATTGTGGCGTCCCAGAAGGAAGTGAAGTCGGCGGGCGGCGTCACGTCCGAGGTGTAGCTGCGGAGCTGGGCCAAGGGAAGGTCGAAGAGTGGCATGGGCTATCCGGTCCTGTCAGGTAGTTGGCATGGTCTACGGCACTGCTTACAGGCCGGCGAGACACTTCTCGAAGATCTTAGGGGTGGCCGCACAGTCCCGGCACGGCCGCATGACGCCGCGTTCAGCGACGTGGCGTCATGCGTCCGCGCGTTGCGGATCTTTGCCTGCTCAGGACCTACAGGCGCGACAGCTCCGGGGTGAACATCTGGAGCTGGTGTGACCGCACCACCAGGCTCCGCAACTCGGTCAGTCCGCCGGATACCGCGCCGGCTGCCCGGGCCTGAACCAGGACGTTGCCCAGCGCTGTCGCTTCCACCGGCCCAGCCACGACTTTCCTGCCGGTGGCATCGGCGGTGAGCTGGCAGAGCAGCCGGTTCTGGGAGCCGCCGCCCACCACATGCACCACGTCCACTGACCGGTCAGCGAGGCGCTCGGCGTCGCGGATGGTGCGGGCGTAGCCGGCGGCCAGGCTGTCCATGATGCAGCGGGTAATCGCGGCAGGATCGTTCGCCAGTACTTCTCCGGTGCGGCGGACCGCGGCGCGGATGCGGTCCGGCATGTTGTCCGGGGCAATGAAGTAGGGGTCGTCCGGGTTAATCTGTGGCCCGCCTGGCGGCAGAGCCGCAGCCGCGGTCAGCAGGGCCGGAAGCTCGGGCCGGAACCCCTCGGAGGCCCACGTCCGCTGGCATTCGCTGAGGAGCCAGAGGCCGCCCATGTTGCGGAGGTAGCGGATGGTGCCGTCAACGCCGCGTTCATTCGTGAAGTTCGCCTCGCGGCTGGCCTCTGTAAGGACAGGGTGCTTCAGCTCAAGCCCCACCAGGGACCAGGTACCGGAGGAGATATAGGCAAAGTCCTCCTCGCCGTCCTCGGCTTTCGCGGGGACGGCGGCGACCGCGGAGGCGGTGTCGTGCGAGCCGACAGCCACCACTTCTGTGTCCTGCGGAAGGCCTACGTGGGCGGCAATGGCCGGCAGGAGGGTGCCAACAGTTTCACCGGGCTGGACCAACGGGGGGAACAGGTCCTTCCGCAAACCCAGCGCAGTGAGGAACTCGGTGGCCCACTCCCCCGCCACGGCGTCGAACAAGCCCGTGGTGGAGGCGTTGGTGGCCTCGGTCCGGCGCTGCCCCGTCAGGAGGAACGCGATCAGGTCCGGGATCAGGAGCGCCTGGAGGCCGTCCAGGTCCGGCTCGCTGGCCAGCTGGTAGATCGTGTTGAACTGCAGGAACTGCAGCCCCGTGGTCCCGTACAGCCGTGCCGGGTCCAGCTTCCGGTGCACCGGCTCCACAGCGGTCCGGCTGCGGTCGTCCCGGTAGCTGAACGGCTGGGCGGTCAGTTCGCCGGCGGCGTTGACCAGGCCGTAGTCCACGGCCCAGGTGTCGATGCCGATGCTGGCTACACGCTCACCTTGCACGGCGGCAACGGTCGCCGCCGCCGAGAGCCCCTTGAGCACTTCGGCGAAGAGGGCGTTGAAGTCCCAGCGCAGCCCGCCGTCGATCTCCACCACGCCGTTGGGGAAGCGGTGGACAACTTCCAGCTCAACGCTGTTTTCCCCGCCGGCATTAACGCGGCCCAGGATGACCCGGCCCGAGGAGGCGCCGATGTCGACGGCGGCGAATACCTTGGCGGGGCCTGCGGAAACTGCCCCGGCCTGGGCCGGGGCAGTTTCGTTGGTGCGTTCGGCGCTCATCGCAGGAAGGCTGCGGCCACTCCGGCGTCCACGGGGATGTGCAGGCCGGTGGTGTGGGACAGTTCGTTGCTGGTGAGGACGGCGGCGGCGTTGGCCACGTGCTCGGGCAGGACTTCGCGCTTGAGCAGGGTGCGCTGGGCGTAGTACTCGCCCAGTTTCTCCTCGTCCACCCCATACACGGCGGCGCGCTTGGCGCCCCAGCCGCCGGCGAAGATGCCGGAGCCGCGGACCACGCCGTCGGGGTTGATGCCGTTGACGCGGATGCCGTGCTCGCCCAGTTCCGCGGCGAGCAGGCGCACCTGGTGGGCCTGGTCCGCCTTGGTGGCGGAGTAGGCGATGTTGTTCGGGCCGGCGAACACGGAGTTCTTGGAGGAGATGTAGATGATGTCCCCGCCCAGGCCCTGGGCAATCATGACCTTCGCGGCGGCCTTGGCCACCAGGAACGAGCCCTTGGCCATCACGTTGTGCTGCAGGTCCCAGTCCTTCTCGGTGGTTTCCAGCAGCGGCTTGGAGATGGACAGGCCGGCGTTGTTGACCACCAGGTCCACACCGCCGAACGCCAGCACAGCGGCGTCGATCGCGGCAGCGACCTGGGCTTCGTCCGTGACGTCTGCCTGCACGCCGATGGCAACGTCCGGGCCGCCGAGTTCTTCGGCGACCTTTTCGGCGTTCTCCAGGTTCAGGTCGGCGATGACCACGCAGGCGCCTTCCGCGGCGAGGCGGGTGGCGATGGCCTTGCCGATGCCGGAGGCGGCGCCGGTGACCAGGGCGATGCGGGTGGCGTGGGACTTGGGTTTGGGCATCCGGGCCAGCTTGGCTTCCTCCAGCGCCCAGTACTCGATCCGGAACTTCTCGGATTCCTCGATCGGGGCATAGGTGGAGATCGCCTCGGCGCCGCGCATCACGTTGATGGCGTTGATGTAGAACTCGCCGGCAACGCGGGCGGTCTGCTTGTTGGCGCCGAAGGAGAACATGCCCACGCCGGGAACCAGCACGATGGCCGGGTCCGCGCCGCGCAGGGCCGGGCTGTCCTGGTCCGCGTGGCGGCTGTAGTAGGCCTGGTAGTCCTCGCGGTAGTCCGCGTGCAGCTCGTGCAGCCGGGTAATCGAGTCCTCGACTGAGGCGTCGGCGGGCAGGTCCAGGATCAGCGGCTTGACCTTGGTGCGCAGGAAGTGGTCCGGGCAGGAGGTGCCCAGGGCGCCCAGGCGCGGGTGCTCGGCGGCTTCGAGGAAGTCCAGGACGACGGCGTCATCGCTAAAGTGCCCCAGCTGCGGCTTGTCCGTGGAGGCCAGGCCGCGGATCACCGGTGCCAGGGCTGCGGCCTTGGCACGGCGCTCTGCCTCGGGCAGTGCTGCGTAGCCCGGGAGCTTGGGTCCGAAGGGTTCGGTCTTGCCGTTGTCGCGGATGTACTTCTCGGCCTGTTCGATGATCCACAGCGAGTTCTGCTCTGCTTCTTCGCTCGTGGCGCCCCAGGCGGTGATGCCGTGGCCGCCCAGGATGGTGCCGATGGCCTGCGGGTTGGCTTCCTTGATGGCGGCAATGTCCAGGCCCAGCTGGAAGCCGGGGCGGCGCCAGGGCACCCAGAGGACCTTGTTGCCGAAGATCTTGGTGGTGAGGGCCTCGCCGTCCACCGCGGTGGCAATGGCGATGCCGGAGTCCGGGTGCAGGTGGTCCACGTGCGCGGCGTCCACCAGGCCGTGCATGGCGGTGTCGATCGAGGGGGCTGCGCCGCCCTTGCCGTGCAAGCAGTAATCGAACGCGGCAACCATCTCGTCCTCACGCTCAACACCGGGGTAGACGTTCTTCAGCGCGTTCAAACGGTCAAGGCGCAGCACCGCGAGGTTTTCCGCCTTCAGCGTGCCGAGGTCTCCGCCGGAGCCCTTGACCCACAGCAGCTGGACGTCCTCGCCCGTCACCGGGTCCTTCTCGGTGCCCTTGGCCGAGGTGTTGCCGCCGGCAAAGTTGGTGTTCCGCTTATCCGCACCCAGGCGGTTGGAACGCGAAATCAGGTCTTCAACAGTCTTGTTACCTGTGTTCTGCATGTTCATGCTTCTACGCGCCCCATCCGGCTTGCTGGCCGCCTACGCGGTCCTCATTGATCTTCTTCTGGTAACCGCTGGCCTTGAACGCGGCCATCGGGTCCGCGGGCAGGCCGCGGGATTCACGCCACTCGGCCAGGACCGGCCGGACGTCGGTGTAGAACGCATCGTTGAAGATGCCATTGGCGGCCAGGACATCCCCGGCGCGCTGTGCCTCGGCCAGGGCTGCGGTATCCACCAGCAGCGCCCGGGCCGTCATTTCCTGCACGTTCAGGACCGACCGGATCTGGCCCGGGATCTTTTCCTCCAGGTTGTGGCACTGGTCCAGCATCAGCGCAACACCGGAATCCTTGCCGTAGCCGCCGCCACGGATCACCTCGTACATGATGCGGAACAGCTGGAACGGGTCCGCGGCACCCACAATGAGGTCGTCGTCGGCGTAGAAGCGGGAGTTGAAGTCGAAGGAGCCCAGCTTGCCCAGGCGCAGCAGCTGCATCACGATGAACTCGATGTTCGTGCCCGGGGCGTGGTGGCCGGTGTCCAGGCAGACGAACGCCTTCTCGCCCAGCGCGAGGGTCTGGGCGTAGGAGGTGCCCCAGTCCGGAACATCGGTGTGGTAGAAAGCCGGCTCGAAGAACTTGTACTCGAGAACCAGGCGCTGCTCGTCGCCCAGGGCGGCGTAGATCTCCTGCAGGGACTCGGCGAGGCGGTCCTGGCGGCCGCGGATGTCGTCCTGGCCCGGGTAGTTGGTGCCGTCCGCCAGCCAGATCTTCAGGTCCTTCGAGCCCGTGGCGTGCATAATCTCGATGCAGTCCAGGTGGTGGTCGATGGCCCGGCGCCGGACCGTCTCGTTGGACGAGGTCAGGGAACCGAACTTGTACTCATCATCCTGGAACGTGTTGGAGTTGATCGTGCCCAAACCAACACCCAGCCCTGCCGCGTACTCCTTCAGGGCGGCGTAGTCATCAACCTTGTCCCATGGGATGTGCAGCGCAACGGTGGGAGCCAGGCCGGTCAGTTCGTGGACCTTCGCCGCATCCGCAAGCTTTTCCTGCACGGTGCGCGGGGTGCCGGGCGTGCCGAACACCTTGAACCGCGTACCGGAATTTCCATAAGCCCACGAGGGGACCTCGATGGCAAGCTCCTCGAGCCTGCCCAGCGCCGTTGCTACGTCATTCATGATGGTTCTTTCCGGTGTCTGGTCTTGCTGTGGTCTGGTTGGTGTTGCAGTGTCCGGCGTGGCCCCGCTGCTGGAGCGCACAGTGCCTGGCCTGCACTGTCAGCGTGCAGCGGATTCTGCCGCCGCGAGCTGGCTGTCGAGGTTGAAGACTTCCTCAAGTACCTGGAACCCCTCATCGGGAGCCTGGTCCGTGTCTTCGAAAAGCTTGGCCATTTCCGCCTGCCAGCGGGCGTTTACGTCCGCGAGGGCCATGCGGGCCCGGGCTGCGTCGAAGTCGTCGCACTCCAGGTAACCGATCAGGAGTCCGTCCTCGCCGAGGAAAAGCGAGTAGTTGTTCCAACCGGAATCCTTGAGGGCCCGGAGCATCTCCGGCCACACGGCAGCGTGCCGCCGCCGGTATTCGTCGATCAGCGCCGGCTGGACCGAGGAACGGAAGCACACCCTCATTTGGAACTCTCCTGAACTTGCAGATCTTTGAATCGTTTCATTGTTACGATTCAAAGTACTCTTGAACGTGAGCAGGTGTCAAGCATTCCGGGACCTGTTCCTCACCAAGACCGGGAGGCATCTGCACTCGGCCCACCAGCACGGAGAATCATGAACCGCTCAGCCAGCATCAAGGACGTAGCCAACCACGCCAGTGTGGCGGTGGGCACTGTTTCGAATGTGCTGAACTACCCGGACAGAGTCTCGCAGCGGACCAAGGAACGGGTACTGCGTGCCATTGATGAACTAGGTTTCGTCCGCAATGATGCGGCACGCCAGCTCCGCGCCGGACACAGCCGCACCATCGGGCTCATCGTCCTGGACGTGGGAAACCCCTTCTTCACCTCCGTGGTGCGCGCCGCCGAGGATGCGGCCGCCCTCCAAGGCAGCGCCGTGCTGCTGGGCGACAGCGGCCACGACGCCGGCCGTGAGGCCAATTACATCGACCTGTTCCAGGAGCAGCGCGTCCAGGGGCTGCTCATTTCGCCCGTGGGCGACGTGACCGAGCGGCTGGACCTCCTCCGCGAGCGCGGCGTGCCCACGGTCCTCGTGGACCGGCTGGCTGACGAGGAGAAGTTCTCCTCCGTGGCCGTTGACGACGACGCCGGCGGCTACCTGGCTGCCAGGCACCTGCTGGACACCGGCCGCCGTCGGCTGGCCTTTGTGGGTGGCTCCACGTCCATCCGCCAGGTGGCTGACCGCCTCCAGGGAGCCCAGCGGGCAGTGAAGGAAGAACCGGACGCCACGCTTGAGGTGCTGGTCTCGGAAGGCCAGACTGTCCTGGCCGGCCGCAGCGTCGGCAACATGCTGGTGGAACGGGACCGCCGCGGGCTACCCGACGGGATCTTCTGCGCCAACGACCTCTTGGCGCTCGGCGTTATGCAGTCACTCACCATGACGCACACCTACCGGATCCCGGAGGACATCGCACTGATCGGCTATGACGACATCGACTTCGCAGTCTCCGCCGTGGTGCCCCTCTCCTCCATCCGGCAGCCAACCGAGGCCCTGGGCAGGACGGCCATCGAACTCCTGGCGGAAGAGGTTGAAGCCCAGCACGCGAGGCACCGCGCAGTCGTCTTCACCCCGGAACTGGTGGTGCGTCAGAGCACCGGGGGCGCGTCCGCTGACTGACCGGCCTCTGCACCGGAACGATTACCCGGCCTGCAGCAGCCAGGCCATGGATTCAGTCCTGGAGGTAAAGAAGCGGGTGGGGCAGGGCGGGACGTGGACGCCCAGGAAGAAGTTCGCCAGGATCCGGTCCACCGGACTGGAGCCGAGCAGCGCGATCCGGTTGGCGGCACAGGGGATGGAAAACACCGAACGCGCCGTCCTGGTGACATTTTCGGTGGTGGCCATGTCCACGAGCATCGGGTATGTCTTGTCCCCTGCTATCGCGTTGACGGCCGCCATCGCTGCCTGGGCGTCATGTTGTTCTATGCGGACCTGCGGCTCCCAGATAAGGTGGATGACACCGTCGGAACGCAACTCCACCGTGCCTTTGCCACCATCAACCATTAGAGGCTCCATGCCAAGTCTCCCTCCCAGTGCAGACTCCCCTATTCTGCTCCAACTTTGACCTGGCGGCGCTGCCTTCTGCTTTCACAGCCTTCCCACAGGCTTCCCGAACCGCAGGCACAGTGCGCCCCTGTATGAAAGAGACATGACACTTCGCGTGAGACGACCATCGGCCCTCATTGTCGTGCTGGGCATTGATGGTGCCGGCAAATCCACTGCCGCGCGCGAGGTGGCGGACCTTCTGCCCGGCACGCCGGTGCTGGTGCTCGGCAACTACTCGGGGAGGAAAACCATCGCCGGCCTGGCCCGGCGCTTCGCTGTACCCCTGCCCGTGCAGGTCGCGGATATTCTCGAAACCGCTGTGCGGGTCTTCAACGTTGTGCTCAATCACCTGCGTGCCCGGCGCTTTGACGGCCTGGTCATCATGGACCGGCATCTGTACTGCCAGCTGGCCCTGCGGAAAACCCGGGGCATCCGCCGCCACCGGATGCTGGAAGCCCTGCTGGGAAAGCTGCCGAAGGCCCAGGCTGTGGTCTACTTCGACATCCCGGCTGAGCAGGCGTACGAACGCATTGCCCTTCGGGGCGAGGACCAGGAAAGCCTTGAGGATCTCCAGAGGTTCCGGAAGGCCTACACGGAGCTGCCTTGGTACCCCGGATTCACTGTGGTTGATGCGGGCGGATCCACCAAAAACAGTGCCCTGCAGCTGCAGCGGGTCATCGCCAATGCCTTGGAATCTCCTGCCTCCCTGCCCTTGTGAGACCACACCGGAAATCCTTTGCGCCAAACACACTTACTGCTCTTGTGGGGTGGGGGTAGCAGAAGCAAGGATTGGTTATGGATGACCTGCGGCACAGAGCCAGACACCTGCTGCAGCGCAAGGACCTTGGCCTGATCGATCTCTGGATCCTCTACTGGAACCACGGCGGGCACTGCCATCCCTTCGATTTTGATGCCTTTATCCATGACGTACTTCCTGTCGCGTGGTTCGACCTGGATGCCCTTCAGTCGGCGGTGGAGGAACTGTCGCTGGAAGCCATCGCCTAGGTGTATTGACCTGAAAGGTAAGGGCCTCCGCCCTGCTGGGTGAACGAGGGAACGGCGGCCCCACGCGACGCAGCTTCCTGGTTGGCGCGGGAGCATTGGCAATGGCCGCAGCGCTCTCAGCCTGTTCGGGAGAAGAAATGGACCGTCCCAAAGAATCAACCCTGAACTTTGCTGCCCTGAGTGCCAGGCCGGGAAGCAAGCCGCGGCAAGCACCTGCCCCGGGCCAGCAGGGCCTGGGGCTGGAGGCTGTCCGGGACACCTTGCTCTACGTCCCGTCCGGGCTGCGGCCCGGCCAGCCGGCCCCGCTTATCCTCCTGCTGCACGGCGCAGGGGGTGAGGCCGCGGGAGGATTATCACTGCTGTCCGCCTTTGCCGAAACACACAAAATCGTCCTGGCGGCACCGGCTTCGCATGGCTCAACCTGGGACGGCGTCCGGGGTCCCCTCGGCCCCGACGTCCAGGTGATCAACCGGGCCATGGAGCGAGTTTTCAAACAGGTCTTCGTGGACCCGAACCGCATCGGTGTGGGTGGCTTTTCAGACGGCGCTTCCTACTCCCTGGCTATGGGCCTGGCCAATGGCGACCTCTTTTCCCGGGTGATCGCCTTCTCCCCGGGGTTTGTCCCGCCCGTCCCGCGCAACGGCAAACCCAGGGTCTTCGTTTCCCACGGAGACAGTGACGCCGTCCTGCCGATTGAGCGCACCAGCCGCCGGCTGGTGCCCGCACTTCAGGCCGAAGACTACGACGTCACCTACCGGGAGTTCCCGGGCCCGCACACGGTACCCGCAGCCATTGCCCAGGAAGCCATCGACTGGCTGGCCTGGCAAAAGTAACGAAACTGGACGCTAAACCTTTTCCACCACAAGGTTGCGGTAGGCGGCGCGGAGCGGTGCCATCTGCCTGAACCCCAAGTAGCCTCCGCCCAGCACCGTGTCCGATGGATCCTGCCAGTCAAGGAGCGGCAGCCCGTTGATGGAAAAGGCCACGTTCCGGCCGTCCTTCACAACTTCCATTCGGTAGAAATCCACGGCGTCCTCTGTTGGCGGCAATGGGTCCGCGCCCTGGGCCACCAGCTCGAAGCCGGCGCTCTTGCGGAGGTTGCAGGTCCGGAAAGCCCGCTCCGACTGGTACTTGTGCCGGAAATACGAGACGTGCAGGGCGTCCATGTCCCCCGAGTGGTACTGCGCGTAGTAGCCGGTCCGCGGCGTGAGTTCAGGGGAGAACAGATCCCGCCCGCCATGCCCGTTCGCAGCGAAAAACACCATGGCCAGCCCCGGTTCCTCAAGGGGGAGGAACTCCCAGCTGACCCGGATGCCGTCGGGAAACTCCTCCGGGCACCAGAACGTCCAGTGCGCGTGGTCCCCGAACTCCTCGTCATCCAGCGAGCCGGACAGCTCCAGGGCCCCTTCGCGGCTGCCCAGGCTCACGGGCCCTTCGCCTACCCAGTCCGCCACGTCCCCGGGACCGTTGAGCGGGTTGCTGTAAAGCACCTTCGTTCCCAGGCCGGCCGCTCCCACCTAGCCGCGCCCCGCCGTCGTACGTGCCAAACCCAACGGGGCCAGCCCCAACTCCTGAAGCTGCCCCGCAACGTGCTCTGCCACCACGGCTGCACCCTGCTGGGAGAAGTGTGTGTTGTCCGTCAGCCCGTCGGGCCAGTACGCATGTTCACCCGGTGCGAAGTGGCAGAAGAGGGATGCCGACTCCTCCCGCCCCAGCCGCACGTACAGCGCGCGGGTCCACGAGTTGAGGTCGATGACCGGCAGCCCCAGCTCCATGCCGATCTCCCGCACCACTTCCGGATAATCCTCGAGGCTCTCCTCCAAGGAAGCGTCCGACGACGGGCCAGCCAGGAAGTGCCGCCGCTCCACCGATGTGCACAGCACGGGCAGCGCCCCCAGGGCCCGGACCTCGGCCACCATCCTTTGCAGGTTGGCGGCATAACCCGTACGTGCCGCCAGGTGCGGCTTCTTTTGGTCGTTATGGCCGAACTGGATCAGCACCAGGTCGCCATGGGCTGCCTCCGCCAGAAGCTGGCCCCAGAGCCCCTCCTCCCGGAAGGACTCAGTGCTGGCGCCGCCCTTGGCGAAATTGTGCACGGCAGCCCAGGTGTAAATATGCGGGGGCAGTTTGGCTCCCCAGCCGCTCATGGGGTACTCGTGCGTGGGGCAGTTGGCGACCGTGGAATCTCCGGCAAGCAGGACTTTCATGGTGTGCTTTAGTGCTTTCTCTTGGTGCATCAGCCCTTGACGGAACCGATCAGCATGCCTTTGGCAAAGTGCTTTTGCAGGAACGGGTAAAAGATCAGGATGGGCAGGGTTGCCACCACGATGACGGCGAACTTGATGCCCTGCTCCGGCGGGATGTAGGCAGGATCCACGTTGCCGGTGCCCAGGAGGTCCGATGCTGCCGTGACCTGGCGCAGGTACATCTGCAGGGTCCATTTGGAGTTATCCGAGAGGTAGAGCAGCGGCGACATGAAGTCGTTCCAGATGCCCACGGCGTAGAACAGCGCGAACGTGGCCAGGACGGGCTTGGACAGCGGGAGCAGGATCCGCCAGAGGATCCCGATCTCGGTGGCGCCGTCCATCTTGGCCGATTCCTCCAGCTCCTGCGGGAGTTCCTGGAAGAAGTTCTTGATGATGATCAGGCTGAACGGGTTGATCGCCGCGGGCAGGATCAGGGCCCAGTAGGAGTTCAGCAGGCCCAGGTCCTTGACCAGCAGGAAGGTGGGGATCATGCCGCCGGAGAACACCATGGCGAAAACCACAAGGGACAGGATGACCTTGCGCCCGCGGAGGGTGCGTTTGGCCAGCGGGTAGGCCATGGTCACGGTGAATGCGAGCTGGATCAGGGTGCCGACGGCTGTGACCAGGACAGTGGTGACCAGCGCCCTGGTGAACGCAGGTGTGGAGAAAATGTACTCGTAGGAGCCCAGGGTGAACTGCTCCGGCCAGACGAAGAACGCACGCCGGGTGATTTCCGCTTCGGTGGCGAAGGATCCGGCCATCACGTAGATGAACGGCAGCAAGGTGATGATGCCGACCAGGGACAGGAACACGTAATTGGCAGCGTCGAAGATCCGCCCGCCGGTGGTGTTGTGGATTTTCATGGCTAGAACAGTCCGCTCTGGTTGAAGCGTTTGGCCAGGGCGTTGGTGCCGAAGATCAGCACGAGGCCCACCAGGGATTTGAAGAGCCCGACGGCGGTGGAGTAGCTGTAGGCGCCCTGCGTGATGCCGACAAAGTACACGTAGGTATCGAACACGTCGGCCGCGGAGCGGTTCAGGGCGTTGGTCATCAGGTAGATCTGCTCGAAGCCGGTGTTGAGCATCTGCCCGATGGCCAGGATCAGCATCACGATGATGGTGGACCGGATGCCGGGAAGCGTGATGTGCCAGACGCGGCGGAACCGGCCGGCGCCGTCGATGATCGCGGCCTCGTACTGGTCCTGGTCAACGGTGGCGAGCGCGGCGAGGAAGATGATGGTTCCCCAGCCGGTGTTCTTCCAGATCTCCTGCAACACAATCAGGGGACGGAACCAGTTGGGATCCGACAGGAAATCGATGTTCGTTCCCATCACCGAGTTCAGGAACAGGAACAGCGGGCCGAAGTCCAGGGCAAAGAGCAGGAAGCTCAACGAGGCAACGATGGTCCAGGACAAAAAGTGCGGGATATACACGAGGGTCTGGACGGTGCGCTTGAGGATCGAGAGCCGGACTTCATTCAGCAGCAGTGCCAGGACGATGGTCAGCGGGAACGCGATGCCAAGGTTCAGGAACGCCAGGATCAGGGTGTTGCCCAGCAGCCGCGGGAAGTCCGGGTTGGAGAAGAAGTCCCGGAAGTGCTGGAACCCCACCCACGGGCTGCCGTTGACGCCCAGGAACGGAACATAGTCCTTGAAAGCAATGCTGACCCCGTACATGGGCCCGTAACGGAAGATGGCAAAGTACACCACGCCGGGCAGCAGCAGCAGGTACAGCCACTTGTAGTGCGCGAAGTGGACGGAGAACCTTCCCCGCTTCCGGGGGGCGGACGCAGGAGGCTGCGCCCGCTCCCCGGCTTTGGTGGCAATGACAGGGGCTGTCATTTACTTGTTGTCCTGCCAGAGCTTGTTGATCTCTTCCTTGACCTTGTCGCCACCGCTGGTGTTCCACAGCTTAATGGCGTCCTTCAGGCCCTGCTCGTCGATCTGGCCGGCGAGGTACTTGATGCGGGCATCGGCAACGATGTTGTCCAGCTGCGCACCCTTGGAAACATAGGTGGCGGACACGTACGGGGCGGCCGGATTGTAGACGGCGCTCTTCAGGTCTTCGGCCATCACTTCGGTGCGCTTGTCGAAGACCTGCTGTTCGTACTCGCTGGCCTGCTTCACCGGGTAGAAGGTGTTTCCGGCAACGTTCATGCCGAGCTGTGCGTAGCTCTTGATGTCCGTGTTGACGGCTTTGGCTTCCTCGGTTTCAGGTTTGATGGTGGCAGCCTTGCCATCCTCCAGCGTGAAGTTCACGCCTTCGATGCCGTTGTTGAGCAGCACGGCCACGTCCTTGCCGTTCATGGTGTTCAGGAACTCCAGCACGGTCTTCAATTCAGCCTCGGTCCTGACGCTGGACTTGGGGATCGCCAGGAAGCCGGAGTAGCCGTCGGTAGGGTGGGCGTTTAGCTCGCCGTCCGGGCCTTCAAGGTTGCCGACGAAGCCCACCTTGTTGTCGAAGTTGTTCGGGTCTGCCTGCTTGAACAGGTTGATGAGGACGCTCACCCGGGAGTCGACGTCGACAATGATGCCGCCCTTGCCGTTCAGGAACGGCTCGTTCCACTTGGTGGGGTCGAACGTGGCAAAGTCCGGGTTGATGAGCTTCTCGTCCACCATCTTCTTGACGAACCGGTTGGCTTCCAGGAATTCCTCGGTCTCAAAGCTCGGGATCAGTTTCCCGTCCTTTTCGGTCCAGCGGTTGCCCGCGCCGTACCAGGTCTCGATGAAGTCGTACGGGCTGTTGGTTCCCAGGGCGCCCCACTTGGGGATGGTGATGCCCCAGGTGTCATTCTGGCCGTTGCCGTCCGGATCCTTTTCGGTGAATGCCTTGGCTACCTCGTACAGGTCCGCCGTGGTCTTGGGAGCCTCAAGCCCCAACTTGTCCAGCCAGTCCTGCCGGAACATCACGGCAGCACGCATGGGGGCGCGGCCGCGGTAAACGCCATAGACCTTGCCGTTGATGCTCGCGTTTTGCTGGATGTCCGGGAAGGTGGTCTTCAAATTCGGGTATTCAGCCAGCTTGTCCGTCAGGTCCCAGAAGGCACCGGCTTCGGCGTTCTTGACGAAACCGGGCGTTTTACCCTGGATGACCATCACGTGCGGGATCTCGGAGGATGCCAGGGTGATGTTGGTTTTGTCCTCGTAGGAGGCGTTGGGGGCCCACGTGATATTGACGTCCTTGCCAGCCAGCTCCTCGAGCTTCTTCTGGACGGCGCCGTCGGCGGAAGGCGGCTGCGCTTCAAGGAAGGGAGCCATGACGTTCACTGTGGAGAGGTCTGCGGACTGGGTTTCACCTCCGCCGCAGGCCGTCAGGGTGAGCGCCGTAGCGGTAACGACGGCGGCGGCCAGGGACATTCTTCTGCGGATCATTTTGTTCCTTTTCCACTTCTTCGGGGTCGGTTTTGCTGTCACCGCGCAGCGATGAGCCCGGGCAGCAGGAGGTCAGTTTTATGTTTAGGGCCGTGCGCTCAGCGCGCTGTCAGCGCCTGGTTATGCTGCAGACCGCTGGCAGCGGCCTGCAATTGCTCATAGGCGGCGGCCATGGAGTCATCGTTGGCGGTAAAGAAGCGGTCACACAGCCACCCGGTCAGGAACAGCCAGGCTCCGATGCTGAAGAACGGGATCAGGCCTGGGACGGCACCGCTCGCATAGGCCACGGCTGCAGAGACGAACAGCAGAATGACTGTGCCCGCGAGGTGGCGGAGGGCGAAGCGTGACGACATCAGGAAGTACTGGGGCAGGGGAAGGTGGTACCGGGCAAACATGGGGAACAGGTAGCACACCGCGCCGGCAACGAAGATGGCTCCGACAAAGGTTGCAGCGGCTGCCAACTGGGACAACAGTCCATCCGAGCCGGAAAAGTAGTTCCAGTTCATGGCGAGGGCCACGGCCACCCCCATGACGGGGAGGGCCAGGGCGTTGCCGCGGACAAGATTGCGGCGGTACTCGTGGGCAAAGCCGGGCAGCAGGCGCGCGGCGTCACCCTTGGCCCTCTTGCGGACCAGGATTTGCGCTGCTGCGGTGGCAGGCCCCGCACCCAGGACACCAAGGCCCAGGACGGTGAAGGCGAGCCACAGCATGTTCAGGCAAGCGACCCAAAGGAGTGTGTCAAAGAACGAGTATGCCCGGGCGCTCCACGACGACGTTGACATGGCACGGCTCCCTTCGGTTCTCTATCGTTGCAGAAACGAAGACCGGAGTGGTCCACGTCACGTAAGTAATCGGTTTCTCGAAAATCTAGACCCCTGCCATGGGCGGGTCAAGCTAGTTTTTGAATCGTTACATAAGTGGACGGCAAGCCTGCGCGTGGCGCACACTGGAAGGCGGAAAGCGCTTGCCATCATGCGCTTGCAGGAACTCATGCCCTGTCCGGGCGGAATGGAGCACCATGGGAACGCCAGCCGGCACCGTCGCCGGGACCCACCAGCCCCGGGACCTCACTACCTCCGCGGGAGCCAGCGCGCAGCCAGCCGGCGAGCCTGGGGCGGAGCAGTCCGGCAGCCGTGCTTCCAGGGTGGCGCTGGTAGGTGTCCACGGCTTCGGCACCCACCACTTGCGGAACCTTGAGCGCCTCCAGGCGGCCGGCGTCGTCGACCTTGTTGCCGTTGCTGACCCCAATCCCCCTGAGCCGGGTTCGGTCCCCGCAACGACGCACGTTTTTCCTGGGCTGGCTGAATTGCTTTCGGAGACCGGCGGGCTTGACCTCATCATTGTCGCCACCCCCATCCAGACCCATGCCCCGCTGGGCCTCGCAGCACTGGCCACCGCCGCCGACCTCTATCTGGAGAAGCCGCCGGTCGCGTCACTCGCGGACTTCACCAAGCTTTGCGACGCTGCCGAAGCCTATGGGCGCAGCGTCCAGATCGGCTTCCAGAGCCTGGGTTCCCACGCACTGCAGGCGATCGGGAAGCTGCTCGCCGACGGAACCATTGGCAGGCTGGAGGGTATCTCGGCAACCGGCCGCTGGGTGCGGGACCGGGCCTACTACAAGCGGTCACGCTGGGCCGGCAAACGCACCATCGACGGTGTGGACGTGGTGGACGGCGTGGCCACCAACCCCCTTGCGCATGCGGTGGCAACAGCCCTTCGGATTGCGGGAGCACGCACTACTGCGGACATCGCTTCGATTGAGACCGAGCTTTACCGTGCAAACGACATCGAGTCCGATGACACCTCGGTGATCCGGATCCGCACCAGCTCGGGGCTGCCCATCACCTGCGCACTGACACTGTGCGCCGCCGAATCCGTGGAACCCTACGTGACCCTGCAAGGCTCGAAGGGCACCGCCGTCTTCCACTACACGGAGGACCGGCTCACGGTGGAAACTGCCGAGGGCCGCTCCGAGGAAGTCTTCGGCCGGGATGACCTGACCGAAAACCTGCTGGTCCACCGCAACAGCGGAGCACCGCTCATCAGCCCGCTCCTGGACAGCGGCGCTTTTATGCTCGTCCTGGAAGCTATCCGGACCGCTCCGCTGCCGGCCCCCATCGACGAGGCATACCTCCGGTGGGAGGGCGAGGGAGATGCGGCGCACGCTGTGCTTCTCGGCATCGAGGATGCCCTGGAACGCGCCGCCGGGCAGCACGCCACCTTTAGCGAACTCGGGCTCCCTTGGGCCGGTACCGCCCCGCACGTCTTCACCCTGCCGGTTTCCTGAATGCCCCGCACCCCAGCTGCAAAGCCGGTAATTTCCGTGATTGCGCGCGGGCAGCTGCAGGCCAACCGCCTGCTGACGGACGGGCTCTTCCCCTGTCTTACGGCGGGAGCACGCCCCTCGTTCAGCTGGCAGCTCGTACAGCCCGAGGAATCGGATCCGTCCCGTGCCATGCACACCGGCTACGAGATCGTGGTGCAGGACGCCGCAGGGTCCCGGGTGTGGAATTCGGGCCAGGTTGCTTCCGACTGCCCCGTCTCTGCTGCCTATAAGGGACCAGCGCTCGACGACGACGCGGACTATGTGTGGCGGGTCCGGGTGTGGGACGCGGCGGGCCTGCCGGGAGCCTGGTCGAAACCGCAGCAGTTCAGCACCGGCCTCTCGGACGCCGGGTGGGGAGCAGACTGGGTGCACCGCGCTCCGGGTGGCCACGCTCCGCTGGAGGTCCTGGACGGGGCGCTGCGCGTAGCCGGCACACCCTTCCTGCCCATCCCATGCCCTCCGCTTCGCGCTTTTCGGCTGCGGGCGCGCGTGAGGCCAATGATGGGCGGGGCCGGTGTCATCGTCCGGAGCTCCGGCCCCGGGACGGGGCTGCTGCTGGAACTCGATGCCGGCGGCGGCCTGGTGCTTCGCCGGGCCGCCGAGTGGGAAATTCCCATATATTCGGCCCCCGCCACCGAGGTCCTGGCCAGTTCCCAGGCCAGCCCGGCGACCACCGGGTGGCGGGACCTGGACGTCACGGACGACGGCGACGCCATTACTGTGGCCGTGGACGGCATCGAACTCCTGGCCTGGAAGGAGCCGGCAGCTCCCGGCGCGCAGGGCCGGCTGGCCCTTCACCAGGGGCCCCGCAGCCAGGCGGAATATTTGTCGCTTCACGTCACAGACACCTCCAACGGAAAACCCGGCGACCTGCTGCTCGACCATCAGTTCGGCGCCGGCACCGATCTTGCCCGCGCTAACCTCGCCCACTGGGCCGGCACCACGGCACGCCGCCAGCCGGACGAGTGGACGCTGTTCAGCAGCACCATCAGGCTCACAGGCACGGTGGCCAGGGCCCGTCTCTTTATGGCGGCGAACCATCACGCAGAGCTCTCCCTGGGCGGCACCAAATGCCTCAGCACCACGTCCTTTGGCTACCCGGGCGAAGGGTATTACGACGCCGCGGACGTCACCGGACTGCTCACCGGGCTTTCGGACGGCACGGCGGGCACCTCGGCACGGCCGCAGGACGTAGAGGTGCCGCTGACAGCGCTGCTGCACTGGTACGGACCCGGGCAGGGCCGCGCCGCCGGCCTCCCCGGGCTGCTGGTCCGCATCAGTGTTGACTATGCTGACGGCCGGCGCGAGGTCTTTGCGTCAGGCCCGGACTGGCTGGCATCCGAGGCGCCCTACCGCCAGTCGGGCTACCGCAATGACGAGGGCGACCCCGTGGAGCATCTGGACGGCCTGGCCGCAGCTGCCCTGCCCGCCGTCGAACAGATGCCGCCCGCCTTGAGCTACGGCAGCCACCCTTGCCCTGAGTTCCCGGCCCTGCATCCGCGGCGGACGGTGCTGGCGGAAGAGTTCGCGGCGCCGCAGGCGTTCCTGACCGCCGACGACGGAACGCTGGTGGCGGACTTCGGCCAGGTCATTCCCGGCCGCCCCGAGGTGGACTTCCTCAACGGCATCCCCGGCCGTACCCTCATGATCCGGGCGGGTTACGTCCTTTGCGCCGACGGCAGGGTGGACACCGGCAAGACCGCCAGCCAGAACACCGACATGTCCTTCCCCTACACCCAGGCCGCGGGGCCGCAGCAGTACCGGGCTACGGTGCACCTGGGCTTCCGGTACCTTGAGCTGCCCGGCGTGGACGCCGCGGACCTGTCCAGGGTCGGTGCCGTGGTGGTCCACGGCCGGCACCCCGGCGAGGGTACGTTCAGCAGTTCCGATGCCACGCTGAATGACGTATTCCGGCTGCTGCGGGATTCGGCGCTCTACGGAGTGCAGGAGCAGTTCGTGGACACGCCCACCCGGGAGAAGGGCCAGTTCCTGGCCGACGCCGTCAATATCTCCTATGCCACCATGGCCCTCTTCGGCGAACGCGCCTACACCGCCCAGGCTCTACGGGAGTTCGGCTGGTCGGCTGCCCGCTACTGGACCGACGGATCAGACAAAGGCCGCTACAACGCCGTCTACCCCAACGGGGACGGAAAACGGGACATCCCCGATTTCTCGCTGATGATCCCGGAGTGGGCCGAGGAGTACCACCGCCGGACCGGTGACCTGGCATTGGTCAGGGAGCTGCTGCCGCATCTCCGTGACACGGCGGACTACGCCTTGCGGTACATCCCGGCAGAAGGCCCGACGGCGGGACTGGTCACCCAACTGGGTGGCGGCTCCGGCCCGTACCTCCACGGCATCGTGGACTGGCCGGCCCCGGGCCGCTTCGGCTACGACATGGACTGCGCCGCCAAGACCACCGTCAATTCCCAGGCCTACTCCGCCCTCATCTCAACGTCCCGGCTCTGTGCCCTTGCCGGGCAGGAGGATACCGCTGTTGAGTACGCCCGGCGGGCCCGCACCCTGGCAGGGGCCATCCGTACCCGCCTCCGCGTGGACGGTGTGATGGTGGACGGCCTCCTCGCCGACGGCACACCCAGCTCCCACGCCTCCCAGCACGCCACCTCGTTCCCGCTGTCGTTGGGGATCACCGGCACTGAGCACGCCAGGGCTGATGCCCTGCGAATCGCCGGCATGGGCATGCGGCAGGGACCCCTGACGGTGCACCGGTTGGTCCGGGCGCTGCTGTCCCAAGGCCTCGCCGATGCCGTCCTGGACCTGCTCACGAACAAGGACCAGCCCGGATGGGCGCGGCTCCTGGAGCGCGGCGCAACCTTCACCTGGGAGGCCTGGGACCTGGCGGAAGGCACGGACTACAGCCAGTCACATGCTTGGTCCGCCTCCGTGGTCAAAGAGATCCTCGAGCACCTGCTCGGCGTCCGCTACGCCTCGGCCGGCGGCCGTGAACTCCTGATCGAACCGCCGCTGTGCCGGCTGGAGCATGCCCGCGGCACCGTTCCGGGAGGCAACGGCGACGTGGAAGTCAGCTGGAGCCGGGACAGCGGGCTGGTGCGCCTGGAATGCACCGTCCCGGCCGGCGTTACTGCGGTCGTCCGGCTGCCGGCCGGCACCTACGGAATCAAGGGACCGACGCCGGATGCCGCCGTCGTTCTTTCCACTGCGGAAGGCGGGGCTGCTGACGCCTGGAACGCCCGGGCCGCGCATCCTAGAAGGGATTTCAGGGTGCACGCCGGGAACTGGACGTTCACGCCCGGCAGCTGATTCCTCCGCTTGAGTGGGCCGGGCCCCTAGCCCCTTTGTTTCCGGGCGTTGAGCCAGAGCAGCACACCGATCACTGCTGCGGACAGCATGCCCAGCGCACCGGTGGTCACGAGTCCGAGCCGTACGCCGAACTGCTCGGTCAGCCAGCCGGCCAGCAGGCCGCCCAGGGCATGTCCTCCCAGCAGCAGTGGCAGGTACAAAGCCATCACCCTGCCGCGGATCTCCGGGCCGGCCTCCAGCTGCACGGCGGTGGCGGCACTGGTCAGGAACAGCAAGGTCATCAGGCCCACCACCACCAGCATGACAACGAAGAGGATGAGGGTGGGCATCAGGGCCGCCACCAGCTGGGAGAAGCCGAAGAGGCCTGCAGCCAGCACGATCCCCTTCCGGCCCAGGCTCCGGAGGCGGGCGGCGAGCAACGCACCGGCCAGTGCTCCGATGGCACTGACGGTGTTGAACAGCCCGAACCCTTCAACGCCGTTGTGCCATACCCGTTCGGCAAAGGCGGCCAGCACCACGGGCCCGTTCATGCCGAACATCCCCAGGAGTCCGGCCAAGGCAATGACCAGCAGCAGCGAAGGCCGTTCCCGGACGTAGCGGAACCCGGCCAGGAGCTGGCCCCTCCCCCGTTCCGCAGGGATGCTCGGGTGCAGCTCGGCCGGCCGGATAGCGGCGATCAGGCAAAGCACCAGCAGGCACAGCAGTGAGTTCGCGGCGAACGCTGCGGCCGATCCCACTTGTGCAATGACGATTCCAGCCAGCGCAGGCCCGGCCATGGCGCCAAGCTGGCCGATGGCATTGTTGATGCCGATTGCCGGCCTGAGTGCGGCGTCGCCCACTACTTCGTTGACGAACACCTGGCTGGCGGGCTGGTTGATGGCCGACGTTACGCCAAGCGCTACGCAACTGGCGTAGACGGCCCAGACGGTGACGGTTCCAGTCGCGGCCCACACGGCCAGGGCCAGGGCCAGGAAGGCTATGACGGCCTGGCAGACCATCATGATCCGGCGCTTGGGAAACATGTCCACCAGCAAGCCGCTGAGGGGTCCCACGATCAGCATTGGCAGGAACTGCAGTGCCACCGCCACACCTACGGCGGCCGGGCTGCCGGTGAGCTGCAGCACCAGCCAGTCCTGGGCCAGCCGTTGCATCCATACCCCTACACTGCCGGTGAACACCAGGACCAGGAAGAGCCTGTAGTTGCGCTGCTTGAGGGGCTGGTACCAAGGAGGCTGGCTCTTCGTCGAGCGGAGGGACTGTTCGGAACGCTGGCGGTCGGAAGACACGTCGGACTCAACTCACATTAGTGACGGGCAGAACCGGGAAATGTTTGCAGCTTGCGGGAGTTGCCCGCCGCTGGTGGAACTCAGTACTGAGGGGCCTGATAATTCAGGAGCGGGTGGAGCGCAGTTTGACCGCAGCAGCGGCGAGGATCAGGGTGCCGGGAACCACCACGAACAGTGCTGCCAGCATCCAGACAAACACCACGGCCCCGAAGAGCGCGGCGGCCAGCAGGAGGGACCCAGTCCAGTCCTTTAGCGACAGGGCCTGGCCAGTCTCGAGCGAGGAGCGCCAGGCGCTGCGGGCGTCGGCGCGGGAGCCGGTGAAGTCGGACCACGCGGCGGCGGTGCGGAGGAGCACAATGGCTGCGGCAGCAGCCAGGATCAGGGTTGCCGGCAGCACCACTTCCCGGCCCGGCAGCTGCCCTACCCAAGCGAGCAAAAGGTTAAGGACAATCACGACGGCGGCTGCCGCCGTCGTGATTCCTAGCCTCCAGCTGCCCGGCAGGGCAGCCGTGAACGTGCCCCACAGGCCGCGGACGGAATCGTCCCGGCCGGAGAGGTGCCGTTCCAGATGGGCGATCCCCGCCGCATAGGCGGCGGGGATCGTCACCAGCGGAATGGACAGCACCAGCACCAGCACCCCGGCCAGGAGGGTCTCGGAGAACAACGCGAAGCGGTTGACCGGGACGGGCTCGTGGTGGTTGGGGGCGGGTGTGGTGCTGTCCATGACGCTCATTTTCTGTATCGGCTTCCGGGCGTCAGCCCTTGAGGCCCTGGGTGGAGACGCCTTCAACAATGTACCGCTGGAAGACCAGGAAGAAGATCAGCACCGGCAGCAGGGCCAGGACGGACATGGCGATCATTGCACCGTAGTCCGAGCTCTGGGTCTGGTCCACGAACAGTCGCAAAGCCAGGGGCAGCGGGTACTTGTCCGGGGTGTTCAAGTAGAGCAGCGGGCCCAGGAAGTCGTTCCAGCTCCAGATGAAGGAGAAGATCGACGTGGAGATCAGGGCCGGCTTCATCAGGGGCAACATGATGGAGGTGAAGATCCGGACGTGGCCGGCGCCGTCGATCCTGGCGGCCTCGTCCAGCTCGCCTGGCAGGTTGCGCATGAACTGGACCATCAGGAACACGAAGAACGCGTCAGCGGCCAGGAACTTGCCGATCAGCAGCGGCACGTAGGTATCCACCAGGCCAAGCTGCTGGAACACGATGTACTGCGGGATGATCACCACGTGGAACGGCAGGAGCAGGGTTGCGATCATCATGCCAAAGAAGACGCTGCGGCCCGGGAACTTGATCCTGGCGAAAGCGTACGCTGACACGCTGGCCGAGAGGACGGTTCCCACCACTGCACCAATAGCCAGGATCAGCGAGTTGGTGAAGAACTGCAGCGTGGACACGCCACCGATGCCTTCCATCGCGGTGACGAAGTTGTTGAAGCTGAAGTTGTTGGACCACAGCGACGTGTTCGCTCCGCCAATCTCGGCATTCGGCTTGAACGAGGAGGCGATCATCCACAAACCCGGGTACAGGACCACGGCCGTCAGGGCGAGGGCCACCGCGTGGAAGAGGGTGCTCTTGGCGCGCTTGGCCCCTGCCGATTCTGACTTGGGGTTGTAATTCAGCACCTGTGCGTCCGGGGCGGACTGGGTGGGAGTTGCCGTGGTTGTCATTTTGCATCACCGCTGTAGTGGACCCAGGACTTGGACGTGCGGAAGAAGATCAGGGTAATGATGCCGACGACGATCACCAGCAGCCAGGCCATCGCCGAAGCGTAGCCCATCCGGAAGTCGCTGAAGCCCCGCAGGTACAGGTAGAGGGTGTAGAAGAGGGTGGAGCCGGCAGGGCCGCCTTCACCGTTGGAGATGATGTAGGCCGAGGCGAAAATCTGGAACGCGTGGATGGTTTCCATCAGCAGGTTGAAGAAGATCACCGGGGAAAGCATGGGCCAGGTGATGTTGAAGAACTTCCGCACCGGGCCAGCGCCATCCATGGATGCGGCTTCGTAGAGATCGGCCGGGATCTGCTTCAAGCCGGCGAGGAAGATCACCATCGGGGCGCCGAACTGCCAGACGGTCAGCAGGATGAACATGGGCATGGTCATGGAAGGGTTGCCCACCCAGCCGCCGATGTTGATTCCGAAGAAGGACAGGCCCTGGTCCACCGGGCCGGAATCGCCGAACATGGCTTTCCAGACGATGGCGATGGAAACGGACGCGCCGATCAGGGACGGGGCGTAGAACGCTGAGCGGTAGAAACCCTGGCCGCGGCGCTTGCTGTTCAGCAGCATCGCCACTGCCAGTGCTGCGGCGAGCTTGAGCGGGGTACCGAAAACCACGTAACCGACGGTGACGCCCACCGACTGCAGGAACCGTTCGTCCTGGAAGAGGGTGGTGTAGTTGTCCAGGCCGATCCACTTGGGCGGATCGAACAGATTGTAGTTGGTGAAGGACAGGTAGAGCGAGGAAATCATGGGCCCAACAGTGAGGGCGATGAATCCCAGCAGCCAGGGCAGCAGGAAGGTGTAGCCGGCGCGGGCATCCGCCCCGCGCTGCCGCGACTTGCGCGGCAGCGGGGAGTCGGACTGTGCCGAACGCCTGCTCAATGTTGGGCTTTGAGTCACGAGTTCAATCCGTCAGTTGTGAAAGCCTGAATCAGGCGTTCTGCTTGATGAGGTCTTCGGCTTCCTTGAACCATGCGTCGGCTGCGCCGTCGATGGTCAGCTTGCCGTAGTTCAGGTCCGAGCTGACGCGCTTGAAGGAAGCCTCGAGGGTACCGAAGCCCACGATGGGCGGCTCGGGAGCGTCCTTGAGGTACTGCTCGATGGACTTTTCGTAATCCACCACGAGCTTGTCGGTGCCTTCGAAGGTGGTGCCGTCGCGCTGGGTCTTCGACGCCGGAACACCGCGGGAGGTCTTGAAGATTTGGCCAACCTCGGGATCGTTGACCATAAAGTCGATGAAGCGGGCAGCGGCATCCTTGAACTTCGTCTTGGCGCTGGCAACCATGAGCATGGAGGGCTTGAGGAACAGGCCCAGGTTGTCCGCGTCGTCCGAGGGCGGCGGGACCAGCTTGAGTTCCTTGGCGCCGCTGTCCGCGAGGTAGCCGGCCATGAAGTTGTCCCAAGTGACTTCGGTGGCGGTGACGTTTGAGCCGAAGGGAGACTTCGGGGCCAACTGGGTGACGCGCTCTTCGGTGATGATGGCCGGGGTGCCGCGCAGGCCCGCCGTCGTGTTCCACCACTTCTTCATGTCGTCCTTGGTGAAGCCGAGCTTGCCGTCTTCGGTGAAGGCCTCGATGTTGTTCTGGCGCAGCCAGATGTTGAACATCCACCAAACACCGGTGTAGTCGGTGGAGCCGAAGATCGCGCTGTTGCTCTTGGTGCCAACCTCGGTCAGGAAGTCGTTGAATTCCTTGTAGCTCCACTTACCGGTGGGCTCCGCGATGCCCAGGGACCCCAGCTTGGCGGGATCGTAATAGACGGCGAAGGCGTTGGTGCTGGTGGGGATGCCGTAGGTCTTGCCCCTGATCTGGCCTGAAGGCAGGAGGGACTTATCAAAGGCGTCGGTGTTGATGTTCACGGTGCCCAGGTCCAGGAGCTGGTTGCGCTGGCCGTAGTCGCGCAGGTAGGAGAGGTCCCACTGCATCACGTCCGGCAGGCCGCCGCCGGCTGCTTCGGTGGCACGCTTCTGCCAGTAGCCGGCGAAGTCGGTGAAGTTGCCGTTGACCTTGATGTCCGGGTTTTTCGACTCGAACAGGGCGATCGCCTTGCGGGTACGCTCGGCGCGGTCGTCGTTGCCCCACCAGGTGTAGTTGATGGTCACGGGGTTCTCGGCGGAGCCGGTTTCTCCGGCGCTGGTGCTGGAGCCTGTTCCACAGGCCGCCAGAGCGGCGGCAGATGCGGTGCCGACGGCTACGGTGGTGAGGAAATGCCTTCTGTTAATCATGAGAGCCTCCTTGCTCGATGTGTGCAATCCCAGTCGCTCACCCTACAACGTGAGTAGTGAGCTGGCTTACACGGCTTCTGAAACGATACAATATCGGCATTCCCGGAAATGGGCAAGCGTTTTCCAAAGATCTGGTTTTCGAGCCAGTTCCATCTTCCCAGCAGACAAAGGAGTCCCATGACTTTGCAGGAAACCCCAAGCCCGGCCAGCGTCTGGAACAACATCGAAGGTATTGCGTACGGCGGCGACTACAACCCCGAACAGTGGCCGGTCAGCGTCCGGCTGGAGGACCTGGAGCTGATGCAGGAAGCGGGGGTGAGCTTCCTCAGCGTGGGGATCTTCTCCTGGGCCCTGCTGGAGCCGGAAGAGGGCAAGTACCGCTTCGACTGGCTGGACGAGGTGCTGGACAACCTGGCGGGAATCGGCGTCAAGGTAGCCCTGGCAACTGCGACGGCCGCTCCCCCTGCCTGGCTGGTACGCAAGCACCCGGAAATCCTGCCTGTCACGGCGGACGGAACCGTGCTGGGACTGGGCTCGCGGCGGCACTACACGCCGTCGTCGGCCGTTTACCGCCGCTACGCGACCGGCATCACGCGGGTGCTGGCGGAGCGATACAAGGACCATCCGGCCCTTGCCCTCTGGCATGTGGACAACGAGTTGGGCTGCCACGTCTCGGAGTTTTATGGTGAAGAAGACGCGGCAGCCTTCCGGCTCTGGCTTGAGCGGCGGTACGGGAGCATCGATGCCCTGAACGCTGCCTGGGGTACGGCGTTCTGGTCCCAGAACTATGCCTCGTTCGCGGAAATCCTGCCGCCGGGCGTTGCGCCTTCGACGTTGAACCCGGGCCAGCAGCTGGACTTCCAGCGCTTCAACTCCTGGGCGTTGATGGACTACTACCGGGACCTCGTTGCCGTCCTGCGCGAGGTCACTCCCGGGGTGCCGTGCACCACCAACCTGATGGCATCCAGCGCCACGAAGTCGATGGACTACTTCGACTGGGCCAAGGACCTGGATGTCATCGCCAACGATCACTACCTTGTTGCGGCCGATCCCGAACGGCAGATCGAACTCGCTTTCAGCGCTGACCTTACCCGCGGCATTGCGGGAGGTGACCCGTGGATCCTGATGGAACATTCGACGTCGGCCGTCAACTGGCAGCCGCGCAACCAGCCCAAGATGCCCGGTGAAATGCTGCGCAACTCGCTGGCCCACGTGGCGCGGGGCGCTGACGCTGTGATGTTTTTCCAGTGGCGGCAGAGCTTCGCCGGCTCGGAGAAGTTCCACTCTGCGATGGTGCCGCATGGGGGCCGGGACACGCGCGTGTGGCGCGAGGTGGTTGACCTGGGTGCGGCCCTGAAGCGACTGGCTCCGGTGCGTGGTTCGCGGGTGGAATCACGCGTGGCTATTGTGTTCGACTACGAGGCCTGGTGGGCGGGCGAAATCGACTCCAAGCCCAGCCAGGATGTGAAGTACCTGGACCTGCTGCGGGCCTTCCACCGGTCGCTTTTCCTGCGGGGAGTGTCCGTGGACATGGTGCACCCGTCGGCGTCGCTTGAGGGTTACGACCTTGTCCTGGTGTGCACCCTGTACTCGGTCACCGACGAAGCCGCAGCCAATATTGCTGCTGCCGCCTCTGCCGGTGCCACAGTTCTGGTGAGCTACTTCAGCGGGATTGTGGACGACAAGGACCACGTGCGGCTGGGCGGCTACCCGGGTGCATTCCGCGAACTGCTGGGCGTGCGCGTGGAGGAGTTCCATCCCCTGCTGGCGGGCGGGCAGCTGAAATTGAGCGACGGCAGCGTCTCTTCTATCTGGAGCGAGCACGTCCACCTGACGGGCGCCGAAGCGGTCCAGACTTTCACGGAGTATCCACTGGAGGGCATACCGTCCCTGACCCGGCGGGCGGTGGGTGAAGGGGCCGCGTGGTACCTCGCCACGTTCCCGGATCGGGACGGCATCGAGGCGGTCGTGGACCGGTTGCTCGAGGAGTCAGGCATTGGGCCCGTTACAACGGCCGATCCCGGGGTGGAGTTGACGCGCCGGCGTTCTGCCGATGGCCGCAGCTTCCTGTTCGCCATCAACCACTCGCGGACGTCCGGGGCTGTCCAGGCCGCCGGCGTTGATCTGCTCTCCGGCCAGCCGTTCGACGGGGTTGTGCCTGCAGGCAGTGTTGTGGTGGTAGCGGAGGACTGACCTCCATTTATCAGGGCGCCGCTTCAGCGCGGCGCCCTGAGGCTTGACGTGCGTACGACGGCGGCGCCTCCCTTGGCGCCCCGTCGCACCTTATTGCGGCTGGGCACCGCACCACGGGAACGCTTCGCTGTTTGCGGCTTGGCGCGTTGCTGCCGCCGCGTTTTCCACATACAGCTTTTATCAGCAGTTTTTGTCAGACCCTGCTGGAAGACTTTGTTCATGGAAGCGGTTCAGGAGTTGGCAGAAGTAAGCGGGGCGAGGAACGTTGGCGTACCGTCGGTTGCCGTTCTTGGGGAGGCCCCTTCCGCTGTCCCGCCGCGAGCCGGACTAGGGGACGCCCATCCTGTTGTCCCATCCGTTGCCGTTATCCGGGAGGCCCTGGCCGCCGTGCCGATTTGTGCTGATGGTGCGGGCATGATTGATCAGATTCGCCAGTTTGAGGATGTGAAGGTCTTGGCGGCGGCGCGGCAGGCCGAGATCACTGTTGCTTTTGACCTGCACCAACGGCGGGAGCAGGCCGCTGCCGGGGTCCCTGCCCAGGAGCTGGGTGCCGGGGTCGGTACCCAAGTGGCGTTAGCGCGGCGGGAGTCCCCGGCGCGGGGAGGCCGGCTGCTGGGCCTGGCCAAGGCACTGAGGGAGATGCCCCGCACGTTTGAGGCTTTCCGGTCTGGGCGCCTGAATGAGTGGCGGACCACGCTGCTGGTGAAGGAAACCGTATGCTTGTCGGTCGAGGACCGGCAGGCCGTGGACGACGAGCTCGCCGCGGACACCGGCACCCTTGACGGGTGTGGGGACCGCGCCATCGTTTCCGCCGTCCGTGCCGCAGCGTACCGGCGGGACCCCCGGTCTGTCGCGAAGCGGGCTTCCCATACCGTCCCAGAGCGAACCGTCAGCCTGCGCCCTGCGCCCGACACCATGGCTTACCTGACGGCACTGGTTCCGGTCGCGCAGGGCGTCGCCGCCTACGCAGCCCTCACCCGCGATGCCGACGCACTTAAGTCTTCTGGCGATGAACGTCCTAAGGGCGCGATCATGGCCGACGCCCTCGTCGAACGCGTCACCGGCACCCCGGGCGGGATCAACGGGGTCGAGATCCAGCTTGTGATGACCGACCGCA